>JBEIUM010000300.1:0-2387 GCA_040374385.1 Sediminibacterium sp. | reverse complement strand
TGCTCCATAATGTCAATCTCACCGCAGGCAGGCCATCCGGCTGTTGGAAAGTTATCGCCCAGCATCCAAATGGCTGGCCAGGTTCCGACACCAACCGGAAGCTTGGCTGACACTTCTATTTTTCCATATTTAAATGAAAATTTATTGCGTGATAATAGCCTTGCGGAGGTGAAGTTACTGCCACTGAAACTCTCTTTCTTTGCTATGATTTTTAATGTGCCATTGGAAACAACAGCGTTTTCCAGTCGATTGGTATAATACTGCGATTCATTATTACCCCAGCCACCGGCGCCGATATCATAGCCCCATTTTGAAGGATCCGGTGCCCCCGGAGCACTGAATTCGTCTGACCAAATCATGGATTGCACTACAACAACCGTCACCGATAGAGATTTACTCATCTGCCCTGCACTATTCTTTGCAATCACATTCACCAAATAGGTTCCGGAAGCAGGGTAACGATAAGTTAATTTGCCCGTCACTGAATTTTGAAAGATGCCATTACCGAAATCAAAATCAAAGCTTTCCGCATTATTTGCAGTAGCAGTGAACTGAACATTTCCGCTGTTATCGGTTGCCACCACTGCTGCCACAGACAGGTTCGAAGGAGCAACCGGCGTAGGTATTGTGTTCTTTTCACCGCAGCCAAATACTACCAGGCCAATCATGAGCAGAAAACGATTCATCAGGGCTTCAGTTTCAGTTTTTGATACCAAGAGTTACCATCAATGCCAATATTACGCAGGTGTACGGTCGTAGGAGTAATTTCAAGTATCTCGTATACCGTTCCACCTGTGCCAAAGTTAATAATACCATTACCGGGAACAGTAAACTGAATGCGTGTTGATTGGGCTGGTGTAGAATTGGAAGTAGCATTTTGGAAAATCAATTGCTTATTACCACCTGTGGTAATTGGAAAACAATTGTCACCCCCGCTAAATCCATAGAAAGCACTGGAAGCACCTATTGAAAAGGAGGCGCCCTGATTATTCACATTCATAAAAACCTGGTCATTGGCATTTTTGGAAAAAGTTATCTCATCATCATAAGCACATGCTTCGCGTGAGTCAGGCGTTGCAGCATACCATATAGGAGCGAACGCATCTGCCGGACCAACACCAAAATGTCCGGGTGCACTGCGGTCAGTAACCCATATCTTAGAACCGGTTCCTGTTAGCGCAGATAATATCTGGGCAGGAATCTGAAATGCTACAAAAACCCGAATGCGCTTGCTGATTGTAGATATACTGCCGCCTGTTCCAATAGCATTCACTGTTATAGTATAATCATTGGTTCCCGGATTGGCATATTTGTAGGTTAAACTGCCACCAGGTACCACTCTGCTTATTCCATCACCAAAATCGATGTTATAAGTAAGGGCCCCTTTAGATGTAACCGATATGTTGACATTCCCGGAACCATTGCCGTTTGGATTGGAACCATCAACACCCACGATAGAAGTGGTGAGAACGAGATTGGAGGGAGCCGTTAATTCTCCAAACGAGTAAGATGTCTTCTGACAAGAACTGAACAAGAGTACAAATCCTGCCAACATCAATGATATGTAATTTAAGTTACGCATAATACAGATTTTGAAAGATTATTGAAGACGTATATCATCGACCAAAAAGGTGAAATTAGAGGAGCCATCACCTGGGGTACCCAGATCAAATATGAGCACAACCCGGTCATAAGAGTTGGCAGTATTGATAGCGGAAAAATCAAAGGTGAGATCAGTCCATGCATTGGCAGCACCAATGGTTACCTCCCGCTCAAAATTGATACCCGGATTAGATGAATTCTCTACTTTCAACAAAACTTTTGCACCTGCTCGGGGAGAATATACTTTCATGCGGAATGTTTTTGACAATGAAAATGGTATGGGCTCGCTGAGGGTAAGAAAACTACCACCCCAGGGTTGACCCGCATTTTTCACCATCCTCGCCACCTTCGCGCTGGTATTGATACCTCCGGACTGCGGGTTATTAATGACGGTCATATCGCCACCATCGAAACCAAACCAATCATAAGATACCGGATATTCAAAATTCAAAGGAATTGATACCGGAGCTGTGTTTGTCAATCGTATATCATCGAAGAAGAAAGTGAAATTTGAAGAGCCATCACCAGGCGTACCTAAGTCGAAAATCAGTACAATTCGGTCATAAGCATTAGCTGTATTGATTCCAGTAAAATCAAATACTAGGTCTTCCCAATTATTGGCCATGGAAACAACGGTTTCCTTTTCAAAATTCAACCCCGGATTACCTGAATTTTCTACTTTCAATAACACCTTAGCACCCGCCCGTGGCGAGTATACCTTCATTCGGAAAATTTTATTGGCAGAGAAATTAATCGGACCAGTGAGGGTGAGGAAACTTCCGCCC
>JBEIUM010000094.1:0-9433 GCA_040374385.1 Sediminibacterium sp. | reverse complement strand
TGTTTTTT
This sequence comes from Sediminibacterium sp., assembly GCA_040374385.1. Lineage (GTDB taxonomy): Bacteria > Bacteroidota > Bacteroidia > Chitinophagales > Chitinophagaceae > Sediminibacterium. The sequence goes on along the minus strand of JBEIUM010000094.1, from coordinate 9,425 downwards.
TTATCCATCCTACCACTTACACCGCAGAAGAGAAAAAGACCGGCTGGAATGCCCGTACCGATGATGCAGAACTGAATGCTAAAACAGATTTTAGTCCGATACTCTACCAGGCCAGCATCTTCAATGAAGTGGGAAGAGTATTTGCCCCAAGGTATCGCCAGGCCCATCTCTCCGCCTATTATCCAAGAACAAAAGAAGATACCCTCGCTGCGTTGAATGCCTTCAACCTGGCTTACTCCGATGTAAAGAATGCCTTTCTATATTACCTGCAAAACGAGAACAAGGGCAGACCCATCATCATTGCCTCCCATAGCCAGGGCTCTACCCATGCCCAGCGACTCCTGCTTGAGTTTTTCGACAATACCCTGTTGTACAATAAACTGGTGGCTGCCTATATTCCCGGCATGTATGTGAACACAGAGAAATTTGTCAACATCCGTTCCTGCCAAACACCTCATCAAACCGGTTGTATGGTTGGCTGGAGAACCTATCGCGAGGGATATGTTCCGGAATTCGTGGAAAAAGAAAAAGGTAGTTCACTCGTGACTAATCCCATCACTTGGGACAGCAGCCGGCCGTCGGCAGAGCGTTTCGAGAACAAGGGAGCCATTCTGCTCAAATTCAATAAATTGATACCACAATCGACAGCCGCCAATATCCATGAGCGGGTATTGTGGACACCACGCCCTGTTTTTTTTGGCAGCAGTCTCTACAAAACCGAGAACTACCATGCCGGTGATTTCAATCTCTACTATGTAAATGTGCGGGAGAACCTGCAGTTGCGACTTTCAGCCTTCTGGAAAAAATAACTGGATGCCTGCGACACCATTAGTTTCCATACTCACTGAGAAACTGGATGCGCATGATTTTGAGTTGTTCCCAGGTAAAGGAGTAGTCACTCAGTTCTTCCTGCGCCAGCTGCAGCGATGAAGTTTCGCAGTTCCTGAAATAATCGATCACGGCTTCCTGTTCTTCATCATCGAGCCATTCATCAATGGCATAATTCAGGTTCAGGCGGGTGCCGCTGGCAGCAATGGTCTCCATCTCCTCCAGCAGTTCCTGCAGGTTCAGGCTTTTATTGCGGGCAATGGTTTCCAGTGGTATCTTTTTATCGACATTCTGAATGATGTAGATCTTATTATTGGCTTTATTCGCCACGCTCTTCATCACAAAGTCATCGGGCTTCTCGATCTGGTTCTCTTCTACATACTTTGCAATCAGTTCTACAAAGGGCTTACCGAATTTCAGCGACTTCCCCTTACTAACACCTTGGCATTTTTCCAGTTCGGCTAATGTAGTGGGGAAGAGGGTGGCCATATCGTGCAATGAACTTTCAAGGAATAGTACAAAGGGTGGCAGTTTTTTTCGTCTGGCTTCCTGTTGTCTCAGCCCTTTCAGCATTTCGAAGAGTTGTTCATCTGCGGAAGTACCTGCCTGTGCTGCACCTTCCCCTTCATCATCATCGGCGTTGGCATCTTCAAACTGATTGTTCAGAGCAATCTTCAGCGACACCGGCTTCTTGATGAATTTTTGTCCGGCAGGCGTAATTTTCAGCAGACCATACTCTTCAATGTCTTTGCGGATCAGGTCATGCAGCAACATCTGGCGGATCAGGCTGCTCCAGAACAGGGGTGTCTGGTCTTTGCCGATACCAAATACGGGCAGGTGATTATGTCGATAGAGATTGATTTGTTGGGTCGCGATGCCCATTAAAACATTGACCACATAATCGGTTCCGAAGCGTTCGTCGAGTGCCTGAATCACTTTCAATGCCTGCACTGCCTCCGATTTCGATTCGATGCGTTCCCGCGGGTGACGGCAGTTATCACAGCTGCCACAATTCTCTTCGGTCCACTCTTCCCCAAAATAATGCAGCAGCACTTTGCGGCGGCAGACGGAGGTTTCGGCGTAAGCCACGGTCTCATCAATGAGTTGTGCCCCCACTTCTCTTTCACTCAGCGGCTTATCGCGCATCAGGTGTTCCAGTTTGGCAACATCTTTATGCGAATAATAGAGCACACAGATCCCTTCGAGCCCGTCTCTTCCGGCACGACCGGTTTCCTGGTAATAGTTTTCGATCGACTTGGGGATGTTGAAGTGTATGACAAAGCGGATATCGGGTTTATCGATGCCCATGCCAAATGCGATGGTGGCGACGATTACCTGCACCTTCTCACTTAAAAACTGATCTTGCCGGTCAGCGCGTAATTTCTGATCGAGTCCGGCATGGTAGGCCACGGCTTTGATATTATTGGCCACCAGCAGTTCTGCCAGTTCTTCGGTTGTTTTCCGGTTTAGGGTATAGATGATGCCGCTCTTACCCTTGTGTTGGGTGATGAAGCGAATGATGCTTTTCACCGTTTGTTCTTTGCTGACTTTTGGTTGTATCTCGTAATAGAGATTATTGCGATTGAAGGAAGAGATCAGAATACAAGGTGTTCGCAGTCCGAGGTTTTTCACGATATCACTCTGCACTTTCGGGGTTGCGGTGGCGGTGAGTGCCATCACGGGTATCTCGGGGTTGATGATGTCCATCATTTCCCGCAGGCGGCGGTATTCCGGACGGAAATCATGCCCCCACTCAGAGATACAGTGGGCTTCATCTACGGCGAAGAAGGAGATGGTGAGGTCGCGGAAGAAATCGAGGTTCTCTTGTTTGGTCAGGGTTTCCGGGGCAACGTAGAGCAGCTTGGTTTTTCCCGAGAGCAGGTCTTGCCGCACCGTTTTGATTTGGCCTTTATTCAGAGAGGAGTTCAGGAAGTGGGCCACTTCATCGTTTTCGCTGTAGCCACGTACCAGATCCACCTGGTTCTTCATCAGGGCAATCAGGGGAGAAACGACAATGGCACAGCCCGGACTGATCAGGGCGGGAAGTTGGTAGCAGAGGCTTTTTCCACCGCCGGTGGGCATGATGACAAAGGTATCTATGCCGCCCAGCAGGCTTTCGATGGCTTGTTGCTGGGTACCCCGGAATTCAGTAAAGCCAAAGTATTGCTCGAGGGCAGTATGGATGACGGAGTCGGAACGCTTGGCGCCGACCGTTTTTTTGGCGGTAGCCTCTTTTTTAGCAGGTGCTGTCTTCTTTTTTGTTGCGGTAGCCATGTCTGTCAAACGCTTCTTCAACAACCCAAGGGGGCGATTGATTAAATAATATAGTCATTTTTCCCGAATCGGGCGGAATTATTGTATCAGGGTGCAATATTCCGCTTTCCCGAGCATCGACATAGGGTAAAAATTACCCGTATTTCCCTTTTTTTCGAGAGGGGAACGAAGTTACTGAATAATGGGGTCATTAGCTGTTAAAGTTTACCTTTGCAACCATGACAGATTCCCTGTTAGATATAGCCCGTGCTGCCATTTTGAATGAGTCGGCTGCTTTAGCAGCGATGGCCCACCGGCTGGATGAAAATTTTGAACGTACCATACGTGAAATCCGGACGGCCGGGGGCAGGTTGGTGGTGAGTGGCATAGGAAAGAGTGCCCTGGTAGGGCGGAAGATTGTGGCTACGCTCAATTCTACCGGAACGCCTGCCCTGTTCATGCATGCGGCCGACGCCATTCATGGTGATCTGGGCATGATTCAGTCCGGCGACCAGGTATTGCTGATCAGCAAGAGTGGGGAGAGTCCGGAGATCAAAACCCTGGTTCCTTTGATCAAGAAATATGGCTTCCGCCTAATCGGGATGACGGGTCAGCTCAACAGTTTACTGGCACGTGAAGCAGATTGGGTACTTGATACGACCATAGAAAAAGAGGCTTGTCCACACAACCTGGCGCCCACTACCAGTACCACGGCGCAGATGGTGATGGGCGATGTTTTGGCGATTTGTTTGATGCACCTGAGCGGATTCACCGGTAATGATTTTGCCCGTTACCATCCGGGGGGCAATTTAGGCAAGCGATTGTTGTTGCTGGCGGGCGAGTTAGCTGCAGCCCATGCAAGGCCGCGGGTATTGCCTACTGCATCGCTGCGGGAAGTGATTGTCGAGATTACACAAAAAAGGCTCGGGGTAACGGCGGTGGTTGATGAGGCAGACCGAATCGTAGGTATTATTACCGATGGGGATTTGCGCCGGATGCTGGAGAAGAATGAGGACATCAGTCGGGTGGCTGCCAGCGATATTATGTCAAAAGACCCCAAGACGATTGGATCGGAGGCCCTTGCAATGGATGCCCTGGAATTGATGCAGCTGCATGATATCAGTCAGTTGCTTGTTGCTGATCAGGGCAGTTACCGGGGCATTATTCACTTGCATGACCTGGTAAAAGAGGGTATCCTATGATTGCCGCTCCACAGAATATTTCTATCCCGATGAAAGCCTGTAATATTGCAGGAATATCAGGTAATTTGCTGCCTTCATGAATCATTCCCACCATTATGTGGCCATTATGGCCGGCGGTATTGGCAGTCGTTTTTGGCCCAAGAGCCGGACGGCGTATCCCAAGCAGTTTTTAGATATCCTCAATACAGGTAAGTCGCTGTTGCAATGGACTTATCAGCGGTATGCAGCCTTTATTCCGGAGGAGAACATTTTTGTGGTAACCAGTGAGGAGTATGCCAATATTGTGGCGGAGCAGTTACCGGAGATGAAAGCGGGGAATATTTTATCGGAGCCCAGCCGCAAGAATACGGCTCCCTGCATAGCTTATATCTCCTTCAAGTTGCGACAGATGGATCCTGAGGCATGTTTGATTGTAGCGCCGAGCGATCACCTGATTTTAGATGAACAGCAGTTCACCCGTGTCACTTGTCAGGCATTGGAGTTTGTTGAAAATGTGCAGGCATTGGTTACTTTAGGTATTACGCCCACGCATCCCAATACGGGCTATGGCTATATTCAGCATGAGCCCTTACCGGTGGCGGAGGGTATTTATAAGGTAAAGACTTTCACCGAGAAGCCTGATCTGGAATTGGCACGTACTTTCATTGCCAGCGGTGATTTTTTATGGAATGCCGGTATTTTTGTTTGGAAGGTCGCCACGGTTTTAGAAGCGATCGAGCAGCACCAGCCTGAGATGTTTGAGTTGTTTGATGTGGAAAAAGCGCAATTCAATACGCCGGGGGAGTTGAGTGCCATTCATCGTATTTACCCGCTCTGCACCAATATATCGATTGATAATGCCATCATGGAGAAGGCGCGGAATGTATATGTGATTCCTTCTTCCTTTGGCTGGAGTGATCTGGGTACCTGGAACAGTGCCTATGATAATCTCGAGAAAGATTATCTCGGCAATGCGGTAGCGGGCGACAGCGTGATGATCATTGATGCGACCCGATGTATGGTATCGATCCCTGACAAAAAATTACTGGTTTTACAGGGGGTAGATGACTGCATTATTGTAGATACGCCGGATGTGCTCATGATCTGCAAGAAGGACAAGGAGCAGTCCATCAAGGAATATGTTGCCGAGGTCAAGCGCAATATTGGCGATGGTTTCCTATAATCAGGGGGGGGGTATTCTGCTGGCTGGCATTGGTTTTCTTCTATAGGTAGGTGTTGGTACATCTATTATACACAGCTTATACACAAGCAATTATTCTGCTTGTCAAGTTATCAGAAAAGGCATTACTTTTAATATCGTAAAAACTTAACATCTATTCTATCATTGATGTTAATCGCGGCCGTTAAAATCTTTGCGAATGCAATTCTATGAAACCTTTTTATCTTCTGACACGTATGTACCGGAAGAGAGAACTGATTATGCCGACATCCCGTTTTTCTCCGATGAAGCCATTTTTGTGTATTCCCTGGTTGAGATGAAGATCATGCATGCAGCGGGTTGGCAGCAGTTGCTGGGATATGAAAACGACGAGATCAGCATGCAAATGTTGATTGGTATTACAACGCCCGACTACGCAGATTTTATCAGGGAGATGAATAACCAATCGCTGGCATTTATATTAGAGAAGAGAGAGCGATTAGATGAATATTCTTGTACGATAGAATCAAAGAAGTACAACAAAGTTGGTGACGAGGTATCGCTGCTTGAGAGTGTGCGTGTCTATCGTTCAGCAAAGGGGCGTGTAACAGAACTGCTGGGCAGATACAAATTAAATCCCCGGATAACGAATCCGAACGATAAGTATTTTCATGCCAGTGGTCCGGGTATTGAGGTACTGGTAGATAAAATGAGGGAGTTTGGTGATGAAGGAAGACTGATTACCCGAAGAGAGCATGAAATTTTGAAGTTGCTTGCCGGGGGTATGATTCTAAATGATATTGCAAATCATCTGGGTGTTTCGAAATCCAATATTGAAAAAAAGATATACGGTTTATTCAAAAAGTTCCGTGTACGAAATCAGAAGGAATTAATATCTCATACAATTAAGAATAACTTGCTGTAATTAATTTCTGAATTGTACAGTTTTTGAATACTTAACAATTATTGTAAGTAACCCATCAAACAGTTTTATTTAGAGCACAACCATTTTTAATAAGGTGCATTCTCCAACTGTAACTGCTTTAAGTCCCGATTAATGCTCTAGTACTTGGGCTGTAGACCCGAAATACCATCATGGTTGAACTCTCTCTTCCAACGATGGAATAACGATTATGCAACTTTGTGTTTGCACAAGGTCGTTAGTAATGTCATAATAATCCGCTTCTTGGATGAGTTGAAGATTCTGTTCAACACTCCAGCTTCGACGTTTTGATCTCTACTTCACTATATTTAATGTTCTAAACTGAATTAAAAAATCAGTCCAGTCATTTAGGGGGTCAATACACAAAAAGGGCTTACTGCTAAATTGTAGCTGTATGATAGCTCCACAATTGTGAATAGTGTCCATTACTTTGCAACAAGTCATAATGAGACCCCTGCTCCACTAATTTACCCTGATTCAGAACCAATATCTTATCACAATTTTTAATAGTTGTAAGCCTATGTGCAATAATGATGATGGTTTTGCTTTGTGACTTAAACCAGCTGAGTGTATCCTGAACCTGTTGCTCGCTGGTTGGGTCCAAACTGCTGGTGGCTTCATCGAGAATAAGTATTTCAGGGTCACGATATAATGCCCTTGCAATTGCGAGTCTTTGTCTTTGCCCACCTGATAAGTTAACGCCTTGTTCACTTACAATACTGTTATAAGTATTGGGCAGTTTTTCAATAAATGAATCAATACCAATCATTTTAGAAAGAGATAAAATACGTTGCATATCCGGTTCATTGTCGCCAATGGCAATATTATCAATTATTGTACCAGTGAATAAATCAATATTTTGTGGTACCACACCCACCATTTGCCGCAAGCTGCGGTTGCTAATGTGTTGCAAATCCAGTCCACCAATGGTGATATTTCCCTCTTTTAACGGGTACATATTTTGTAGTAGTGAAAGCAGGGTAGATTTACCACTGCCACTTTCACCTACAATGGCTGTACTTTGCCCTTTTGATATAGCAAGGTTCAATCCTTCGAATACGGTAGTTCTTGAACCGTAACGAAATGTTACGTTATTGAAACAAATATGACCAATCAGTTCGGGTGTGAGCTCAATTTTATTTTCGTTGGATGACTCGGTCTCAAGATCAATGATTTCAAATAAACGGTCGGCGGCAATTAAGGCATCCTGAATGTTTTTGTTGGCTCCAATGAGTGATGAAGCAGGGCCGATAAAATAACCCACTAATGCATAAAAAGAAAGTAGCTCACCCGGTGATAACTCTCTTTGTATGACAAAATAAGACCCGGCCCATAGCAGGATAATCGTAAAAAATCTTGTGAAAAACTCTGACCCGGTCCCAATGTATAAGGAATAAATACTTGTTTTATAAATAGTGCGGAGCAATGTTACAAACCTGACCTCTGTTTTATCATTGGCAAATGTTTCTAAGCCAAACCGCTTAATGGTGCCTACTGCATTTAAACTTTCCACCAACTGACTTTCTAATTCTGCACTTTCTTCCATTAAGCGACGCTGCCATTTCTTGTTAACCTTATTGCTTATCCAGTAAATAAGCAGGTAAACAGGAATAATGGCAAGCATGATTAATGCTAATTTCCAGTAGTAAAAAAACATGAGTACGATACTGAAAATCACAATTAGGCCGTTTACAATAAAGTTTAGTGCTACGTTGTTGATAAACTCCCGAATATTTACCGCATCATTTACCCTGCTGATGATTTCGCCCACCCGCATGGTATCAAAAAAACGCTGGGGTAGTTTGAGCAAGTGCTTGTAATAACCCAGTATCAAACGGGCATCAATCATCTGTCCAGTTTGTAATCCAAATACTGTTTTATACCCGCCAATAATGAGTTGAAAAATAAGAATCACAATCATTGCTACACTCAGCAGATTGAGTAGACGTATATTTCCTTCCACCAAAACAAAATCAATAATCTTTTGCATGTAGATGGAATTGGACAAGCCAAGAATGGTATAAACTAAAGCGCCGACCAATGCCTGAACCATGATAGCTGAATGTGGACGTATCAACTGCCAAAAGCGTGCCGCATTGCTGATTTTTTGTTTGCCGGTTACAAAACCATAATCGGGCAGTAAGAGCACTATGACGCCGCTACATATCTATTGAAACTTACCCAATGAAACCGTATGAAAATCACCATCACCCGGATCCATATAGGCTAGTTTCTTCTTAGTAACCTTATAGATAACTACATAGTGATGTAAGTCATTTTTCAATACAACATGGGCAATAGCTGGCAATGGTACTTTGGCTAAACTTTCTAAATGGCCTTTAGCACCCTTAGCCTGAAAGCCCAAACGTTCAGCAGCCTCTATTAAACCCAATACATTGGTACCCCGCTTATCGGTACCAGCATATTGCCGAATGCGACTTACGGGCAACTGTAAGTTATAGTGCATAGCTATTGAGGCTAAGCAAGTTGCACCACAATCGGTGATATCTCTTTGCTTTATCCGTACACGTTTATTCATGGTTGCTTAGCTGTTCGGTGTGCAGGTGGCGCTGTGGGGTTGAGCCAATCATCTACTTTATCAAACAGTAATTGCCATAGTGTACGCTCTGCCACTACGAAACGTGCTTGAAAAGTAAGCCCCTTTTTTAATTCTCCTTTGTAGCCGTTTTTAAGTAAAAGCTGTGTGCTGTCGAAACTACAACGTACTTTAAAAACCGGCTTATATTCTACCATCGTAAAATCATTGTCAATAGCAATCACCTTACCGGTAAGTATGCCAAAATAATTATAATCAAAAGCATCTATCTGGAAGCGTACTGGCTGATGAAGTTTGAGTAAGCCTACATCCCTCGTGCTTACGTAACATTCTCCTATTAAATTGCTTTGCGGCGAAATGATGCAAAGTGTTTCTCCGGCTGAAATAAAACCACCCGCATAACGAGTGTTGATATTCTGTATTATACCAGAAACAGGTGCATAGATAAAATGATTTTTTTTATCGTTTTCAATTTGGTTGCGCTGCGCTGTAAATTGCGATACT
>JBEIUM010000128.1:0-7229 GCA_040374385.1 Sediminibacterium sp. | reverse complement strand
CCACTCACGTTCTGCCTTTTATGCCAATGGACTACAAGCAGACCGTGTGATCGCACAACACCGTGAAATTGAAAAACTCAATGCCGCTCTTGCCCCGTTTACCATTTTTAAAAGTATTGAAAGCGATGTACTAAGTGATGGCGCGCTGGATTATCCGCCTGAGGTGCTGGCGCAATTCGATCTGATCATTGCTTCCATCCACTCCAATTTAAAGATGCCGCAAGAGAAAGCCATGCATCGTCTCCTCACCGCTGTAGCGAACCCTTTTACTTCGATACTGGGCCATCCTACGGGTAGACTGCTTCTGAGCCGAAGTGGCTATCCGGTCGATCATGAACGATTGCTGCAAGCTTGTGCAGAACATAAAGTGGTGATCGAACTCAATGCCCACCCACGACGATTAGATCTCGACTGGCGCTGGATAGAAAGAGCACAGGAACTGGGTGTGATGATATCCATCAATCCCGATGCCCACAACATTGCCGGACTGAATGATATTCGCTATGGAGTATTGGTCGCACAAAAAGCCGGTCTTCCCGCTACTGGTAACCTGAGCAGTCTCTCCCTAAGCGATATGCGGCACTTCATAGCTAATCAACAGCAGAAGCGACCTTAAATTAATCAGCTTGTTTGATACGCGGCCACTCCATGAAGAAAGTGGTACCCCTGCCCCATTCCGTTTCAAAACGAATTTGACCACCCGCCTGTTCTACAATGCGTTTACAAATGGCCAGTCCCAAGCCGGTACCGCCTGTTTTGGTCGTGAAGTTGGGAGTGAAAATGCGATGGGTCAACTCAGGCGCAATTCCGCCCGATTGGTCAGCAAAACTAACTGTCAGGTTATCCGCAGTGGCATCCATGCGTATACTGATGGCTGCCAGCTCATTTTCATTGCCAGCCTGAATAGCATTGAGCAGCAGATTGGTAAACAATCGATCCAGGTGTCCTTCATCACCCTGCATCCATACCGTTTCCTCCGGCAGAAAAAGACGAATACGGCAGTTATCGGACAATTCATACAATTGTGCCCATTTACGAATCACTTCCCCCATATCTAGTTGTACAGGTCTCGCCAAACTGATTTGCGCATATTGAGCAAAATCACCGGCAATACGCGAAAGCTGGTCGATCTGTGTAATGAGGGTAGCATTGGTCTTGCGGTAAAGTTCCGGTAGCCGCGGATCATTGCGTTGCAAGGCTTCCTGCAGGTACTGAATACTCAGTTTCATGGGCGTCAGTGGATTCTTGATTTCATGAGCTACCTGCCTTGCCATTTCCCGCCAGGCCACTTCCCGCTCTGTAACGGCAAGTGCACTGGCACTGGCTTCCAGCTTACGCACCATTTTATTGTATTCGGAGATCAGCAAGCCCAATTCATCATTGCGATTCCACTCCAGGGTCTCATTCACTTTTCCTAAGCTGATCTGCTGCATTTTACGGGTAATCAGGTCGAACGAATTAGTAATGCGACCGGTAAAATAAAAGGCAATGATACCTGCAATCAGAAAAATAAATGCGTTCAGGTTGAGGATGGCCGCCAGAAATCCGGAGATCTCCTGGTTCAATTCAGCCTGTGTATTGAGATAAGGAATATTCAGATAGGCATAGGTTGTTCCGGCAGCATCTGACAGGGGTTGATATACACTCAGGTAACGGAAGGCACCGATGGTTTCAGTTTGCAAATAGCGAATGCTCTTCTTCTTGGTGAGGTGCTGATAGGCGTCTGCATTCATCTTCTCACTGAGCAGCTTCTTATTGTAGATATAAGGTTGTGTAGAAATCAGCAGATTCCCCCCCGTGCTGTAGTAGTTGATGTCGGCATTGTGCTGCTCCGATATTTCAGTGATAACGCGCTGCATCTCATTCCCAAATCCGCCGGGTGTGCCCTGCAGTTCGATGCTTTCGAGACTGCTCGCACGGGAGTTGATCTCATTGGCCATCACCTGAATGGCCCGGGCCAGTCGCTCCTCATTGTTGATGTTAAAACGACTGATGAATAAGGTAATGGTGGTGACGCTGATAACAATAAAGGAAAAGATGCTGATAAAAATAATGATGGATTGCAACTGGGACCGAATCTTGATCTGAAACAGCGATTGCAACTGTTTACGGCGGAAACCTGTGCTGAATAACAATGCTGCCTTATCGAATACGAATGAAATGAAAAGAAAGGCACAGAACAAATAGGCGAAGAGTGTGATTAATTCGCGCAGGGTATTGTTCTTTCGTACAATCATCACCTGTTTATCCGGACCATCGCGTAGCCAGAGTTCCGTAAATCCATCAGCTGCCTTTCGTATAAAGGCATTGCCTGCCTTCCGCTCAACGCCCGGCGTTGACGCAAACGGATATATGCCATAGTGATCGGTCATTTGACCCCGTTTATAAACCGCATACGCATAGCCCGATGCAGGATCCGTGAGTGGATCAGCTACCTGGTTGAATAATTCCGGGTAGAGCGATTCACTCTTATAGCGCTTGGCAGTTATCAGCACATATACATATCCGGCTATGTTATCAGCAGCGGCAATCGTTTTCCTGAAAGCATAACTGAAAACACGGTTGCCGGTGCCGGCCGTATAGAGTGCCTCCATATCGGTTGGCTCTGCATGCAATTCAATGAGGGTGTCGAGGTCCAGACAACGGGTGGTATCATCGTTGAAGAGCGGCTGACGAACGGTATTAAAAGTTAAGATGCGGGTATCAAATTTGTTCAGGTAGCCGGAAAAGTTTTGTCGGGTAAGACTATCCTTCAGCATTTTATTCTCCTGCTCAGAAAGCGAAAAGCGATAAAAGTTTTCCTCCAGCCAGCGGTCATCAAAATTCGTAGCGGCTATGCTGAGCAAGTTTTCCCCGAAGGGATCAGATTGTTGCACCAGTCGCTCAGCCATTTTTTCACGCTGTTGCCATTCCACCTGGCGGAAACGCAGCATCACAAGTGATGCAACCGAGAGGGCAAAAAACATCACCCAAAAAATATAAAAGGGAGAAGCCGATAACCCTTTCAAAAATTCATGTCTTCGCAAGTATACCAACAATAGATAGAGTATGATCCAACCTGTAATGCCTGCATAAAGCAGCACGAGGGAAGTATCTCGTAAAAGCAGGGTAACCAGTCCACCGGTGAAACCGATGATCGGCAGTTGCCAATAAAGGGGCACAGACAAACGCAACAGGGGCAGCAAAAAAATCTCGGAGAGGTGATAAAAAATCAATACCAGCAAGCAGAGGACAATAAAGCTGATGAAACTAAAAACTGAGAGAGAAAAGAAGTTGGTTACGTCGAAAGATATTTTGGCATCATCGACCAGACTGCTCACGATGTTCGCCAGGAGGAGTCCGCTCAGGGTGAGCAGGACTGTATTCAATACGATCAGAAGTGGTTGCGGCCAGCGGGAGGTAGTGGCAGGACGAAACAGGCGACGGGTTCGATAAAAACGGAGCAACCAATATACGAGGGCAGCATTAACGAGCAGGTCACCCAAGGAAGGATGGATGATATTGGAAGCATATACTGCCGGATCGAAGAGCGGTATCTTGGAAAAATCAAAAGGAACATGAAACTGATAGGTCAGCAGACGTAAAAAGAGTACCGAGCCCAATAAAAAGAGAAACCCATTGGTAAATGAAAACATCCGCACCCATTCGGAAGCAATGTTGTGCAGAAATGCCAGCAAACAAATAATGGCCAGCAAACGCAGCAAGATGGTGATCGTATCATACTGTATGAATTCACGACCGGTCTTCAGCAGGATACGAAAAAGGGGTTGTCCCGACTCGGTCGTAACTGCTACCGAGCCCGGTGCATCGCTGATCGTATATTGTTCTTCCAGGTGTTCAAATCCTGCGAAATCAGTGTGCAGGTATTTGTTTTCCATAAAATAATGCCAGCGAACGGGAACAAGTGCCAATAAGGTATAGGTATTGCCTTGGGAGGTCACTTGTTTTCGAATGAGTTGAAAGTCACCATTGCGATGGGTGACAAAATGAATACCGGGAGATAAGTTCAATTCGGGTGGATCTACATAGATGCGATTGGTATTCCAATACAGCAGGCGGGCATTCTGCTCGCTGGCATTTCCTTCATATAAAAAAATGCCGGTCTCGCTTTTTGATGGATTAGAAACGGGTTGATCGGCAGCGAGCCAGCTGGCCAGCTGTTGGGTGTCAGCTGCCAATGCTTCGATGGACTTATTCTCTGCAGCTAAACGCTTTTCCAGTGATGTTTTTACCTTGGCAGGAGAAGAACGATAACTCCAATAGTTGGTAAAAAGAAATGAGAGGGTATACAGCCAGGCGGCGGTAATCAGCAGGTAACCACTGCGGTACACAAACGATTTCCAGACCTTGTTCACGTATGCTGTTTACTTTTATTCCAAAGTTCATCCATTTCCTGCAGCGACATGTTGTGCAGGCTTCGACCATCAGCTGCAGCAGCGGCCTCCATCAGTTGAAAGCGGCGGATGAATTTCTGGTTGGTACGTTCCAGGGCGCCTTCCGGGTCAACCTGCAAGAAACGGGCATAATTCACCAGGCTGAATAACAGATCACCATATTCTTCTTCTATGGCAGCAGGGGATTCCTGGGCAATGGCTTCCTGTAATTCGGCGGTCTCTTCCTCCACTTTCTTCCAAACATCTGCCCGGTTCTCCCATTCAAAACCTACTTGCTTTGCTTTCTCCTGTATGCGGATGGCTTTCACTAGGGCTGGCAGTGAAACCGGAACACCACCCAGCACAGATTTTTTCCCTTCCCGCATCTTCAGCTGCTCCCAGTTCTTCTTCACATCATCCTCATCTTTTACCTGCACATCGCCATATACATGCGGATGGCGGCTATTTAGTTTATCTCAAATGCCATGTATGACTTCGTCCATGGTAAATCGACCCTGCTCTTGGGCAATACGCGTATAAAAGACCAGGTGCAACATCAGATCGCCCAGTTCTTCCCGGATACCCTGCCAGTCATTCTTGGTGATAGCATCAGCCAGTTCATAGGTCTCCTCGATGGTGAGGGGCCGCAAGGTCTGCTCCGTTTGTTTCTTGTCCCAGGGGCATTTTTCCCTTAGTTCGTCCATAATCTGTAATAGACGCAAAAAGGCACCGGCGGCGGGATGATTGGCTTCCATGTATTCGCTTTAGTAGCTGGTAAGTTACCTATTCGGTGTGCATTTTATCGGTTTGTTCACTAAAAAATATGCACAAAGCTTTTCGGTAACAAAATTCATACCGAATATTGCAATGTACAGGCGACTTGCCTGACTTTAAACCTGACTATGAAACAATTACTGGCATTGCTGGGTTGTCTGTTCACGCTGAGCGCGGGTGCACAGTATTATTTCAACGATTGTGTTTCCAACCGGCAAACACATCGCCAATATAATCTGTTGCGAAAATGGAAGGTGCGCTCCTTCACTGTGGTGGCATTGCCTGAGCAGGCGATGGGCAAGGAAGAAGTGTTGGTAACCCAGGAGATGAGCACCGATGGCAAGCGTGTGGTCATTTATGCCAATGAGACCGGTGGTAAAACGAATCGAACTGTAACGCAGTATGAAGCCGGAAAGTTGGTACGTACTTCTGCCGCCAGACGGAATGGCGATGTGACGACCCGCTTTTTCTATGCTCCCAACGGATTGATACAGCGCATTGAAAGTACGACACGTGATACTTCGCTGGACATCAACCAGCTGGAAGTACATACTTATTTTTACAAGCAGGATACGCTGCCTGATTTTGCCTATGTAATTCGCGATAACAGCGATACGGTGCGGGTTGAGTTCCTCACGGATTCGTTGCAACA
The DNA here is from genome assembly GCA_040374385.1 of Sediminibacterium sp. Taxonomy (GTDB): domain Bacteria; phylum Bacteroidota; class Bacteroidia; order Chitinophagales; family Chitinophagaceae; genus Sediminibacterium. Next base: position 1,430 of record JBEIUM010000128.1, on the reverse strand, counting down.
GGTAGTGGAAGAAAAATGGTGGCGTGGAACCAAGCAACTGGAGCGATACTATTATTATTACGATAACAGCCGTCGTCTTACCGACATAGTTCGCTTCAATGCGAAAGCCGGTAAGTTATTACCGGATTATATCTTCAGTTACGATGAAGAAGGGCGCACGACCAAAATGATACAGGTACCACGTTTTGGCAATACTTACCTCACCTGGGAATATGGTTACGATGAGAAAGGATTGAAGATGATTGAAAAGTTCAGCAGCAAAGACCGCCAGCAAGCCGGCACCCTGCAATACCGCTATAGTTACTGAACTGGCTCAGGTTCTGCGAATACCGGTGCAGGTTGATTGGGAATGGTCAGGGTGAAGCGCGTTCCCTTTCCGGGCTCTGAGCTCACTTCGATCTTCCCGCGAATGCGGTTCAACGCCTCTTTAACGATATAAAGTCCGATACCAAGTCCGTTTTTAAAATCGGAGCTGCGGAAGAAAATGTCAAAAATTTTATTCAGGTGGTCGGGTACGATTCCGACGCCATTATCACTTATCTGCACCAGGGCTTCTTTTTCATTTACCTCGGCATGAAGTTGCACAACAGGGTATTCTTCATTGGGGCGCTGGTATTTTACAGCATTCGATACCAGGTTATTGATGATCAGTGAGAGGCGAAAAGCATCGGTATAGAAGTGCACATCTTGCTGCACGTTGGTAGTGAACACGATGCGGGGATTTACCATCTGATTCAGTTCAATGCTGTCGCGGAAAAGACCGGAGAATTCCACTTCTTCGATTTCATTTTCCAGGCGGATACCTTTGTAATACTCGATGATCTTATGGATGAAGACATCCATCTTCTTCACACAGCCCTCAATCATATTGAGGTATTTAGGGGCAGCATCAGGCTTGGTATCGATTTTGGCCATGTTTAGGATACCCATGATATTGGCCAAAGGGGAACGAAGGTCGTGGGAAGTACTGTAAACAAAGCGATTCAGTTCTTCATTGACCCGCTCCAGTTCCTGCATCTTATAATGCAGCTGCCGGCGGGTATCGTAGATCTCATAAGCGTTGATGATGGTATTTTGCAGCTCGTTCTGGTCCCAGGGCTTCTTAATGTATCGCCAGATCTCACCTTTGTTGATGGCGTCTTCCAGGGCATTGATATCGGCATACCCGGTGAGGAGGATGCGATGTGGTGCTCGAACCCGCCACCTTGGCCGACATGCTCGGCAAAGATCTGGTGGAGAAGCCCTCGCTCGAAGTGGTTTACGAGCAGGTCTGAGCCCAGACCCCCCACCATGAACGCCAGACAACCCATAACCCGATTTTGATTGGTTGGGCGAAGTCTGGAAGAGGCAACAAATTACGCCCAGACGCCCAGACCCAAGGAACTGGTAGGCCGATGCACTCGCCCAGACAATATGCCACTGCATTGTTG
>JBEIUM010000191.1:0-5337 GCA_040374385.1 Sediminibacterium sp. | reverse complement strand
GCAATCACCAGATTACCATCCCGGTCGACCACCATACTGTGAGGCTGCTCATTACCGATGGTACCACCCAGATAGGTAGCATATTCTCGATTGGTGCCGGAGGGATTGAATTTCATGATGGCGATGTCGAAGCCGGCCCCTTCTCCCGTTCCGATGGGATCACCACCCTGAAAACTGGTTTGAAAAGCACCATTACTCACTGGAAAGTTTAGCCCTGCACCACTGGAAAAAACGATACCGCCTGAATAAAAATTTCCCTGCCCGTCATAGGTTGCGGTATATCCCCAGTTATCTGAACGGCTCCCGGTGAAAGTCGAGAAAACCAGACTTGGATCGATGACAATTGTTCCATTGGGATCTATCGTACCCTCCAATTTGAAGCGAAGAATATTCCCTTTCAGATCAAAGCGGCACGGAATTTCTTTTTTTAGACCATCCGACAACTGATACGTGAAGGGTGGCATTTCCTTCACCTCCTGCACCGAAGTCGATAACAACAAGGCACCTTCCTTGATACGAAGTGAGGAGGCCCCGTCAAAATACATGGCGATATCCTGCACACGTCCTCCGGGATGAATGATAAAGTCATACTTAAAAGCGCCATCAGCGGTATAATAGCGGATATCGATGTTGGGATAAATGTTTTTGTAAGTTACCCCCAGATAAGTTTTACAGTCACTGGCCCAACGGGCGGGATCATTACCGATGAAATAATTGGTATGAGCATCCAACAATTTATCCGGAACAATTTGGGCGTTCGGATTGGCATTTAGAAATCGCACCTGGTATTGATGTGAACGAATGGAACGGGGCATTTCCGAGGTCATCGGTCGCTTCATTCCAGTCTCTGATGAACTGTGATCGAGGGTATGCTTACCATGCGTTGCTTCTCCTATCCGTGAGAGGTCCTCCTGGTTGTGAAGAATTACCTTATAGCCATCTTTTGTGAGCAAAAACAAACCGGCAGACAGATCTCCTTTGAATTTGACTGATTCAAGCCACTGACCCTTATTCTCAATGAATTGCATCTGATCTTGCGCAATAGCCGTCACAGACCCCATCAATAGAGCCCCCAAAACACCCGATATCTTCAGCCAAGTTTTCACTGCCATAAATTTCCCACTTATTTTCCCGAAAAAGCTGATTGTTATCAGGAAATCCTGCTCCAGGCCGTTTTTCCCTCCCGCATACTCAGATATTGTCTTAATATCAAATTCTTTGCCAATTCGAGGTTTAGGTCCTCCCCCACCAACAATTCTGCCTCAATTTTGGCTTTTTCGAGCCAATCCCTATCATGAACAATGCTAGCAAGCTTTGTGTTCAGTGCCCCGCTTTGCCTTGTTCCCTCAATTTCACCGGGTCCCCGCATGGCTAAATCCTTCTCTGCCACCACAAAACCATCTTGGGTAGTGGTCATTATTTGGATACGTTCGAGTGCCTCTTTGCTAGCTTTACTACCCGTTAATAATATGCAAAAACTTTTTTCACTACCCCTGCCTACTCTTCCCCGCAACTGGTGCAACTGAGAAAGACCAAATTTTTCGGCACGTTCTATCACCATAACGGTCGCATTGGGAACATCCACCCCCACTTCAATCACCGTGGTACTCACCATCACATGGGTGTTACCTGATACGAAACGCTGCATATTCGTTTCTTTCTGTTCGATGGGCATTTTACCATGCACCATGCTGATGCGGAAGCGGGGTTCAGGAAAAAAACTTTTCACTTGTTCATACCCCTGAATCAGATCTTCATAATTGACTTTATTGCTTTCCTCAATGAGTGGGTAAATAAAATAGGCCTGGCGTCCTTTTTCAATTTCAGAACGCACGAAATCATACACCTGGGCCCGGGCAGTTTCATTTCGATGCACGGTCAAGATGGGTTGACGTCCTGGCGGCAATTCATCCATGATGCTGTAATCGAGGTCACCAAAAGCAGTCATTGCCAGGGTGCGTGGTATCGGGGTAGCTGTCATCACCAGCACATGCGGTGGAACTGTAGCTTTTTCCCAAAGTCTTGCGCGCTGTTCCACCCCAAAGCGATGTTGTTCATCAACGATCACCAAACCCAATCTGGCAAACTTTACTTTGTCTTCAATAACGGCATGCGTGCCCACCACTATGTGGATGGAACCATCTGCCAAGCCTTCCAGTATCTCTTTCCTTTTAGCTGCCTTGGTACTACCCGTGAGCATGGATAATTTCACTGGCAGCTCTTTCAGTAATTTTTGGAGGCCTGCATAATGCTGTTGCACCAGTATTTCAGTAGGCGCCATAAAACAACTTTGGAAGCCATTATCTGCTGCTAAAAGCATACTCATGAGGGCTACGATTGTTTTGCCGCTTCCCACATCACCTTGTAACAATCGGTTCATCTGGCGTCCATGTCCGGTATCGTTGCGAATTTCTTTGATCACCCTTTTTTGGGCTCCTGTCAATGAAAAGGGCAAATAGTGATGAAAGAACTGATTGAAGAGATCCCCTACGGTTCCGAAAACGACGCCTTGGCTGTAACGATGTCTTCTTAAACGAACCAGATTCAATCGTACCTGTGCCATAAAAAATTCCTCAAATTTCATGCGCTCGAGTGCCTGACGGTATTCTTCGGAATTGGCAGGAAAATGCAGCTGCCGAAATGCCTTGGCCCTGCTGGTGAAATGATATTTTTCCAGAATCGATTCCGGTATATTTTCGGGTATGTCTGTGGCTCTTATTTGTTGAAACAATTGGGTGGTCAGCTTGGCTAACTGGCGTCCGTTCAGTCCACGCGCCTTTAATTTTTCCGTGCTGGGATATACCGGTTCAAGATGTGGTTTCCCGCCCGCGGCGGCAGGAACAAATACCTCAATTTCGGGGTGAACAATCTGGGGTTTCCCATTAAAAAAACTGGTTTTGCCAAAAACCAGATAAGTAGTGCCTGGCTGTAATAGTTTCGTCACCCAATTGATACCCTGGAACCAGGCCAATTCCAAGATGCCTGATTGGTCTCTAATTTGAGCGACCAGTCGCTTCGATCGCCCGGCACCCACCATCTCGGAAAACAAGAGGGTTCCCGCCACCTGAATGGTATCGGTATCGGGTCGTATATCCCGAATCAGGCTTACAATGGTTTTGTCGATATGACGAATGGGAAAATGTTCCAGTAAATCGGAAAAGGTATGGATCTCGAGTTCCTTTTTCAGCATATCGGCACGTACCGGGCCGACCCCCTTCAGGTATTCAATGGGTGTAGATAATATGTTGGAAGTACTGGATATAAGTAAACAGTTGAAAATGAACCTCTGCAAATTTAATCACTTCACAACGAAACGCGCCCTTTAAAAATAGTGGATGAGCGGGCAGAAAAGCCGAAAAAAAAGTACCCTGACGACACGGAAAACCTCAGCACATCTTATCTTCGCGCCTTATGAGTAAAGAGGTGGTTTTAAGTGGCATTCGTCCCACGGGCTTTCTGCACCTGGGAAATTACTTCGGTGCCATGCGCAACTTTGTTCGGATGCAATCCGAATTTAACTGCTATTTTTTTGTCGCCAACTGGCACAGTCTCACAACCCACCCCGATACCCAGACGTTGCGACAAAGCGTTAATCGGGTGGTGGCTGAAAACATTGCTTGCGGACTTGATCCCGAGCAAGTGGCTTTGTATGTGCAGAGCGATGTGCCTGAGATCGCAGAACTTTATTTGTACCTGAATATGCTGGCATACAAGGGGGAACTGGAGAAAACGGTAACCTTCAAAGAGAAAGTACGTCTGCAACCTGACAATGTCAATGCCGGCCTGCTCACTTATCCTGTATTGCAGGCAGCAGACATACTCATTCACCGGGCTGTAAAAGTACCCGTTGGAAAAGACCAGGAACAGAACCTGGAAATGGCCCGCAATTTTGCTGAGCGGTTCAATCATCGCTATGGAGATGTTTTTCCCCTGCCTTATGGCTTTAACTATGGAGGTGAATTGGTTAAGATTCTGGGATTAGACGGAGAAGGAAAGATGAGCAAAAGTGAAAACCAACTATCGACCCTATATCTCGCAGATGACGATGAAACCATTCGTAAAAAAATCGCACGGGCCAAAACCGACCAGGGACCTGCTGAAGAAAATGCTGTCAAGCCCCCTTATATAGAAAATCTTTTCACCTTAATGAAATTGGTCAGTTCAACGGATACCTTTGCGAAGTTTGAATCGGATTATAACAACAGTAAACAGGGTGACTGCAGGATTCGGTATGGTGATATGAAAAAGCAACTGGCGGAAGACATGATTCGCTTTATTTCACCCATCCGCGAAAAAGCTGCTGATTTACAGGCGCATCCGGAACTGCTGAATAAGATCATTCGGCAAGGTGCGGAGAAAGCCAGGGCAAGTGCCGCACAAACACTGACCTTGGTGAGAAAAGCCATCGGAACTGGCAATTAAAGCAGGACAGCAAGAATGAAAGGATGGCTAAAAACCGGCCCTCCGTATGTTGAAATTTATTGTACCTTGGAACTATGGCAAAAGCAAAAAAAATAAAGCATGTGGCGGTAGCCGGAAACATCGGTGCCGGCAAGACTACCCTCACCGAATTGCTCAGTAAGCACTATCGCTGGATACCTCAATTTGAGGATGTGGACCAAAATCCCTACCTCATGGATTTTTATGATGACATGCCTCGGTGGAGTTTTAATCTTCAGATATATTTCCTGAACAGCAGACTCAACCAACTGCTGGAAATTCAACATGGAACCGAGACGATTATTCAAGACAGAACCATCTTTGAAGACGCTAATATTTTTGCGCCCAACCTGCATGAAATGGGACTGATGAGTAAAAGAGATTTTGATAATTACTATCAGTTTTTCCAAACCCTGAAAAGTATGGTACAGCCGCCCGATTTGTTGATCTACTTAAAGGCATCGGTTCCAACCCTCGTATCACAAATTCAAAAAAGAGGCAGGGAATATGAAGAGAATATTCGACTCGACTACTTGAAAAAGCTGAATGAATTTTACAATAAATGGATCGACAGTTACCGCGAAGGACCGTTGTTGGTTATTGATTGCGATAAAAATAAATTCGCTGAAAATGAGGAGCACCTCGGCGAAATCATCCGTAAAGTGGACAGCACCCTTTTCGGACTTTTCTAAGATCAGCTGTTGATCACGGGACCTGCCTGCCGAATTTTTTCATCTACCCCCGCTGCATATTGAACGAAGTTTTCTGAAAACTGTCGTGCCAGTTCGGTTGCTTTTCGATTGTATTCCTCCCTGCTTTTCCAGGTTGCCCATGGCAACAAAACATGGTCGGGCACTGCCGGACAACTTACGGGAATATCCATACCAAATATGGGGT
>JBEIUM010000020.1:0-21925 GCA_040374385.1 Sediminibacterium sp. | reverse complement strand
TCTGGGATAAGAACAAGCAGGCATTTACGGATGCTTCTATTAATAGAGATTATCTATTGAAACCTTATCATAATGGATATCAACTTCCTAATTCCTAAACTCAACAACATGAAATGGAAGGTTCTGGCTTGCGTGCTGATCAGTTCAATGACACATGTTTCGGCACAAAAAAAGTATGACCCCAAAGAGACAGAGATCTATTCGCCCGTTCCACGACTGGTGACAGCTGGTAAACAATATGGCCAGGCCCCCTCCGATGCCATTCAGTTACTAACCGGAACAAAATTATCTGAATGGGAAGCAGATAAGGCAATGGGTGGCCCTGCCGGGTGGATATTTGAAAAGGGAATTATGACGGTCAATAAAAAGGCGGGCGATATCCGGACAAAAAGAAAATTCACAGATTTTCAGTTGCACCTGGAATACAGGATTCCCAAGCACATAACCGGCACAGGTCAGGCAAGGGGTAATAGCGGACTATTTCTGGCGTCGCTGGAAGTCGAGGAAGGTGCTGGCGGCTATGAAATTCAAATTCTCGATAACTACCAAAATAGTACGTATGTGAATGGTCAGGCGGCCAGCATCTATAAGCAATATCCCCCTCTTGTGAATGCCTGCAAACCGCCGGGGGAATGGCAAACCTATGATGTTGTGTGGAAAGCTCCCCGCTTTCGAAATGATGGTACCCTAGAAAGCCCTGCGACGATTACTGCCTTTCACAATGGTGTACTGGTGCAAGACCATGCCATTTTAAAAGGTGACACACCTTATACGGGTCCCCCTGTTTATAGGCCCCATGGAGCAGCGCCCATAAAACTGCAGGCACATGGTGATAAAAGTGAGCCCATCAGTTTTAAAAATATTTGGATCAGAGAATTATAAATGATATAATATTTATATTTATTAGAGACTTAGTTGGCTATTAATTATGCATAAATATTATTTATATTTATAATTAAGCCAATTTTTGGAATTTTTTCACACTGGGTTGGCAGCATTTTTGTCTTCTACACGTATCTATATCTATATAAACCACGTGTATGCAATCATTGAGCACATTACGCAGAATACTGCACCAGAAGTTAAACATCAATACTGCGGGACTTTCGCCGAAAACAGATTTAAGGAGAGACCTCGAAATGTCCGAATGGGAGTGGGATTATCTGCTCAATTCCATAGAGCAAACCTGGAAAATTTCTCTTCCATCGCCAGAAATAAATGAAGTAGTGAATGTTAGCCACCTGCTGGCAGTTGTTAAAAAACAACGTCCCAACAAATTCAGCAAGCGATAGGTATTTCGCTTTACTAATTCATTCGCTCGCTTCCCGCAGCACCTACTGAGCGCGCTCCACGATTAAGGAATGGATCTTCTTATTCCATCTGCCTTGTCCTTCAGCAGCAAAATTATCGATGGTATAGGTCAAGATTCGATAATCTCCATCAAAATTGAATCCCTCATAAACAGTTACTTTCATACCAGGAGGAATTTTAATGGATGAAATGGTTCCAGCTGGCACCATGGTCAACTGATTTCCATTGGTATGACCCATCATTAGCTGTTGTCCCGGACCCGCAAAATAAGCATCTGAATAGATCATAACACCGCTGGGTTGATTGGAATTAGCAGGTTGTGGTCTGCCCGGTGGCATTGGCTCAGGTCTACCGGCGGTAGGAACCGGCTCGGGCCTCCCGATCACTGGGGGTTGTCCGTTGTTGCGTTGAACGGAAAAAGAAGAAATCCTGTCATTCCAACCCATGCCTTCCTGAACCAGATTAACAACGGAGTTCAAAATTTCCCGCGAAGCGCCATTGAACTCTGATCCTTCGTAAGCAATTACTTTTAATCCGGGTGGTATACTTAGAGATGATATGGTTCGTTGACCCACCACATTCAACTGATAGCCACGATAGTTGCCAATAGGAAACTGTTGTGCCGCTCCACTGAAATTGGCATCTGCATACATCACCACTGCATTGGGATTGTTATTGATAGCGGGAGGTGGTGGTGGAGGCGGTGGAGGTACAACAATTGGTTGAACCACTGTCGGCTGATGACCAAGCCGCTCCACAATAATCGAGCGTATGCGATTTCCCCAATTGGGAAATCCGGCATGCAGATTATTATTAGCGCTATTTATGATTACCGATGCACCATCAAAATTAGACCCACTATAAGCAATGGCACGATAACCCGGCGCCAACATGATAGATGAGATAGCATTTTCGCCAACCTGATTCAACTGATACCCTCTATATGCACCAGGGTATAAGATTTGCGTTCTACCCCTGAAAAAGGGTTCTGTATACACCACTGCACCTTGCTGAAACTGCTGAACAGCTTGGGGTTGAGTCGGCACCTGTCCCCAGTGGCCCGCATGCACATTACCCAGTCGATAAATGAAAACAGATTTTATGGCGGCACCCCACAAAATACGCAAACAAGACTGGTCAGACCTGAATTCTTCATTCATCACTGTCACGTTATTGCCGTAACCGGTTTCTTTCCGGACAATGATACCATATCCCGGGGCAACCCGTATAGATTGTATCGTAACAAATCCCATGGGTATATTATTATATACACCCTCCTGCAGGGGTTCCTGCATACCCTGAAAATTACAGCGATTGTATAAAACCACCGGGGCTTGAACTGCCTGACTTACATATCCGGTAGACAATACCTGAATTGAAACCATTTGATCATTGAAGTGCTCATTGAGCAGGCAGGAAGAAGATTGATTCAGCGTTATGAAATGGCCATTGAAAAAATCCTGGCTAAACAAATTCACTACCATCCCGGGGGGTATATTGATAGATGAAAGTTCACGCAGCGGCATCCTATGCTGGCTGGAGCTATAATTTCCCGGGGCCAAATTAACAGAGTAGCCCCTGAAATTGCAATCAGCAAAGAGGGTAACTTGTTGTGCTGCTGCCGAGAAAATCATGAGCAATAAAACCGATACTGATAGAAACCTTTTCATATGGTGTTTTTTTCAGATGAGAATTTGAATCACAATTAAGTAATTTTTTAAAATATAATTACAAAATCATTCCACTAAAATTGTGCTTTGATATATACCCGGCGATTCATCGCACGTCCCTCAGGCGTAGCGTTATCTGCAATAGGTTGTCCCATACCATAACCAATCACTTTCGTGAATCTATTGGCAGCAATTCCTTTATCAATCAGGTAATTTTTTACACGATTAGCCCTGCGCTGAGACAAATCTAGGTTATATGCTTTACCGGCTACATTATCGGTATGTCCTTCAATAATGAGGGTTGTTTGCGGATATGCTAATAAGATTGCTGCAGCCTCATCCAATGGTGCCTTTGCTTCAGGCGTTAAAACATCTTTAGCAGTTTCGAAATATACCATCTTGGCCAGCTCATTCAACTTTTTTTGTATTTCCGGACAACCCTGGTTGTCAGGTGTACCTTTCACATCCGGACATTTATCCGCTGCATCTGGAATACCATCTCCATCGGTATCCACTGGAGGTGGTGGAGGCAATGGTATGGGTCGAAGTTGTATAGGGGGCAACTGAAAATCATTCACGAGCGTATCGCCGCCTACTACCAATGAATCCGAGTAATACCCCGGTTTTGAAAAATACAGTGTATAGGTTTGTCTTGATTTTGCAGGGAATCGGTATGCCCCGTACAATTCTGTCATCATCTGCTGATTGGGGTCACGATTGGGTGTTTGATTGAACATTTGAACTTTCGCCCCCTGCATTTCCTTACCGGTGGATGCATCAAAAACACTTCCGGTTATCTTAATGGGAAAACGTAGCAGCTCTAAACGAAACAGGTCATCACTACCCAAGCGATTGCTGCTGAATAAGCCCTGGTGTTTTGCAGCATCCCAGATCAGACCAAAATCATCATAATTGGAATTGGTGGGTGCACCTAAATTCACCGGCTTAGAAAAAGTGCCGTTATTATCAAGGCTCGCATAAATATCTAACCCGCCCAATCCTGGTAACCCATTAGAACTGTAGAAGAGCGTATCACCTGAGAAGGTACTAAATAATTCATCGCCCTCTGAATTGACCTGATCACCCAGCAACAATGGGGCAGATTTGGATGAATCGGGATGCAAACTGAATGAGTATATATCTGCTCCCCCCCTACCGCCGGGTTGATTACTGGAAAAATAGAGCCGATTATTTTCTCTGTTAATAGCCGGATGAAAATAATCAAAATCCTTATCTACGAAAGGAAGAACCCGAACTGAACCCCATCCATTTTTCTCGAGTGTTGCCTCACAAATCTCTAAGTGATGCTTATTCGAATTTGACTTGAGCGAGTTACGTGTAAAATACAATTTATCACCTGCCGAATTAAAGCACAAAGGCCCATAATTATATAGGGAGCTGAATTGATCAGAAAACCGAGGTAATTGCCTTAACTGTCCGGAAGGCTTGGTTCTGCTGATCTGTCTGTAGTCAAGCCGAATATTATTGTCATTCGAAGTAGAAGGGGTATAATCATCGTTGATAATGATATTTATTTTTTGATCCCTTTCTTTTCTTACAGGCATAGTATCAGCTGTTCTGAGCAGATAAAAATCAGCTACCTCATAGATTCGGGCATAAGGTAAACCATCCCACCCAAACTCCTTTTCAGATTCCGGTCCAGAGAAGCGATTGGATATAAATAAAATGCCTTTCTGATGGAATACAGGACTAAAATCCTGCTCGGAAGTGTTATCCAATAAATAACGGATCATATAATCGGCCGAGTCCTGCATAAATGATTCGGGCCTGGAAAATCCACTAATACGATTCTGTATGATTTGTTGATGTGAGCCGTTCTTACCTGCTTCGATGGAACGATATTTGGACACCGATAAGTCAGGTCGATTTCTGATGGCTTGTAACTCAGCTAACCGCTGAGATGAGGTATAGGCCGGTCCGATAACCGATTCAAACCTGGAAAAATAATGTTGTGCAGAATCATAATACTTCATCTGCCAGTAGGACTCAGCCAAGTGAAGAAGGCAGATGGAATCATATACTGCGGACTTTTGCTGTAGTGCAGCCTTGTAGAAAGGGATGGCATACCAGTAGCGAAGGTCCTGAAAGTCTTTTTCTGCCAACTGATAAAAAGCTTTGGCCTTATAATTTGCTTTAGTTTGAGCAACTGCCAGTTGAGGCGACATAATGACAAAGACCAGACTAACCAAGAAAAGTTTTTTCATGCCAGGGGCTTTTTTTAAAAATAACGGGGAGAGGAAACCCTTACCGATGGAGACCCGAATTCAAGTCGTAACATGATCTCATGTGTTCCATTCACCAAGGTACCCAGGTTAGAAAATGTTTTATCATAAGCGTAACCAAATCGAAGTTGCTGATTTACCTGATATTCTACCATACCCACAATGGCGTCGCCGGTCCGATAAGAAGCACCGAGTGAAATTTTATTTTGAAGCCAGAGATTACAGTTGATATCAACTTCTACCGGAGCTCCACTCACAGCTTTTACTAAAATTGATGGTTTCAGCGCCAGGTCGGGATTAAGGTCAAAAACCGTTCCTGATGCAAGATAAAGATGCAGATCACGGGAGGTAACAGAAGCAACCTCAGCTGCATTATTATATTTGATTTTCGTTCTTAATAAGGCGGGAGTAGAAAAGCCTACATAGAACTTATCTGAATTATAATACACGCCTGCAGCGAAGGCGGGTAAAATACCCCTCACATTAGATGAAAAGGCTGGGTCATTGGGTAAGTAGGTATTTACCTCTGTATAATTGGCCTGATAGTTTAAGAGTCCGGCCTGTAATCCTAAACTAAGCGTTCCGGATCCCGCGAACTGGAAACGAAAAGCATAAATAGCATTGAACCCAGTTGTTCTTTCAATTCCAACACGGTCGTCATACAATTGCATACCCAGTCCCACTTTTCGATTTTGAATGGGCATATCAAAAGAGAAAGTAGTGGTACGGGGCGCACCTGGAAATCCAACCCACTGATTTCTGTAAAGTGCAACTGCAGACATGGCACCACGGCTTCCGGCATAGGCCGGATTAATATTCAGCATGTTAAACATGTATTGGGAATACATGGGTTTTTGCTGGGCAAAGGCAGACACAGTCAGTAAAAGTGCTACTGACAGCGTCGACAATTTGTATACCATTGAATAAAATTTCATTGCCCTCGTCTTTTTTACCTTTTGACAGTTATAAAGCCATTCAATCGGGTGACTCTTCCTGTCGCCCTGTCATTGCCTGTAATAATATAATAATAAGTGCCATCCGGAATTTCCGGTCCGAGTATATTACCCGGCTGATTGGTTCTTCCATTCCAATCATTTTTATAATCTGCAGATCTGTAAATCAAATTACCCCAACGATTGAATACTTCCAGCTGAATAATCGTTTGCGATGGTCTTCGGATCACAAAATAATCGTTCATGCCATCCTGGTTAGGTGAGAAACCTCCAGGAACAAAAATCTCTACAGTGGGAATCTCAAATGGTGTCGGTTCTCTGCTTCCTACACCGGTAGAAATACTTGGGTCATTTGAAGTAATTGTCAGCGATCCAAATGGAGTTTGTGCTGTCAAAACAGCAGAGTTTTTAAGTACTCCATAAAATCCATTCGGCACCATACGGATAGCCAGGTTGATAGAATCTCTTGCACCAGGATTCATCTTACTTACATCTGACAACAAATGGATATTCGAACTACCATTGTATTGCGGATTAGCAATCAAATTACCACTGGCACGAACACTGATTACATCAAATTGAACAGAGGATGGGAATACCCTGGTTAGGTCATCGCGCATTTTAATGCTATCGAGTAATACGGTGGAAGTATTATTGATGAAAAGTGTAAAGCGTATGATGAAACTTCCATCAGGCTGCATCTCTGGTTTAGAAGAAAGTACCTTTTGAGGATCAGTAATCTTGAAAGGTTCAATCATCGTTACCGTGTATGGAACACGAACACTCTCATATCCATTAACAATTTGACTTACATAGTAAGTATAGGTGCCTGGACTACCAGGAAGAGTTGGGGCACCACCTGGCGTTCCACCTGTTGGTGTTAAATAAAATCTCAGGGTAGAACCCGGTAACCCGGTGACTTGCCCGCCTGAATTGGGCGGATTAGCAGGATTTCCAATGATATAAGTTGCATTAATAGTCGTTGGTGGTGGTGGATGAACTGCAACGAGATTAGAGCTGTCTTTGCAACCATTCGCATCAGTAATAATGACACGATATCCACCAGCAGTATTCACAGTAATGCTTTGTGTAGTAGCTGAATTACTCCATAAGTAAGCCACGGCTGAAGTGGATGTAAGCGTGAAGTTTCCTCCCGTTACAAGGAACAATGGTCCGGCAGGCGTTACAACCGGGGTTGTGGCTTTATTTACTGTAACTACCACTGACAACGTACTAACTTCCTGATCGCCGGAAACAGCCACCCGTCTGAAAGTAGAAGTTTGAGACAATACTCCAGGATTGTAATTCAATCCGGTAGCACCGGCAATATTCGTATAGTTTACATTATCCGTACTGATTTGCCACTGGTAGTCTATCGTTCCATTTCCACCGGTAGCAGGTGATAAGGAGGTTAGGGTAGCAGCTGCCGTTCCGATACAAACTGCTTGTGTACCTTCAATAGCGCCGGGGAATAGAATGGTACGGTTGCGACGTACTAAAACATTCACTTGTCCGGTACCTATACATCCACCCGATTGCAATGTGTAGATGTAGGTAACAGTAATGGCAGTAGTGGTGGTATTGAATAAAATTTCCTGTATTTCATTGGTACCGGATGCTGCCGGATTAGATATGCCGGTAACAGCAGCCCTCGTCCAGTTGAAAATGGTACCTGGCAGCGATGAGGTAGGTGTATAGAAGAACTCATTAGCGCCATTGATAGCCGGCGGATTGGAAGTACTGGTTAACCTTGGTTCAGGCAGCACCTCCACCGCTATCCGCTGATTAAAGCTGCAACCAGATGCAGCGAGTGTATAAAGATAGGTTTGAACCAAAGTGCCGGTAGTCAAATTACGCAGTTCCTGCCCCGTGATATTACCTGTTCCGGTCAGATTTCCGGTGGCACTAATACCGGTAACTGTTTCACGCTGCCAGGTGAAAGTTGATCCTGTTACATCAGAAGTAACCGTATAATTGAAAGTACTTCCAGAGCAAATAGCAGTAGCAGTCAATGCTGAACTAATAGTTGGTGTTGGCAGAACAGTAATGGAGAAGCTAACTGGGTTTCCAGCACAACTATTGGATAGAGGTGTCACTTCTATCCGAGCTGTAATTGGTGCAGATGTATTGTTAATAGCAGTGAATGGAGCAATGTTTCCTGTTCCAGATGCTGCTAGTCCAATAGATGGCTGGGTATTTGTCCAGGAATAATTAGTTGACTGAACCCTACCGGTAAAATTGACTTGAGCTGATGCCGATTGATTACAAATCGTCTGTGCGCTGATTTCCTCAACAGATGGTGTTGGCTGCACTAAAACAGTAACCTGTTGCGTGTTTGACAAACCAAACGCACTCAAAGTAACATCATAAACGACTGCTACGGGAATAGCAGCGCTACTGGTCAACGTTTCTGAAATGAACGCACCTGTTCCATTGCCACCGGAATTACCATTGATCGCAGCAAGTGAATTCCGCTTCCAGGTAAATGTGACGCCTGCTACATCTGATGTCGATGTGTAAGCAAATACAGTTCCACTACAAACTGGTGTCGGCGTCAGCGTACTGGAAAGGATTAATTCCGGAACTACATGAACGGTAACCGTCTGCGTATTTGTACAACCCGATGCAGTCAAGCGTACCTGATAGGATACCGGTACCAAAACTTTGCTGCTGTTGGTAAGTACCTCTGCAATCACTGCAGTTGAACCAGAACCGGCAGTATTATTATTGATGGCTGCTATAGCAGGCCTACTCCAGGAGAAGGTAGTACCACTTACGTTACCCGTTGCTGTATAATTAAAGAGGGTACCTGTATAAATATTCGGCGGCGTAAGTGTACTGCTAAGGGTAGGCGTTGGCTTCACTTGAACAGTCACAACATTCGAAGTGGCATTACTTGAACAACCATTCGCAGTGATGAAATAATTATAAGTAGCTGTAACAACAGCATTGGTATTATTGGTGAGTTGTTGTTGAATGTTACCCGTGCCGGTAATCGGGTTGGCAGCTGTTAAACCGCTAACAGCGATATAATTCCAGCTAAAGGATGCACCTGGCGTGGCACTGGTGGGCGTATATGTGAATACCTCTCCCGAACAAATCGCGGCCGCAGCAGCCGGTGAATTCAATACTGGAATTGGATGAACCTGAACGGTTACAGTAAACGCAGCACCCGTGCAATTATCAGTGTCAGGAACGACCAAATATGTAGCAGTTACAGTAGCAGTTGTCGTGTTGATGAGTGTTCCACTGATGTTGGTGGACAAAGAGCCAGGTAATCCACCCGTGAATCCGGTTCCTTGCGGACTAGTCCAGCTATATCTAGTAACAGCTGGCACAGTACCGTTCACACCTTGCTGCGGTGTAACAACAAATGAATTTCCGGAACAAGTAGCAGTCAGTACGTTGGAAATAGTGGCAATTGGTTTTACCCAAATAGTTACAGAGAAAGGTTGACCTGAACAATCACCACTTACCGGATTGACCTGGTAAGTGCTCGATACAAGAACAGCGGTCGTATTTATCAAACTGCCGGTGATGGAAGAAAGCGAGTTGCCGGCTGCTCCGCCACTTATTCCGGGTGTTGTGGGGGCTGACCATGTATACAAAGTTCCTGCAGGTACAACTCCATTTAACCCGTTGGTGGGCACTATGGTGAAATTGCTGCCAGAACAGATAACATTGGATATGGTATTGATAGCTGCAACAGGTGAAATATGCATCGTATAGGTAAAGACAATACCCTTACAACTAGCAGTTTCCGGAGTAATCGTATAAACGGCTGTAACAACAGATGCTGAAGTATGGCTTAGGCCTCCGGTAATCACAGGAGAAGCTGTTGACTGAGCTGCACCACCAGTGAATCCGGTGCCAGCGGGAGAAGTCCAGGTATAAGTAGTTCCCGGCGGTAAAATATTTGACCCTGCATTAGAGGGTGTCACACTAAATGCAACTCCTGTGCAGGTAACACCAGAGAAAGAACTGATAAATGCTTGTGGTAGCAGCGTTACCGTAAGGGTGAAAGGCGCACTGGAGCAACTACCAAAAATGGGTGTAACCGTATAAACTGCCGTAGCTGTGCCAGTCGTCGTATTTTGTAAAGTACCAAATACTTCAAAACGAGAAGTGGTTTGAGCAGCACCGCCAGTAAATCCGGTACCTGCTGGAGCGGTCCATTGATATTGCGTTCCGGATGGAATAATACCATTGATAAAATTCGTAGGAGTAAATACAAAGGTTACACCGGAACAAATGAATATACTTACTGCCTGAATTTCCGCCTTCGGCTGCAGGCTGACTACCAAAGTAAATGCATTCCCTGTACAACTACCCGATATAGGTGTTACGAGATATGTTGCGGAGGCAGGCGTATTCACCGTCATATTGAGTGTTCCTGCAATGGTTGCCACTGGTGTTGTATTGGAAAGACCATTGGTGTACCCTGAACCCGATGGAGCAGTCCAGGTATATAGCGTGCCTGTCGGAATGATCCCCGTACCGGTTAAAGCCGGGTTAACTGAAAACGCAACACCGGAACAGGTGGCAGCGGTCATGGGTTGTATCGATGCTCTGGGCAATAACTGAACAATCAAAGAAAATGCAGTACCCGTGCAACTTCCGGATATGGGTGTCACATGATAAACAGCCGTTTGCGCTGTCGCAGTGTTATTGGTGAGCTGACCTGATATAGAAGTTACGGATGTTGATTGAGAGAACCCATTGGAAAAGCCAGTTCCCTGTGGCGCTAACCAGGTATATCTTGTGCCGGCCGGAATACTACCATTGGTAATATCTGCAGGTGTTATGTTGAACGAAGCTTCGGAACAAACAGTGGCAGTCATCGTTTGAATGATCGGCCGTGGGAACACATCAACAGTTAATGTAAAGGTATTTCCTGGGCAACCTAAATAGGCAGTTTGTACCTGATAAACAGCCGTCACTATTCCGGATGTATTGTTCGTCAGCAATCCGGTGATGGCTGTTACGCCGGTTGTTTGTGATGCACCGCCGGAGAACCCTGAACCAGCTGGAGCAAGCCAGGTATAAGTTGTTCCATCTGGCACTGTACCCTGCGTTCCATTTTGCGGAGTAATATTAAAGGATGCGCCACTGCAAACAGAAAGTGCTAATGCATTAACTGCAGGCTGCGGATTCACAAAAATGGTAACTGTAAATGTTTGTCCGGTACAACCATTAGCAGTTGGTTCAAATAAATAGGTAGTCGATTGAACAGTGGATGTTGCATTATTAAGGGTACCTGAAATAACAGCAACTGGAGGCAACCACGTACTACCATCCCACTGTCGATAGAGCGTACCTGTAGGAACAGTTCCATTCGTTCCGGTTACGGGCGAAATGGTATAAGTAGCACCAGAACAAATTGTAGTAGAAATCGGGGTAATAACAGGTTGTGGCTTAACAGCGACCAGCACCGTGAAGGCATCGCCAGCGCATGCTGCTGCGGTTGGTATTACTCGATAGGTAGCTGTAACAATTGTCGAGGTTGCATTGAATAATCGTCCGGTGATATTACCTGCACCACTTGACTGCGTTAATCCGCCCGTTATACCAGCACCTGTAGGAGCATTCCAGGTGAAAGTGGTACTCACTGGAATTAATCCATCAGTGCCATCAACGGGGTTTAATGTAAATGTAAATCCGGTACAGATATCTGTGGTTAGCGTTCCAAGGGAAGGCTTAGGTAATACGGTAACAACAAGTGTGAAGTTCTGTCCATTACAATTACCACTTTGGGTAGAAACTATATAGAGGGCAGTTTTTGCGGAGGAACTGGTATTCACTAGTGTACCAGTGATCGCATTAACAAAAGTAGATTGGCTAAATCCGCCGGAAATAGCTGTTCCCGTTGGTTCCAGCCAACTGTATAAAGTGCCGGAAGGAACGACACCCGTTGTTCCTCCATTGGCTGGAGAAACAGAGAAACTTACACCCGAGCAAACAGTAGTGGAAAGCTCGTTTATCTGTGCAATTGGCTGTACAAAAACCGTTAATGTAAAGCTGCCGCCAGTGCAGGACCCTGCAAGAGGCGTGACAGTATAAGTAGCCGTCCGTGTAATATTTGAGGTATTGCTGATTGTTCCACCAATAATTGCTTGTCCGCTTCCTGCAGTTCCACCGGAAAGGAAGCTACCTGTTGGAATGCCCCAATCATACACAGTGCCTGAAGGAATAACGCCGCTCTGCGGTGTGAATTGGAAGCCAACCCCGCTACAGGTAGTGGTTGAGAGAGCAGGTATGAACGCGTTAGGAACAATTGAAACAGTAAATGTAAAAGGTAATCCAGCGCAGCCACCGGGAGCGGTTGGCGTAATGGAGTAGGTAGCAGTGGCAGCAAATCCGGTGGTATTGGAAAGCAGTCCACTAATATCTGAGGACGAGGTTTTAGAAGCCCCACCACTAAATCCTGTTCCGGAAGGTGATAACCAGGTATATCTGGTATTATTCGGAATAACTCCCTCTACCCCATCGGTGGGCGTTAGTACAAACGGTACTCCACCGCATACGGTAACCGAGGGCTGTGTGGATATAATCGGAATTGGATTGACAATTACAATCAACGTAAAATTTGCTCCCGATCCACAAGGTGTTGCTGAAGGCGTTACTATGTAGGTGGCAGTCTGAGGAGTACTATTGGTATGGGACAGTGTACCTGTTACTGAAGCTGCAGGTCCGCCGGCATTTCCTCCTATCAATGTTCCAGTTAAATCGGGTGTTTGCCAGGTATACTGGGTACCGGCTGGAACAATTCCATCGGTGACATTCATGGCAGATAAACTGAATGTAACGCCACTGCAGACAACGCGAGAGAAAGTGTTGATGGCAACTTTTGGATTCACCCAAACAGTAACAGAGAACAAATTGCCGGTACAATCACCGGAAATAGGTGTTACTAAGTAGGTAGCCGTTCGGGCAATGTTACTGGTATTGGTAAGGGTTCCGAAAATTTCACTTACAGCAGTTGTTTGTGAGATCAAACCCACCAAGGATGTACCCGTTGGCGTAGTCCATGTGTAGGTGGTCAGGTCGGGAACAATTCCACTGGCTGGATTGGTTGGTGTAATACCAAATGTTTGTCCACTACAAATCGTTTGACTCAAAGGATTGATAATTGCCTTGGGCTTAAGTTCAACTTGCACTGTAAATGTTAACCCGGTACAATTTCCTGAAATCGGCGTTACAACATAGGTAGCTGTTGTAATGGTATTGACGGTATTCGTTAAGGTTCCCGAAATAAAGTTCTGTTGGGTACCTTGCGCACTGCCGCCGGTAAATCCGGAACCGGTAGGTGCCAGCCAGGTATATCGGGTGCCGGCAGGTACTCGTCCACTTGTTGGATGAACTGGAGAAACCTGAAAGGCAATACCCGCGCAAACAGTTGTGGTTAAAGGTTGAATATCTGCAACGGGATTAATGGTTACCACAAGCGTGAAAGACTTAGCATCGCCACACTCAGCTGTACTAGGAACAACTGTATAGGTGGCTGTCTCTGCCGCAACAGATATATGGCTGAACAAGCCGGAAATATTAGAAGCATTTGAACCGGTATTTCCACCACTCAGTCCGGGCGTTAATGAAGGTAAATCCCACCGATACAAGGTATTGGCAGGTACAATTCCATTGGTAATATTAACAGGCGTTACTGTAAATGGCTCACCGGTACAAACAGTCCTGGTTATGGTATTAATATTAGGCGTCGGATAAACAGTAATGGTAGCCGTCCTAGGTAGTCCATTACATCCATTTGACATGGGTATCACTGTTATCGTTGCAGTAACATTTACATTACTTGCGTTTACAGCGGTAAAAGAAGCTATGTTACCTGAACCAGGTGATCCCAAACCAATAGATGTCGTTCCATTGGTCCAGTTATAAACTGTACCTGCTACCGGCGATCCGGAGAAACTGATTGCTGTTGTCGTTAATCCATTGCAGACAAATTGGGTGGTAGGCGATACAACCGGTACTGTAGGTGTGGGGAATACAGTTACAGTTACAGAGAACACTGTTGGATTTGTACAACCATTGGCAGTGAGTGTATAAAAGAACTGTGTTTGAACAGGAACAAAAGCAGTATTATTTAAACTCAAATTGATAGTGGAAGTCAATCCGGTAACGGCCGCACCACCATTGATGTCGGGAACAGAGGTCTGACTCCAGGCATAAGAGGTTCCCGTGCCAAAATTCACTGAACTGGTTGCGGTATACTTGAACGTAAGATTGTTACAGGTAGTACTAAAAGCTGCAGAAGTCAAAACCGGATAGGGATAAATGGTGATTTCACCCGGAGTACTTTGACTCACACATGTTCCTGAGTTAACAATTCTTCTGTACCAGGTAGTAGTAGTCAATAATGGAGGATCATAGTCCTTAGCAGTGGCACCCGAAATATTACTAAAATTGGATGAGCTGCTGGTTGTTGATTGCTGCCATTGATACGTATAAGTAACCAGATCACCTCCGGTTGGTGTGCCGCCTATTATTGGTTCAGGATCTCCGGACTGACAGAAAACAGCCGTAATGGGCAGGGTGATTGTATTATTGGCAATGGGTGGCTGTACGAATACCTGAATCACATTGCTTTCATTGGGTGGCACTAAACAGGCCCCTGAAGTAACTGTTCTTTTGTACCAGGTGGTCGTAGTTAATACACCGGGTGAGTAATCGATACCATTCGCCCCGGCAATATTAGAAAATCCCGCTCCTGCACTAGTAGTCGACCTTTGCCATTGATAAGAATAGGTAGAACCATTTCCCCCGGTGGGTAATGTACCGGTAAGAACAGCAGGAGAACTTCCGGAGCAGATTGTTTGCGGACTTGCAATTACATTATTTCCCAATGGTGGCTGAACAATTAACTGTGTTTCATCTGTTGAGACACACCCTCCACTTGAAATCGTCCACCTGATGACATAAGTACCGGCAACAAAGCCAGTAACCGTTGTATTATTTTGGTTGGGGTTGGTGAAAACGAGTGTTGAAGTCAACGGAGTCACCACCGACCAGGTACCAACACCTACGGTAGGACTATTACCGTTCATTTGAGCTAAAGCGGTTCCTTCACAAATGGTTTGAAAACTTCCAGCCTGGGCAGGAGTAGGCGGATTAACCATCTGAACATTCACCTGATCAGTACTGACCGGACAACCTGCCCCATTGCTACTGGACCATTGGAAAGTATAATTGCCGGCCACCAAACCAAACACTTTGGTTGTAGGTGAAAATTCATTTTCAAAAACAGGGTCTGGACTTCCACCCGGCTTACTGAATACTGTCCAAGTACCAAGACCTGTGGTAACGGGTGTTGCTGATAAGGATACAGTGTTAAATAAACAAGCAGTAAAATCAGCCCCGGCAAAAGCGGGGGTAGGCTGATTCGTCACACGAATTGTTACACTTGATGCCGATTGGCAGGCACCATTAGTAACGGTCCATAAGAAAACATAGGTCCCTTGTACAAGTCCGTTTACCTGCGTATTGTGTAGACTGGCATTAGCAAATACAGGATCGCTTGCTCCCACGGGTTTTGATTGAATAGACCATGCACCCGTTGAAGGTGCTAACGGAGCAGTAGCTGCCATAGTTGCCGTAGCCGAGCTGCCGGTATTACAGATATCCTGCGTGGGTCCAGCATTCGCTGCAAATGGGGGAACCGAAGAAACGGTGATGGTTACAACAGAAGTCGAACTTTGACAAGTACCATTGGAAATGGTCCACATGAATTGATAGACCCCCGGCACGGTGCCATGCACACGACTGGTAGGATTATTCGGCGCATCAATGATGGCAGGTGCTCCACTGACTTGCGTCCATGTGCCAATACCGGCAGCAGGTGTATTACCGTTTAAAAATACTTCTGATGAGCAGGCATTATTCTGATTCGGTCCTGCATTGGCAGTAGTGGGTGTTGCATATATTGAAATCTTTACCAGGTCTGAGTTACTGGTACAACTTCCATTTGAAATGGTCCACTGTAGCAGATAATCACCCGGAGAAAGATTTGTTAAGGTAGAAGAAGGGGAAGATGGATTGGTAATAACAGGAGATGAACCGGCAGGCTTTTCAAGAACAGTCCACATACCGGTTCCAATGATCGGCGTATTTCCTGCCAAAACTGTATTGTTGAGGGCGCATAATGCCTGATCGGGTCCTGCCTGAGCGATGGTAGGTGCTGCAAATAATGTAATACTCGTGGTAGCAGACGTGGATGCACAAGACCCGGCTGCAGGTAAAGTATACCGGAAGGTATAAGACCCGGGTATTAAGCCCGAAGCAATCGCTGAATTAGATGCATTGGGTGTAATCACAGAAGTATTGGGGCCCGTTACCTGTGTCCAGGTTCCTGTGGTACCCGTGTTACCCAATAACTGAACGACTGTTGCATTGCAGGTACCGCCCGCCAATACAGAGGCCGTTGCATTTTCTCTGACCGTAATGGTCATGATGCCGGATTCCTGTGGTGGACAATAAACACCATTGTTTGCAGTCCATTTCAATTGATAGACGCCTTCTACCAATCCGGAAATCGTTGCACCGGGATTGGTTAAACTGGAGAAAGTCGGCACATTTGGTCCGCTGACCAATACCCATAATCCGGTGCCGGATGTAACGGTACTGGCAGATAACGCTGTACTTGTTCCTCCACAAACTACCTGATTTGGACCCACTGTCACAGGACTGGGGGCAGCTGAGATATTAAATTTCACATCGGCCGAACTGGATGGGCAAGCTCCATTGGAAATGGTCCACCGGAATGTATAGGAATAATTAGGAGAAAGGAAAGTAACGGAGGAGGTAGGACTCGAAGGATTGGTTATAATAACGGGGCCGGGGCCTGTGAGCCTAGTCCATAAACCAGTGCCAATTGCCGGAGCATTTCCATTTAATGTAACCGTGCTAACGCCGCAAGTATTTACGACCGATTGCGTAGCAGTGGCCACCGTAGCTGGTGCAGAAGCAGTGATCATCACCGTGTCTTTATTCGCTGCGCAACCCAGTGTAGATAAACTCCACTCAAACAGATAGGTTCCATTCGATGCACCAGTAACGGTTGTATTTTGTAAAGACGAATTGGTAATCGTAGGAGTCATTGGTCCACTTACCAATTTCCAGTTACCCGTTTCAATACCCACAGGTGCATTCCCAGCCAATTGGAAAGTAGTTATAGCCGGGCCAAGACATTGATCAGGCCCTGCTAATGCCAAATTAGGACCCAAATTACTGGTGGTTTGAATAACCACATTGCTGAAATTCGTGCCACATGAATTGCTGATGGTCCAGGTAAACGTATAAGTTGAGCTAGGTGCTAGACCTGTTACTTTCGTATTGGGATCATTCACATTTTCAAAGACAATGCCTGCGGAGGGAACGACAGACCATACCCCAGTTTCGTTGAGTGCAGGTGCATTCCCTTTCATCTTATAGGGTGAACCTGCACAGATGGTTTCACTGGGACCTGCACTCGCAGTCGTAGGTGACAGACTTGCCACTACCACCCTCACATCAGCTTGTTGATCGGGTGTACCGGGACCACCGGTAATGAGCCAACGGAAGAAATAAACACCATTGGTGAGTCCGGTAACATCGGTTACATTACTAAGCGGATTGACAATTAGAGGATCCGGGGCACCAGTGGGCTTACTGACCAGCGACCACGAACCACTTCCAATCAATGGTTGATTGGCAGCCAGGTCTGCGTGAAATATGTTACAAGCAAGCGTAATATCAGTTCCCGGATTCGAAGGCGTAGGGGCAACAGATGCTACCACAAAAGCATCAGCAAAAGCTGCCGGACAACCACCCAATCCACCCGGTGCATTTCTTACCAATCGAATTCGATAGGTTCCAAATTGATCAAGTCCGTTCAACGTAAGCGAAGTGCTGTTACCAATACCCGCAGGTCCGGTTGTACCAGAAGGTGCCAAAGTGCTGCCGGCAGGACCACTGATTAGTTGCCAGGTTGTTTGTGTGCCGCCCGTAAAAGTAAAGGGTAGTACTACAGTTGTTTGAGGATAAGGAAGAAATGTACTGGAATTGGTAAATGATATGGAAGGGGCCGTGGCATAAAAAACACTATAGTCACCGGCAGAAACACAACCGGTTACATTATTTGTGATGGTATATCTGAAAGTACTGGATGAACCTGGAGTTAACCCTGTGATAGTGGTGGTTGGACTATTCGGTGATGCAATGGTGCCAGCACCAGAAACGACTGTCCACAAACCGGTTTCATTCGTGAGTGAAGGTGGATTGGCAGAAAAAACAGTAGAAGTAGTATTATCACAAAATACGCGGGTAGCGTTTCCGGCGGAAGTAATAGCCTGTTTAGCAGCGGGAACAGTAATACTCACTTCATCCGAACCACTGGCACATGGACCGGTGACTGTCCACCTGAAGGTATAAGTGCCCTGAATCAATCCTGAAACGGATGTAATATTGCTATTTACATTACCTATTACAGGGGTAGAAGGTCCACTGAGAAAGGTCCATGTTCCTGATTGACCAAATGAACCATCTCCACCATAAGAAGCTTGTAAGTTGGTACTTTGTGTGAGATTATAGCAAGGGCCAAGCGTTTGATCGCCTCCTGCACTAACTGTACCACCCACACCAGTGGAAGTAAAAGCAACTGTCGAAGAGGTAGCACAGCCATTTACGTTGGTGATCGTCCATCTCAGAACTGTTTTTCCACTCGAACCCCCCGAAACAATAACCGGAGTTGTAGGTGAAGATGGGTTGACGATGGTTACATCCGGTCCACTCACTTTTTGCCAGTTGCCCGTTTCAAAAGGGGTAATGGGGGCGTTGGCTGCCATGATAACCGAACCTGTACAAATTTGAGGTATATCCGGGCCAGCATTCGCAACGGTAGACGGAAGTGTTGTGAATACAACATCCTGGAATACTTGGGATCCATCAGCACATCGTGCCGTTATTCTAAATTCATAAGCCTGCCCTTGGGTAAATGCATTCACATTTACCCGAATACTCGGACCGGTAACTACCTGATTTCCTAAGCTTACTGTTGGTCCGCTAATCTGAGACCAAATGGCATTTCCCCCCGGATAAAAAAGGCCATTGGCCTCACCTTTCAGTATGAAAGGTCTATCCTTACAAACGAACTCATCTACACCGGCATTTACAGAGCAGTTCTGCGCATGTACTGAACCAACTGACAGCAGCAGGAAAATTCCCAAAAGCTGCCAATTGAGCGGTCTAAGTAGTATGCGAAAACGGAACATAAATCAATTAGTTAAAGAAATGTAAAATAAATATAGTTCAAACTATTTCATTAAAACATGATAATAATCAGAGAATATATATAAATTAATTCAATTAAGTGTACAAACATATAAATTAAACGAATACACCGCATCGTTTCAATAAAATACCCTCCGGATTTCTCTTCCGGAGGGTATTATGTAAAAATTATTCTATATCAAGCTAGAAATGGTGCGCCAAGGTGAATCCAAACGTGAAGAAGCCATCTGATACGTCGGCTGCACCGGAACGAAGCTGACCTGGTTTAACGAAACGATTAGTGGGATTGGCAAAATATTGGGCTCTTGCTGGATTATCGGTATTGGCCTGACCAATACGAATGGGGTCAGGGTAAGCGTCGGGGCCAACATCATCCAGGTAATTGGTAAATGCCAGGTGATAGGTTGCAAAGAAAGAAAATATAGTTTTCTTATTTACATAGTATCGTAATTGAGCACCAACAGGTGCGCCCAGGGTAGAAGTGGCATACGGACCCGCAGCGGTTCCTCCGGCAGGGGCAATTGTTTGTCCGCCAGTACCGATGGGCTGTAATGGGTACCATTCTCCGAGATATTGACCTTCCGGTGTAAACATGATATAATCGAAACCAAAGCCAATGGAAGGTCTAAATCGCTGGTTAGAACTGTAAACCTGGTTATTGAAAAAGTCATATTCAAACATGACACTCACGGTACTGGTTTTCGTTCTGAACGACATACCTCTGGATATTTTAGAGGTATCGCCTGAACGCAGGTCAGATCCTGTCAAGGTCGCCATCAGGTAAGAAACACTCACGGAAAGATTCTTTTTTAAACTGTAACGTAATTGTAAGCCAAAGGCAGAATTAAAATCATTGGCGAAAAGTCTTGAATTGGATAGGGTGCCATAATAAATGGCATTTCCCGCCATGATACCTATCTCGTATTTCTTCTTGTAATCAGAAACAATCACTGGAGGCTTGACCCTTTTTCGGAAGGCAGAATCCATCTCCATCCCAGTTCCCTTTCCACCTCCCCTACCAATACCAAGCTGTACGCGTCGACTGAACATACTTTTTAGAAATGATTCATAGCCAATGTAAACATCTGGTACAAACTCACCTTGTTCACCTTCTAATCCACGAACAATAATATAGCCGGGCCTTGACTTGAACAGCGTATCAACGGGTAAGGTAAAATTCAGTTGAAGCGTATTTTTTGTAGCAATATCTTTTTTATAAGCCCCTGGTGAAATAACGGTGTCGGCAATTGTAACGGAATCTTTGGCATATATAAAATGTACGCTCATCGTTCTGGCAACAACCGGCCGGTTCGAGATTAGTTGAACAGCTCTTAGACCCTGCCGTAAGCTATACAAATTGGTAACCGGATTAGAGCTATCTCCCACCAATTGCCAGCGATCATTGATGAATTTCATCGCCTGTTTATTCACCATCTTTCCGCTACCTGCATTGATTACACCAAAAATATGCGGTGGTATCGTGTCAGAAGGGGCTTGCAAAAATGGTTGAATTGCCAGTTTTGGACTGGTATAATTGGATTTATAATCAAAAATATGCTTACGAATTTCAGCTTCATCATAGTCACCCCAATAGTTGTTGGGAACGAGTAAGCTGTCCCCACTACCGTAAATTCCCATGTGGGCCTGTTGCACAATGGTGTCAGCATCAAGTTCACGCATGTAGTTATAGGCAAAACTATTACCACTGATATTGGCAGCATACTTTGTTTGCATTTGATCTAATTTACCGAACAGCACATTATTCGAGTAAGTGTATTGTGCATATCCGGAAATCTTATTACCGGAAAAAGTATTTCCAGTAATACTTATTTTCATATTATCACTCCTCAAATCTTCAAATCGCAAGGGAGCGTTATTTCCGGCAAAAAGTGATTGCGATATCTCAATCACTGCAGTCGGAGGATTGTCACTAAATGGTATCTGCGGATTCATCACCTGAACTACAGCCTGAGAACCTTGGTTGTTGATGAATTGACAATTCCGAATGATTACGTTGGTACGAAACCAACTGTCGGAAAAAAGGATAGGGATGCTAAGACTATCGAATGTAACAAACTGAAATTGTATTTCATTGTTTTTGGTGTCCTGAATAACCAAACCGTTTCCGGTTTGACCTTTTGTACTGGTAATTCGTATACGATCGGCAGGTGATCCTGAGAAGCGAACACTACCCAGACAGATAATACTGGCTCCATTGCTAATACGAATGGTAGCACCGGGTTCAGCTATAAAATCATCGGATATTGATATTACCTCATTGACGATATAAGTCTTTTTTGCTAGTGTGAGACTACCATAGTTACCGGATAAGGTATCCTGTGCCATACCCTGCTGAAGAAAACTAAGTAATATCAATCCTAAAAATATCTTTTTGCACATTAGTCTATGATTTTAAAAGTGAGAGGGGAAGCATTTCGTGTGGTTCCATCTATCATGGTTACCTGGATAT
>JBEIUM010000150.1:0-6445 GCA_040374385.1 Sediminibacterium sp. | reverse complement strand
GACCCCGATGTCCATCTCGGATGATAAGCTGACTTAAACTGCCAATGCTATCTTTTTGCAGCCAGTCGTAGGCAGTGTGCACCGTAGGGTACCAACTTGTTTCGTAGTTGGTGAGGAGATGAATGCCATGTTTTTTTGATAAGGCTTCCATTTTTGTGGCGTGTTCCATGTTCACAGCCAAAGGTTTTTCGACCATGACATGTATTCCCAAGGGGGCAAATTTTTCTACTACACCCAGGTGTTCTTCGATGCTTCCAAATGCAGCCACAGCATCGGGTTTCGCCTTAGCAATCAATTCGTCCATGGAAGCATATACAAGGTCCATCGACAAACCATGTTGCTGCATGTAGCGACGGGCCAGATCTGTATTGCTCTCTACGATGCCTGCAATGACTACTTTATCATCAGTAGGCCTGCCCAGGATCCAGTGCACATGGGTATGTGTTAGACCGATGACCCCCAGCCTGAGTGGCTTGTTTTGTGCCCGGGCAATTGTGTGTGAAAGTACAGCCACCGTGAGCAACAGGAAACCAATGCGTTTCATGTGGATAGAATTGGAAAAGTGATGAATAGCGAAGGCAGCAAGTAAGGTACAGATTTTTTCAATTTTGTTCTCCAAAAAATCTCTAAAAGCCTTGTCAGGCATGGATAATTTTGCAGCTTGAGCGGCCAACTGTTTTTTTAAATATTTACCAGATAATTATAGTTCTGAATCAACCAGCGAAGTCAACTTACTCGCAAGCAGTAAGGAAGACACGTGGAGGAAGGATGTAGGTGCTACATCACTAAGGTTGGATAAACATTTCTAAACAAGATAGTTCTGATTAGGTACAAATACCTAATTTTTATTGATTAATGTAAAGGAACTTTCCCTTTTCAAAAATTATGCAAAAAAAGATAGTAAAATTACTATCATAGTAATCTGTCCATTTCATGAAGTCCAAAGCGTTTTTGCATGAATTTCATAAAAAAGGGTTTGGGTCTTTGTTCGAAGGGGAAAAGGAGGCCACATCATCTTCGAGAAGAATGGTAAACAGGTATCCGTTCCCTCACCTGAATCAAAAGAGTTGGGCAAGGGATTGGAAATAAAGTTGCGGAAAGAAATAGGGATATAGAAGCAGCATTAACATCATTCAAATTAGGCTATGAAAACTATACGCATCATCATAGAAAAAAATGAAGATGGCTACTGGAATATGCTGAAAATGAATCCGGAATTACCGGAGGCGGTGAAACGGTGCAGGCATGTCAGCAGGATATTCTCGATTGCATCGATACATTGAAACGCATGACTGCAAAAAACAGACCCAAGTTTTTGCTTTCTTCCTATCAATTGGTGTACAGATTTGAGGCGGAAAGTCTGTTAGCCTACTATAAAGGAATATTTACCAACTCCGCACTGGAAAGACTGACTGGGATTAATCAGAAACAATTGCAACACTATGCCACCGGTTATCGAAAACTCCGACCCAACCAGCGTAAAAAAATTCAGGCAGCTTTGCATCAGTTGGGTAGCGAATTGCTGTCGGTGGAATTGTAGATGCAGTTCCAACGGTTTGCTTTTTTATAAACAAAACCATACTCACCCCTTGCGCGTCAGTGGAATATAGGATCAAAGTTATCAATGATGTAAAGTGATTAATTTGATTCTGATTCCTATTGCAAAGAGACATTTCGGAGAAGAAAGGACTATTTCTGTCTTTAGCTTATGGACTTTAGTAAGATGCTCATATCGTCTTAGGTAATCAAGCCAAAGACTAACCGCCAAAGACCAAAGACCATACCCAAAAAAACTTTGCTGACTAGAGATTTGACTTCAACGCTTATCAGCTCTAGCGCTTGAGATTCTGCATCAGGATGGCTGTTTCCGTGTCGTTTTTGTTTGTGGATAAGTATCAAAAAAACTCGCCAGAATCGGAATATTCAAAATCCTTTGAAGACGAATTTGAGTTTCAATGGTCAGGTTTTCCTTCCCACTAACAATTTTGCTGATTTGCTGAGGGGAAACGCCCATTTTCTGTGCCAGCTTTTTTTGTGACCACCCTAATACGTCAAGTCTGCATAAAATCTTTAGAGCTATGTTTTGTGATTCGCGCAACATATCTCTTTGTGCCACCCGCGTTCTGATAGCTTTGGTAGTCTGCTTGTCTTCTTTTTTTACCTGTTGCAGGAATTTTTCTTTTTGTGTCATAGTGCGTCATTAATTAGTTCAAAAAATGAATTGACATCCCATATACCATGCGATTGGAGGAAATCCCGACATTTTTCCAGCTTTTTCATTTCGAGTGCAGTATGCTTTCTTTCAATATTGAGATGATGAAATTTAATAGCCCCGCCTGTTATTACAAAACAATTTGCATCAATACGTATAGCATAAACCCTTAGATAATTATTTCTTCCTTTTTGCCTGGAAAGACTTTCTAGTCCGTATTCTGTATTTCTTAATGGTTTAAAAAATTTATTCCAATCTCCTCTTGGGCTGTGCGCTATAGTGTGTAAAAAATGATCCAGATCAGCGGCATTATTTTGAAGCATTTTTACACAATCAGTAACTGACATTCCTTCAGGGATATCTGCTAAATTTTCTGTAACGAAATAATATAAATACGATGTATCATTCCATTTCGATAACAGACCTGCTAACTCATTTTGTTTTTCGCCATCCAGGTGAAATGAAAACAGGCAGTCTCCGAAGATACGAATTATTTCCATAAGTTAACCTATAGGTTTATTAAATTTACAATATTTTTGATGTAATAAAATTAGGCGCCACTAATCTGTGATGTTGCGTATTTGCCGCAATGACTTTTACCTAAATTTCTCACATCTTAATCTATGGCAATGGGTACAGTAAATTGTACTGAATGTTATCTTGCTCAATCTAGGGTTCGGGTTCGCATTGGGCGAGAACTTTACGGATAAACAGAGCCCTATTATGCTAACGCTGCAACACTAAAGTTTGAAGAAACATTCGGAGAAGTATACTTCAACTGAACACATATTTCTCTTTCTATTTGTAATAGCAATCTTTTAGTTAGTAAATTGCATTGCATGCATGCCTTTGACCTTCATATCCCCGCCAAAGATGGTTATCCACTAGCTGCTCAACTCAGACAGCCCACCGGCGAAACAAAGGGCGTCATTCAAATCAATTGCGGCACGGGTATCCCGCAAACCATTTATCAGCATTTGGCCGGTTTCCTTACTGAAAATGGGTACATCACCATCACCTACGATTACCGGGGTATTGGTGCCTCGAGACCTCCTTCCCTCAGGGGATTCGATGCATCCCTCACCGATTGGGCACAATTGGATATGACCGGCGTATTTGACTGGATCATCCGTACATTTCCTGATCAAAAAAGAATTCTTATCGGACATAGTTTTGGTGGTCAAGTGGTCGGCCTCATGGAAAATAATCACCTGATTGATCAATTATTTTTTATTGCCTCCTCCACCGGCTACTGGAGAGACATGGCACCACCTGCAAAATGGCTTATGCCACCCCTCTGGTACCTCTATATCCCCACCGTAACAACCCTATTCGGCTATGGAAATGCCCAAATGTTGGGAAGGGGAGAAAATCTACCTAAAGGAGTTGTGCTGCAATGGCGGAAATGGTGCATCGACCCGAACTATTTTATTCCCGATTTTACCGAAACTAATGTCCCACTCTTTTTCGATCAGATAACCATCCCCTTAAAGTCCATACAAATATCCGATGACCCCATCGCGAATCCAATCACCGTCAATAAAATTTTAGCATACTACCGAAATGCACCCATCACCATCGAAAAAATCAGTCCGGCCAGCCTGGGCGTGAACAAAATCGGACACAGCGGTTTCTTCTCCAGGAAATTCAAAGACACCCTCTGGAAAAACCTTTTGCAAGATCTGTCGACCTCCGATCAAGTCTAAGCCATTCATTCTTTTTCAGTGTTTTCCTCAGTATGCTTCCACTTCTTAACTTTTCGAAGTAAATTTATTACCTAATCTGAACCATATGAAACGATTGCACCTCATTTTATCTGGCCTGTTCCTTCTTGCCTTTTCGAACTTACAGGCACAACCACTCTGGCTTCGCTATCCCGCCATCTCTCCCGATGGCAATACCATTGCCTTCGGCTATAAAGGTGATATCTACCTGGTAGATGCAAAAGGTGGTGCAGCCCGCCCGCTGACCATCCACGAAGCACACGACATGATGCCTGTGTGGAGCCACGATGGTAAAACCATTGCCTTCGCCAGTGACCGATATGGAAATTTTGACGTGTTCACCGTTCCTGTAAATGGCGGTCAGGCAAAACGACTGACCTTCCACTCGGCGAACGACTACCCCTTCGACTTCTCTACTGATGATCAGTCCGTCTGGTTCGGTAGTTCCCGACTGGTGTCTTCCAACAACATTCGTTTCTATAGTCCCCGCCTCTTCCAAAACCTCTATGCAGTATCTATACAAGGTGGTAATGCCCGCCTGATCACCGGAGCCGGTATGGACCTCGCTAAACTAAACAGCAAAGGAACCCAACTGGTATTTCAGGATAGGAAAGGATATGAAGACCCCTGGCGGAAACACCACACTTCCTCCGTTACCCGTGATATATGGCTGCTCGACCTGAAATCAAATAAATACAAACAGCTCTCTTCCTTTGAGGGAGAAGACCGCGAACCGGTTTTTGCTCCCAACGATGCTTCCATCTACTACCTGAGTGAAAAAAATGGCAATCAAAATATTTATCAGCAAAAGCTGGAAGAAGCCAACCCGGTGCAACTGACACAATTCAAAGACCATCCCGTGCGTCATCTGAGTGTCAGCAATACCAATGTGCTTTGCTTTACTTATGATGGGTCGATATATACCCTGCAAGACAAACAATCACCCAAGCTATTGTCAATTACCCTGCAAAATGAGGCCCGCAGTTCTACCGAAAAAAATGTGCCCGTAACAGGGGGTGTAAGCGAATTCGCACTTTCACCGAATGGAAAAGAAATTGCTTTCATCAATAGGGGTGAAGTATTTGTCACAGGCGTAGAGGGAAGCATCACGAAACGTGTGACCAATACCCCCGAACAAGAACGCATGGTGCGCTGGTCACCCGATGGTAAAACACTCATTTATGCGACTGAACGTGGAACCAGCTGGGATATTTATACCTGTAAGATGGTGCGCAAAGAGGAACCCTTCTTTTATGCCAGCACCCTGCTGAAAGAAGAACCACTCATAGCTACGGATGCTGAAGAATTTCAACCCCGTTTCTCCCCTGACGGAAAAGAAGTGGCTTATCTGGAAAACCGAAATGTTCTGAAAGTATTTACCCTGGCGACCCAACAAGCACGCACCCTATTACCCGCCGGAAGAAATTACAGTTATGCAGATGGTGATCTGGATTTTAGTTGGAGTCCTGACGGGAAATACCTGCTGGCAGATGATATGTATTTTGGTTTCGGTGGAGCAAAGACTGCCGTGATTTCTGCTAACGGAAATGCTCCCATATTGCATCCCGTAAACAGTGGCTTCGGCGAGAGCAATCCGAAATGGGGTATGGACGGTAAACTGATCACCTGGGCCAATCACCGCGATGGCAGAAGATCACTGGCCTACCAGGGAAGCCGTGAAGTAGATATCTATGCTCTTTTTCTGGATGCAGCTGCTTACGATGAGTTTCGACTGACGAAAGATGAATATGCCCTGCAAAAAGAACAGAAAGCCAATCAGAAAAAAGATTCAACCCTGAAATGGGTACCCGACTTCAACGGCATCGATACCCGAAAACTGCGACTGACCATCAATAGCGCCAGCATCAGTGATTATGCAGTGAGTTCCGACGGCAGTAAAATATATTATCTAGCTGCTTTTGAGAAAGGGTACGATCTCTGGTCCAGCGATACGCGCACCAAGGAAACCAAGATACTCGCCAAGTTGGGTGCAGGTGGAAGTAAACTGGAGTTGTCGAAAGATGGCAAGAGCCTTTTTGTTGTGAACAATGGTTCATTGCTAAAAATCGACGATGCCGGAAAAACGACGCCGGTTGCCATCAACACAGAAATGCTCCTGGATCCTGCAGCCGAGCGGGCCTATATTTTTGCACATGCGTGGCGCCAGGTGAAGTCCAAATTTTATGACCCCACCATTCATGGT
Organism: Sediminibacterium sp.; assembly: GCA_040374385.1. Classification (GTDB taxonomy): domain Bacteria; phylum Bacteroidota; class Bacteroidia; order Chitinophagales; family Chitinophagaceae; genus Sediminibacterium. The sequence continues at coordinate 306 of JBEIUM010000150.1, read as the reverse complement.
ATCAACTGGAAGATGTACCATGATACCTATCAGCGTTTCTTACCGCACATCAGTAACAATTATGACTTTCAAGAGTTGTTGAGTGAAATTTTAGGCGAATTGAATGCCTCTCACACGGGCGGCCGCTATACCGCCCAGCCGCTGAATCCAGATAATACTGCAGCACTGGGATTATTATACGATGAAACCAATACTGCTAAGGGCATCAAAGTTACCGAAGTGATCACCGATGGTCCGGCAGATAATGCAAAATCTAAGATCAAACCAGGCGTGACCATTGAAAGCATAGATGGTGAAATGATAAGT
>JBEIUM010000085.1:0-10058 GCA_040374385.1 Sediminibacterium sp. | reverse complement strand
TGCTAAAGCCCCAGAAAATGCAATCACTCCCCCCAGCAGCAATCCCTGCCACCATTTCCACTCATTCTTCTTCAAAGGCATCTCTGGCCTGTCTACCACCTGCACCGTTGGTGTCTCCTGTATCAGCGCCGTCTTGCTGATCTCTAAATTCTTCACGATCTCCGCAAATACCGTACTCTGTAAATACTTATTGCGGGTGCTGATCTCGGCATCTGCCTGCGGGGAAGCATAAGCAGGATTGGCATCCAACAGCCGTTGGGTGGCCTCCGCCGTTGCATAGGTTTTGTTGTCGAGCACAATGCCAAGACTATCTGCCCTTCTCTGCAACCGATCAATGTTCGCCTTCAATCTACTCGTCTTGGTATCAACATAAAAATCTGTCGTTACGCGCAGCAACCTTTCACAGATTTGCTGACTGAGGTACTCATTCCGTGTTGTCGCCTCCAACTCAAAGAACCCCAATTTTTTATCGGTCTTGGCAATGCGCAATTCTTTTTCCAGCAGCCGCTTAATAATCGTCTGCAGCAAACTGTCCGTTAACCGGTCCTCTGTTCCCGGAGTGAAAACAATCTTTTTTCCCCCCGTTACATCGTTCCATTTTTCCTGCAATCCATATACCGACACATACCGGTCTGCCAGGGTCATCTTCATCTTTCCATCATCAGCAGATGTTAACAATGTCTTCTTTAGTAAACTCCTGCTCTTGAGCAACTCCAATACATTGTCTCCGGCCAACACGCCGTTTCCACCCGCCATTCCTCCCACATCTAAACCAAATTGTCCAGCCAAAGCAGAAATCAATGAACCGCCTGAACTCTTGGCATCCTCTACTACAAATGTCATGCGCGCAGTGTACGTGGTTTTTTTCATCCATGCATAGCCTGTACCTGCCAACGCACCCATCACCAGAGCAAGCAGCAGCCAGTTTCTTTGTTGCAATGCCCAGCGGAGCCTGCCCAGTACATCTTTTACTAAATCCGTGAAAGAAAAGGGCGCTTCTTCACGTTGGAAGGGGGTTGCCTGTATTGATGGTCTTTCTGACATAGTTGCGCTGTTAAATCCGGTTATTTGTTGAGCACGGTAATCAAACTGATCAGCGTTGCTAATGAACCTATCAGGGATGATATTTCCAGAGCACTTAAATTCCTGCGATCTGTCTCAGATTTATCGGGTACAATGATCTTACTGCCGGGTTTCACTTTGGGATAGCGACGGAAGAACAGGAAATGTTTGATCTTTTGATTGATACCATTGCTGTATTGTACGTATGACTTATTGAGATTTCCGCGATCGGTTACACCACCTGTTTCCGAGATATAAGATAAAAACTTCGGACCGTCATACCGCAGGATCTGTGGATTGAATACGGCTCCCTGCACTTCCACAAAAGTCTGTCTGCGGGGCACAAAAATGCTGTCTTCCGGTTGCAGTAAGAATTTCTCTCCTCCATTCTCCGGGTTATCAGATAATACATCCGTACCTACCCGCAATCCACGGCGATATACCTGCACATCTCCCATAGCGGCGTAGGGGGAAATTCCGCCTGATCTTTTCAATACTTCCTGTATCGATTCATTTCTTTTTTCGAGGGCATAGTCACCGGCATACAATACTTCTCCACGCACTTTTACCTTGCCGAGGTTACGATAATTCAACAACTGTGGAACAAACACATAGTCCAGCGGTGACAGTAAGGTTTTTTTACTGCGTGCATTGGCTGCACTATCGTATTCAACCGTGATGACTTCAATCAGCGTATTGGCGAGGGTATCCGCCCGGTTATTTTGTAAACGGGAAATTTCAATTTTATGGGTAGCTGCGTCGAAGGAAAATCCTCCTGCCATTAATACCACATCTTCGAGCGTAAGTCCCTCCCGATAAGGGATGGTTATGGGCCGGTTCACATTTCCTGCTACAACAACGGTTGGAACATCCCGCAGACTATCGCGGGAAGGAATGGTGATGGAATCTTCTCTTTGCAGCTGGATGTCTTCCTGTTTCCCATTCAATATGTCCTGCGGATGGAAAGAGATCAGTTGACCGCCGGTACCGGGCATTTGTCGCATCAGGTAACCACGTTGCAGCAGTGCATCGGTACGGAGACCTTCTGCCTGACGAATTAATTTTCCAAGTGTTAGTCCCGAACTGAGTTCATAGTTACCCGGTTTTTGTACGGCACCTGTCAGCATCACCCGGTTGGAAAAGCTGGAACGTATCTTTTCAATCTCAACCACATCTCCATTTTTGGGAATAAAAAAGGCAAAATCTGCGGCAGCCACATCACGTACTTTCTTTTCCTGCTCCCCATTTTGTACCAGTTTGGCACTGCCTAACCAGGCAGCTGCTTCATATCCTCCTGCCAGCTGCAGCAGGTCTTGCAGGGTTTCTTTTTCCTGCAATTCATAAATCATGGGGCGCTTGACCTGGCCTACCAGCGTAACGCGCTTGCCATATACCGGAATATGAATCACATCCTGATCTTGTAGTCGAATGGTATTGCTCATGATACCTTTTTGCAAGAAGGCATAGAAGTCAATCGTCTCCACCACCCGATTGTTTCTGATCAATTCAATTTTTCTGAGCGAACCGTTTTCTGAAGGGCCATTTGCCTTATATAACACGTTGAAGAATCCAGCCAGCGATGAGACCAGATAAGTACCCGGTATCTCTGCTTCTCCCACAACAGTTACTTGAATTGTCTTAAAATTCGAAACCATCACCATCACCTGTGTTTTCCCGGTGCTGATGGCAGGGTAGGCCACTTTCATTTTGTTTTTAATCAAGCGGGTGGCTTCATCGAGCGTGAGACCACTTACCTGCAGGCTGCCGGCATAGGGGAGCACAATTTTTCCATTGGCTTGCACAATAACATCAACAGTGGCTTCATTCAGTCCGGTATATTGAATGTTTAACTCGTCATCGGGTCCCAGCACATAGTTCTGGGGTGTTGTCAGCCGGAGATTGGGTTCAAAGCTGATGGACTGGTTATTGAAGAAATCAAAACCGTAGTACTGGCTTTGTCTTCTGATGGCAGGCATTTCTTTTACCCAGGAACTGTCTCTTAAGAAGCCGGAAGTATCTTTTAACGCGGGAATGCTGTTCCCCGATTTCCCCCTTGTCTGTATGCTGAGGAGTCTTTTTTTCAGGTTACCGACTTCAGCGGCAGGTAATCCTCTTTTCACCAGCATGGAAATGGCATCTGTCTCAGAAACCCCGCCACGCTGCGCCTGCTGCCAGAGCTGTAAAATCTGTTGGTCACTCAAGTTATTGATGCGGGCAGCCGAGAGGTTATTGGCATTCACAGCTTGCGCATAAGCCGAGTCAGTGAATACACCTGTCAACGGCAACGCCAACAATGCATATAATAAATATTTCACATGTAATTTCATTGCAGGAAATTGGTATCTACAAATATCCACATTTTTCCCTATAAACGGTGGAAAAACGGCATTTTGGACTTACAAACCAAAGCTGAAGCCAATACCTGCCTCTCGGATGTTGGTAAAGGTACCGGAAGGCAGTGCCTCCTGCTTCCTGTCGTTGAAGAAGCCCCAAAGCTGTAGGTTATTGATCAATTCATAGGAGCAGCGGAAAGAAATCTCCCGGCGGTTGAATTGCGGATTGAATAAAAATGCGGGTTGGGGTTGCTGGAAATATTGTTGCTCTACCGTTCCGGTACCTCCCTTGCGAATGAACTGGTAATTCAGTTGACATTTGAGCCGGGGAAGCGGTGTGTACCGCAACCCTAGAAATAATCGGTCGAAGTTGTTGCCCATCCAATCGCCGAGACTATAATCGTGGTTGGTATAATTCTGTGCAGGTATCAGGTTATTGTATACGAAGGGATTGACACGGGTATATTCAGCTGATAAAGTGAGATAAGGCAGGAATGCATCGGTTACACTGGCGCCAAATGTAAAGCCGAGTTGATTGCGGCTTCTATTCTTGTCAAACATCGTGCTGGTGCGAATTTCATCGATGAATAAGGTGGTATACAAATGTGTTTTGGGTAGTTGATTCCGACTGCTCAACTGAAAAAATAACTGTCCGTTGGAGCCTGCTAATATCTTTCCGCCGTTGGCAATGTTATCGTAGATCTTGAAGAAGTTCACCGGTATCAGGTAGCCCACATCCAGCCGGTCACTGTAGACAATCGATTCTCCTGCCGTGAAAGTCAGGTGCTTATTGAATTGTATGCTGATGCTGTGGGTAGCCATGAACTTGGGAATATAACGGATGCGCTCTCCGCCATACACCGTATTGCCGGTTCCATAGGTTCTGACAGAATCCACCAGATTGGAATTCAACCAGAGGTTAGAATAATGAAAATTAAGCCAGCTAAAAGGGCGATAATCAAGGCGCAGATAAGGATTTGCGGGGGCTTTGTCGGAAAGAACAATGCGACCGGATTGACTGTAACCCCAGAGTTGCTGGTCAATGCCGACAGCTACCGAACCATTTTTGAAAGCGTAGGAGACACTGCCGCGGATGCGGGTATAGTTGATGCGGCGGGGATTGTTGGTCTGTTTTAGAACGAATCCGGTATTCGGCGTGAATTGTCGCGTTGAATCCAATCCCGTTCCGGCTTCTGTGATGTCATGATAGGAAAACTGAAAGCCCCATCTTTTTCCGCCATAGGCCCAAACATGCACGCCCGAGCTGGATTGCAGGAAACTCCCCCGGCTGCCCGAATTTTGTTCTGCAGTAAAAATGGGTTCTGCCTGTATGAGTGATTCTTTGTTGCGGGCAGTGAAGGGGCGCCAACGTTGATAAGGGTCTTGCCGGAAGCCACTTACAAAATCTTTTCCGGAACGAAAGAGCGACGTATCCATTTCATTGCCGTATTCCCGTGCATAAAATAGCCATTCTTTTTTTTCAACCGCAGTCAGTTGATCCATACGGTGGCCCAGCGAATCGAGGCAGGAAGCAAGGTATTGTCTGCTCAACGGTCGTATCAGGTCATTGAATTGTATCAATCCCTTTTGAGCCATGCGCTCGAGATATGGGTAGATCTCTTTCTGTGGCGATTCCCAAACAACCTGTGCCTGGGTCGTATGTTGTGAAAACAACCAGCAAAGCGTAACTACGGTAAAGCGCAGGATATTTTTTTTCATTAGTAAGCGTTTTGATCTCCCCGCAGAATATTGATCACCGTTTGTAAAATGATCTGGCAATCGAGCCAGAAGGTCCACCGGTGAATATAATAGAGGTCAAAATTAATCCTTCTTTGCATCGATCCGGGTTCTTTGGTTTCTCCACGACAGCCATTGACCTGCGCCCAGCCGGTGATACCCGGTTTCACCAAGTGTCGCAACATGTAGTTTTCTACAGTATGCATCGATTCAAGATTCAATGGGGTAGGGTGGGGACGTGGGCCCACCACACTCATATTACCCAACAAAACATTCCAGAACTGAGGAAGTTCATCCATGTTGGTTTTGCGCAGCAGCGACCCCAGCCGTGTTACGCGGGGATCTCTTTTTATGGCCTGCTGGAAATGACCTTCTTCATCCATATCGCTGCTTTCAGCAACCATGGTGCGGAATTTATAGCATATTATTTTTTCGTTGTTGAGTCCCCATCTTTCCTGCCTGAAAATAATTGGACCTCTTGAGGTGATTCTGATCGCTACTGCAATGAGTGGCAACAGCCACCAGCCCATGAAGAGGAAGAAGCACACAGAAAATACAATATCAAAACTGCTCTTCAGAAGTTTATTCTCCTTCTTATCCAGTGGCAACGAGCGAACGTTGATGATGGGCATCAACCCGATGTTGTTCACCTGAATATTTGCCGTGGCATATTGGTGCAGATTCGGAATGATGTGTGCCTTGGTAGAGTAGAAATCACATACTTCCACACAGAACTGAATGGCTTCCGCTTCTGAATCTGGCAGCGCAATCACCACTTCATCAATCCGGTTTTCTTTGAGTAAAATACTGAGGTTGTCTATCGGACCCATGTAAGGACAACCATTCAATTTTTTTTGCTCATTGTCTAAAAATCCTATGCATTTATAGCCGTAATAATAATATTTATTGATGGTCTCGTAGAAGTCCATACCGGCAGCAGACGCACCCACAATGATCACATTGTCGAGTAGCTTTCCCTGGAAGATGGCAGAATGCACATTTTTACGGACTATGTATTTGGTCAGTGTCAACAAGCCGAATAAGGTAAGCAGGAAATAGGGAAAAAATCCTGGACTGAATCGGATGGTGGTGCCTAAAAAGAAGGAGGCCGAGCTGATCAAAATGGTGAAGAGAATGATCGTATAAAGGATAAAGATGATCTCTTCAGAAAACTTATTGGAGCGGCGGTCGGCATAGAGGCGGGTGAAGGAAGCGGCAATGTACCAAAGCAACAAAGAGAGCAGCACAAAAAGATAGGCCTGCTTGTCTGCCACCACGATGCTTTGTCCCGAACTCAGCCGGGTAGCCAGCAGGTAGGAGATGCCGACTACAGGTGCATCAATGATGTAGCGGATGACGGTATAGCGGTTGTACGGTTTGGCCATAAAAAACGCATGGCTACCTGCCCTGGTTCAACTCATTTAGTACCGCAAGATAAGCATTGGTTACCTCATCCCAATTGTATTTCGTTCCCAGTCCATCCCGGGACCTTTCCCGCAGGGCTTTCAATTCCTCCGGGTTTGCCTCACAGTGTTGCATGGAGGTTGCTATATCCCCGGCGATAGCCGGGAAAAACAATCCATATCTTCCCTCTGTGAGCATCTCCCTGCTAAAGGGGGTATCAACCGCCAAAATGGCACAGCCATAGGCCAGGGCTTTCAGCAAAGTAGGATTCGTACCGCCAAAAGCATGCCCATGGAGATAGGCAAAACAATGGTGGTACAATTCTGCCAATAGCTCGCTATCGGTGATATAGCCTGTGAAGATAATGTTGGCATTTGCCAATGATTTGAGCCGCTGGGCATAGGCATCTTTATAGGGAACATCTCCTACAATAACCAGTTTTTTCGAGGAGCCGGCTTCCAGGTAGCCTTCCAGCAGCAGGTCGGCATTGTTATCAGGAATCAATCGACCAACAATCAGATAATAACTTCCGGGTTCCAGTCCGATACTGCGCACCAGTTCCGGATGTTTGGGATAGCGGATATTGGCTCCGTAAGCAATCACCCTGGAATCTTTTTGAAAGGTTTTCAGGTAAACCTGTCGCATGGCTTCTGCATCGGTGATGATGATGCGGTACAAGCGGGTGGCCATCCAGGCAGCCCAATAAAAATACTTGGCTCCGAGTCCCTTCCATTTGGGTCGTTCCCACTCCACCCCATCTACATTGATGCAGGCGGGTTTGCCAAAGAGTCGGGCGATTAATCCCCAGGGACCATTGGCTGCATTCACTGCGAGGATCACATCGGTAGGCGAGCAACAGGCATGCACCATACTGAAAAAGGAGTGAATGAATTGGCTGAGCACCTTAGTTTCAATCGTTGGAACATAGACCAGTTCAATGCCATTGACTGCTTTGGGATGTTCTTTAAAAAGATTTTTATGGCAGTAAATCTTAACCCGTACGCCACGTGCCACCAGCCTTTCTGCCAATTCTTTGGCGAAGGTTTCATATCCACTGTACACATACGGATACCCCCTGGTTCCAATGATGGCAACGGTCATTCCAGGTAATTTATCATTTTATGTTCCCAGGCACCAAGACTGAACTTTTCCAACACCCTTTTTCTGGCTGCCTCCCCGGCTATCTTTAGTCGATTTTTGTCCAGCCATGTTTCAATGATGGCAACAGCGGTATCCACTTGATCAGGTGGCATTAGGTCACCCGTTCTACCCGCTTCAATCATTTCAACGGCACCGCCAAACTGAGTGGCAATGACAGGTTTGGCGGAAGCCATGGCCTCCAGTATAACTGTTGGAAAGGGGTCAGGCTGCTGGGAGGGCAATAACATAAGGTCCATTGTTTGCAACACGGCGGGAATATCTTCCCGAAATCCCAGTTGATGAACAACATTTGTCAGCTGTAAAGTTTCTATTTGCTTCTGCATCTCTTGATAAAGGTATTCATATCCTGGGTATGCATCGCCGGCTAGCAGGAAATGGAGGGAAGGATGCTTTTGGTGCAACTGGCCGGCCAGCTTTAAGAAATAGGACTGACCCTTCCAGTAATGCACGCGGCCTACCATACCAATAACCATTGCATCAGCCGGTAATTGTAATTCTTTGGTAAGCGGCTGCTGATTTTCCAGATAAGGATCATACTCAATGCCATTGTGAATCACCGTTATTTTTTCGGATGGAAGTACCGATTCCCAGGATTTTTTTACTGCATCTGAAACAGCAATGATGCCCTCGGCATACCGAGCCATTATTTGTCCCAATAATTTCTTTAACCAATAGGAGTTTTCAATGATTTCATGCACATGCCAGATATGCTTAACACCGCTGTTGCGGGCTGCAAACGCTCCAGCCAATACGCCGGTGGTGTTGGAGAAGACCAATTCTATACTTTCTTTCTGTATGATTGTCTGTAACTGCTTACGGGCACGCAGCAGGGTAACCAATCGGTTGAGGATGCCCCGGGGGTTAAAATATTTCCGCCTCAAAATACCCAGTCGAACAATCGAGACCTTGGCACCGGTTGCTTGTAATTTTTTTACCAACGGACCATCCTCCGACAATACGACCCATACATCGTGGTTTCTTTTTTTCAGCAATTGAACGGTACCCAGAAAAATCTTACTGGCCCCATATACATCGGAGGAACTATGTAACAAGAGTATTTTCATGAATCGGGTAGCCGATTTTTGATGAGGCGGGCCGGAACACCTGCCACGATGCTGAAAGGGGGAACATCATGCGTGACCACGCTACCGGCTGCAACAACCGATCCTTTTCCGATGGTGACTCCTGCCAGTAGGATGCTGTTGGCAGCGATCCAGCAATCGTCTTCAATTACGACTGACTCTCTTTTTACTCCCTGGCTTTTGATGGTGGCATCCGGCGAATCAAACACATGGTTTTCTGCATAGATGCTTACGCGGGGGGAAATCATTACGTTGTTGCCGATCGAAATAAAGCCCGAGCAGCCAATGTAGCAGTAGGGGCCGATATTGGAATGATCACCCACCCGCAAGCCTTCACCGGGCTCACCTCCATAGAGATTACCCGGGCGAATGATGGCATATTTGCCGATGGTTACGCGGTTGCCCAGTACGATTTTTTGGGTCGATCGGGCATTGATTTCGGCATAATCTTCAATGATCAGGTCTTTACCGGCAGATAGATAGCTGGCGTAGCGAATGGAAACCTGTTTTCCTGCCAGCACCCAACCGCTGGAGTGACCCATGAATACTTTTTCCCAAAGTCCGCGCACCAGGAATGGAATCAGTCGCCATAAGGTGACCATGCGGTCGGATGGCGACATATTATCTCCCAGTCTTTGTCGTAGGGCCTGCAGCATGGTGGTTGGCTTGGGTAGCAAGTTACAATTAAAGCCACACCTGATAAAATGGGAGCCCCAATCTTCGCCTACTTGGCAAAAAATAATATTTTAAAGATTATATATGAGGTATTTCAACTGAAAAATAGCAACCAATTGTATGAAATAAGCGCTTGACAGATTAAAATGTTGGCTTACTATTTCTTTTCCATCAGGCCACTTTCACGTAATTATCTTCCAATTTCACATTAAAATTGATTTCTGCTTTCAACGCTTTAAAAACGCGAATAATGGTATCGATGGTTGCACTATTGGCACTGCTTTCTAACTTTGAAATTTGAGCTTTTTGAACACCTATCAGCCGCCCAAGTTCTTCCTGTGTCAATTTTCTTTCTTGTCTGGCAGCTTTGATCATTTTACCTAAAACGTCCATGCGGAGTTCATATTCAAAGTTCTCCCGTTCCTGCGTTCCGACTTTACCAATGTACTTATCTTTCATCTCGGCAAGTGAGTATGTCTTGGGTCGCTTAGTTGCCATAAGATTATTTATTTGATGTTATTTAAAATATTTTTCTCTTAGTCTAACTGCCCTCTCAATTTCATTTGCATGGACTTTGTCGACTTTTTTGATAAAACCATGTGTT
>JBEIUM010000192.1:0-5304 GCA_040374385.1 Sediminibacterium sp. | reverse complement strand
TCTAAAATGAACGCCAACAATTTCTTTATCTTTAATCGCGTCTATATTTTTTTTGGCTTTTTCTTTTATATGATCAGGAAAAGTATATTCTTTTAAGATGTCATTCTGTATGGTGCCGGAGATCTTCGACAGATCGGCTCCCTGCTTTTTTGCCAGTGCCACATACAACGCCAGTAAGATAAATCCGGTGGCATTGATGGTCATGGAGGTACTTACTTTCTCCAGTTGTATGCCATCAAAGAGTCGTTCCATATCGGCGAGACTATCAATGGCAACCCCCACCTTACCCACTTCACCATCTGATAAGGAATGATCAGAATCATATCCAATTTGTGTGGGTAAATCGAAAGCCACACTTAATCCGGTTACACCTTGTGATAATAAATAATGATATCGCCTGTTGCTTTCTTCGGCGGTGGAGAATCCGGCATATTGGCGCATCGTCCAACCCTTGCCGCGGTACATGTCGGCTTGTACACCACGCGTATAGGGAAATTGTCCGGGTAATTCAAAAGGCACCTGAGCACAGTGACGGGGCAGATCATCCGGCGTGTAAACAGTTTGAATGGGTATACCGCTGTCGGTTTGTTTATTTTCCATGGTTTATACCGGATGGTGGTAATTTAGTGGCACCTAGTGCATTAATATCTTACATCAGTTTACGGGCCTCGTGGCTGAGTGCCTCACTCACCAATTCATGCAAACTGCCTTTCTCATCATTCATGCAAAAATGAAGGAGGGAGCGACTTAGCTCCAGGGCAGAAGAACCGGGAGGCAATGCCTGTGCTACCTGGTTAATGATCAGCATATTTTTCTCCTTCAGCTTCTTCACAGCCTGCCAGGATTCCGGACTAACATATATCTGCTGGGTAATATTATAATCAAATTCGTCACGAATATTTTTTAGTAATTGCAGCTGATAGTCTGACATACTCTTCCCTTCGTGTGGGAAACGGGCGATGAGATTGGGAATAGCGATGCGGTCGGCTAAGAGGGTCAGGCGCTCATAAGCTTGCAACTGCAGGTGTTGTGATGCAGGTTTTTCGCTCAAGACCTTTTCCACTTTGTCGGGGGTCTTATTTCGGCTTGAATACCATACATAGGTGAGTCCGGCTGTGATGGCAACGGCAAAACCGATTAAAAGTTCAAAGAGGCGTTCATTCCCTTCCATGCCGATATTTTCTTTGTACGAAGTTAAGCAATGATTGGAATACTTAGCCGCCGGACAGCTTATCTGGATAGTAAAGCTTTCATGGCCTGTATTTCTTCCATATCCACTGAAGTAAGGGTAGCGTCTTCGGCAAAAGCAGGGGGAATGAATTGCATGCCGGAAGGGAGACTGGTTCTGGCAGAGGAATGATATTCCGGTGCCCCGGTATCCTGACGAAGTGAAACGATATTGCTGCTCCTGACACCACTTCCCGGCATGATGATGATTCTGTCATTCGATTGCTGCACCAATTGACGAATGACATCCTTCCCTTCAGGTGCCGTGGACTGACCACCACTGGTCAATAAACGTGTACAGCCAACAGCAATGATTTGCTCGAGGGCCAGGTATGGGTCTGCAACACGGTCGAAGGCCCGGTGAAAAGTTACCTGTAAGGGATAGGCGACTTCGATGGCTTGACGGAGTTGTGTTTCATTTACTTCCGCGTTGGCGGTAAGAGAACCGGTAACAATACCCGGAAATCCTAATTCCTTACATAGTTTTATATCCTGCAACACGATGTTCCATTCTGCTGCTGAATAAAGAAAATCGCCGCCCCTGGGTCGAATAATTGGAAAAACAGGAATCGAAATCTTTTCAATCACCTGACGCAAATATCCATACGATGGGGTGGTACCCCCTTCGCGCGGGTTCTCGCATAACTCGATGCGGTCGGCACCGGCTGATGCAGCCCTACATGCGGCATCATAACTAAATACAGCTACTTCCAATAGGGGGGCAGAAGTGGGAGGGGAGTTGCGCATCAGGATAAAATATAAGGTCCATCCACCAGAAAATTCCGGTCATCGGCATAACAGACAGCAAAGTTAAATCCTTTTTGAAGGCAATAGCCTCCATATTGTCCCTGCTTATTGATAGCAATAAATCCAATCTGAATTTCCTTGCATTTTGCTGCCCCTTTTACGCGCACGATTCTCTCTACCGCTGCCTTACACGCCAATGCAGGAGACATGCCATTGCGCATGTTTTCTACCACGAGGTGTGATCCACAAATACGAATGATATCTTCCCCCTGACCGGTGGCAGTAGCTGCACCGATCTCATTGTCGACAAATAAACCGGCACCGATGATGGGTGAATCACCCAGTCGCCCCCGCATTTTAAAGCCCATGCCACTGGTGGTGCAACTGCCGCTCAGGTTACCTTGCGCATCTAAAGCAATCATGCCGATCGTATCGTGGTTCCACTCACCATTTTCCAGGCGGTTTGGCACATGATAGGCATTGGGTGACTTACTCCGTTCTATATTGATAACAGGTTTGTATTCGCTTTTTTTCAACCAGTTGCGATAGGTTTTCTCAGCATCCTCCGACAACTTGCCTGATTCGAGTGGGAACCCTTCAGCAACGGCAAATTGCTGCGCACCGCTGCCCACCAGCATCACATGTGGTGTCTTTTCCATTACCCGCCGTGCAACTGAGATCGGATGCTTGACTCTTTCCAAAAAAGCCACACTACCGCAGTTGGCATGCTCATCCATGATGCAGGCATCCAGTGTTACAAATCCATCTCTGTCGGGATTTGCCCCCAGTCCCACACAACAATTCAGGGAAGCCTCCGTCACCATCACTCCTTTTTCCACTGCATCCAGTGCCCTACCACCGGAACGAAGTACCTGCCAGGCAGCAGCATTGGCGGCAATACCCGCATCCCAGGTAGAAACCACCAGTGGCATATTGCCCTTTGTAGGAGCTTTAAATCCGGAAAATGTGAGGGCGGGGATGCCCAAGGTTCCCCATTGAATAAATTGTCGACGAAGCATGGTAAAAATATATCGGGTGAATAATTGAATTAAAGTTACAGGAAAAGCCATGATAAAAGTGACCAACTGCTTGCCGTTCCTTTGCGCAGCGTACATTTGTCAGGCATATGAATGACACCATTTTTCAACAGCTGGCGGCAGCATGGAACTGGCAGCAGGCGCATTACGTGCCAATAGCTGCCGGACTCATCAACCGAACCTGGAAGGTGATTACGCCCGAACAAAACTGGCTATTGCAAGGTGTGAATACACAGGTATTTCCTGCACCGGAGAAAATAGATGCCAATCTTCAACTCCTGAAAAATTATCTTTCACAAACAGAGCCGGACTATCTTTTTGCGGCTCCAGTCGCACATCGTGGAGGCAGCAGCTTATTGAAATTGGATGATGAGGTCTACCGGGTTTTTCCATGGATAGAAGGATCGCATACCGTGCCGGTCGCAGATCAACCGCAACTGGCAATGGAAGCAGCCAGGTGTTTCGGTGATTTTACTTTTCGCTTACGCGGATTTCCTGCGAAAAAGTTGCATACCATTCTCCCGGGATTTCATGATTTACAATTACGTTACCAACAATTAGAACTTGCCCTAAAGGATGGTCAGGCAAATCGTATTTCAGAAACCAGGGAAATGATTGCGGTATTGCAGGATGCTCAATATCTGGTAAAAAAGTACCAATCATTTATCCATCATCCGGATGCCAGTATTCGAGTTACACACCATGACACCAAAATATCAAACGTATTGTTTGATGACAAGCATAAAGGGTTAGCAGTGATTGATTTGGATACCGTTATGCCTGGATACTTTATCAGCGATGTGGGTGATATGTTCAGAACCTATGTTTCTCCGGTATCCGAGGAAGAAAAAAACCTAGACCTGATTTATGTTCGGAAGGAAAATAATACAGCCATTGCAAAGGGCTACCTGCATGCGATGGGAACAGAGTTAAGCTCTTTTGAACAGGATCACTTGTTTTTTGGAGGCGAAATGTTGATCTATATGCAGGCCCTGCGGTTTTTGACTGATTATCTTCAGATGGATGTGTATTATGGCAGTAGTTATCCCGGACAAAACAGGGTGCGGGCGGAGAACCAGACAAGACTGTTGCTCTTATTCCAGGAAAGCTTACGATAGGGCCATTGCTTCGGCAGGCATAGAAGTCTTTTCCTTACCGGCTTTCAGCTGATGATATACACCATCCCAGAGGAGAATTCTTTTTTGCAGACATTCTACTACAGCAGCTTCAGCTTCTTTCCATTTTGATGCATCATCGCCACACAACTGGCTGGTCATTTGAAGGGCAAGTTGACTATGATGGTCACCATCCACTTCGATGTGGCGCTCGAGGTAATAGCGGAAGATAGATATATGCTCGGGTTGTTGACGATGTAAATCATTAACCAATGCGTAGAACATATCAGGAATGAGGTCTTCTCTGCCAAAAGTAAAAATGGCGGACTGCAGGTGCATTTGTCCGGAAGCGATGACACTAAAAGTATAGGCTACAAATTGTGCTGCCTCAGTAGGCAGGTCAGTATTTTCCATTGCCTTTTTCAAGTCACCTGTTGAGGAGAGTTCCTGTAGGAATGCATGGATGGTTTTTGTGTCGGCGCCACATTGTTGCATGGCATCGAGGTAAATTTCAAAATGGCTTTTACGTAGTCCATGCATATCGACATCTGATTCTTCACCCACGACAATTTCATTGATCAGAAAGCGGGTGGCGGCATCTCCTTTCGGGAACCAGGGCAAAGTTGTACAGGTGAGACCATTTTGAAGTGATTTCAATAAGGACATAAAATCCCATACGGCATATACATGGTATTGCATGAATACACGCAGGTCAGCAGGTTGCTGCAGCAGCGAGTAAACAGGATGCGCGGTGATGGCCTTTTTCAGGGGCTCAATGGCAGAAAGAAGACTGGTCAGGTGGCGATTTTCTGTAGTTGTTTGCATGGTCAGGCACACGATTTTCAGGTGGCTGGCTATAAAACAACGGTTTGAATCAATTGTTCAGGTAAACATCAATAATCAGTACCCAAACAAAAATCCGGTTTCCTGTTTTTCCATTTACCCCTTGTAAAATCCGGAATCAGTTGAACCTGTCCGCCCTCGGCAATCGATTTCTCTGATAGGGGAGTGATGGCATACCAGGTGGCCATGTCATAAACGTCGAGCGGGAAGGGGGCATTTCTTTTAATACATTCAACGAAGGCATGATCGACAAAGAAGTCCATACCACCATGTCCGGCCCCCACTGCCTGTGATTCAAATTTTTTCCAAAGAGGGTGGTCATATTCTTTAAGGTA
>JBEIUM010000026.1:0-19661 GCA_040374385.1 Sediminibacterium sp. | reverse complement strand
GTAACTTCACCATCAGCAACCAAAATGAGACTCAAATCATAATTAACGTGCCTTATGCATGACAAACACCAAATAGCTGTTGTGGATGACCACACCCTGTTTCGCAAGGGTCTGATTTCTCTCATTAATATCTTCCCACAATATGAAGTGATGCTGGAAGCATCCAATGGGAAAGATTTCATTAATAAACTGGACCCCAACCACCTGCCGGAAATTGTACTCATGGATATATCCATGCCAGAAATGGATGGATACGCAACCTGTGAATGGCTGAGAGGTCATTATCCGGAGATAAAGGTGCTCGCATTGAGTACCATGGATGCCGAAACTGCTATCATCAAGATGATTCGGAGCGGTGCCAAAGGCTACATTGTGAAAGATGCTGATTTGTCTGAACTGAAACTGGCATTTTCTGAACTTTTATCGGTGGGCTTCTTTTATAATGAACTTGTTTCCCGCAAAGTCATTCACTCCCTCAACCGAATCGTGGATGAGAATGATCAGATCAATACCCTGCAAAAACTTTCAGAAAACGAATTGACTTTCCTGCGTTTATCCTGTAGCGAAAAAACCTACCAGGAAATTGCCGCCGAAATGTTCAAAAGTGAAAAGACCATCGACGGCTATCGGGCAGAACTTTTCAAAAAACTGAATGTGACCAGTCGGGTGGGTATGGTGATGTTTGCCATTAAGAATGGAATCGTGCAACTTTAAGTCCATTCACGCTCCAGCTCAGTGTTTCCATTCATAATTATCTTTTGCCGTCCGTAAATATTTCAATTTCCCTTAAAAAAATGTCACCACATTTGTAATGTGGGACGCTAATTCCCTACTAACTAAAAAAAAGAATTATGAAAAAAGTATTGCTTGCTGCAGGTATCCTGCTGGTTTCTTTCACTTCCGCCCTCTCGCAAACAGCCGATGAAATCGTTGCCAAATATGTTGAGGCGATTGGAGGAAAAGATAAATGGAAAAACTTCAACAGTATGCGGGTGGAAGGACAAATTGAAGTGCAGGGCATTTCAAGTCCTTATACGGT
This sequence comes from Sediminibacterium sp., assembly GCA_040374385.1. Lineage (GTDB taxonomy): Bacteria > Bacteroidota > Bacteroidia > Chitinophagales > Chitinophagaceae > Sediminibacterium. The sequence goes on along the minus strand of JBEIUM010000026.1, from coordinate 18,622 downwards.
CAATTCCGTTCACAATAAGGGCTATCGAACAGATGCTGAATTTCAGGGAATGAAGATCATTGAAATCGTAACGCCTACAGCCGGCTGGGCGATGAATGGACTGCAGGGACAAGCTGCACTGCAGCCGATGCCTGAGGAAGATCTGAAAACAAAAGTAGATCAGCTGGAATTACAAGACCAGCTCATTGATTACGCTTCCAAAGGCCATACGGTAGAATTGTTGGGAAAAGATGAGGCCGACGGAAATGAATATTTCAAGTTAAAAGTAGTTTCTAAAGGCGGCAATGAAAAAGTACACTTTATAGATACCAAAACCTATTTGATCTATAAAACGGAAGCCACCGTGAAAATGAATGGCCAGGAAATGAAGCAAGAAGTAAAATTTCTTGACTATCAGACACTCGAAAATGGTGTTAAAGTGGCCTTTAAGCAAGATATGGGTCAGATGATGAATGTTACTAAAAAGATTACGATCAACCCAACCATCGACGAATCCCTCTTTAAAGGGAATTGATCTTTGTTTGATGAGAATACGCCGGCTACCCAATGGTAGCCGGTTCTTTTTCTAAGCACAGCACAATCTATTTTATGAAGAAGGTAATTTTTTCCATGCTTTTCATGGCAACTGTAAGTATGCAAGCAGGTGCCCAATCTAACCTGAACTCATCCTTTTTTCAGGTGATGTCTGCCCGATCATTAGGCCCCTCTACCATGAGTGGACGAATCACGGCTATTGAAGGAATCACAGTCGAAAAACAAGTGAACCTATATGTGGGTACTGCCGGTGGCGGTATTTGGAAGAGCCAAAATGGCGGACTCTCCTTTGCCCCCGTATTTGATAAATATTGTCAATCTATTGGCGCACTTGCTATTGAACCTGGAAACGGTAAAGTGGTTTATGCCGGAACGGGCGAGAGTAATATGCGTAATTCTGTCTCAATCGGAGTGGGATTATACAAAACGACCGATGGTGGCAGCAATTGGCAAAAACTGGGTCTTGACAGCACAGAACACATCAGCAAAATCATCATTGATCCCGCCGACAAAAAAACGATTTACGTATCAGCCCCGGGTCCATTATGGCACGACTCTCCGCATCGCGGACTTTATAAATCTACCGATGCAGGAAAAACCTGGCAAAAGGTATGGTTTGTAAATGAACAGACCGGTTGCGCTGATATTGCCATTCATCCGCAGCAGACCAATATTCTGCTGGCATCCAGCTGGCAGTTCAGAAGAAAGCCCTATGCATTTAATTCAGGGGGAACGGGAAGTGGGTTATTTAAATCGGAAGATGGAGGTAAAAACTGGCGCAAACTTACCAACGGATTACCCGACGGTATTTTAGGTCGGATTGTTATCTCACTGAATCCTTCCCAACCCAACCAGGTACTGGCAATAGTTGAAGCAGCCAATCCGGGCCTTTACATATCCAATGATCTCGGTGAGAGTTGGAAAAAACTGAGTGTTACGGAAAACATCACCGCTCGTCCATTTTATTTTAGTACCCTGGTGCATGATCCAAAAGATCCCAAGCGCGTTTATCGCCCTTCCTTTGCATTTGAGTATTCCGAAGATGGTGGTTATTCCTGGAGCGGAAGTCTCTCCGGCGGTGTTGAACCACATGCCGATCACCATGCACTTTGGGTGAATCCACTTCAGACCGACCAATTATTTCTGGGTACCGATGGCGGTGTGTATGTAAGCTATAATAGGGGCATCAGTTGGCAATTTCTGAACAACCTGCCCGTTGGTCAATTCTACCACGTTGGCATTGATCAGTCCAAAAATTATCGCGTGTTTGGCGGACTGCAAGATAATAATAGCTGGATTGCACCTGCTTCCAAGCCGGGCGGTATTACAGCTGCTGATTGGCAGGTAATTGGAGGGGGGGATGGTTTCTGGGTGCAAACCAGTCCCTTGAACCCCAATATCCTTTATGCGGAAAGTCAGGGTGGAGAAATGAATCGAATTGACTTATCGACCGGCTTAAGCACGGGCATTCGACCTAAAAAGCAACAAGGCGATGAAGAAACACGCTGGAACTGGAATACACCCATCGTGGTGGGAACATCCATGAAACGTTCCCCGGCTGGGAAACCGCTTTATAATTTATACACCGGTTCTCAATATCTCTATCGCTCCCGCGATGAAGGAAGAAACTGGGAACGTATTTCGCCCGATCTGACTTCCAATGATCCGGCCAAATCAAAGCAAACGGAAAACAGCGGAGGCATTACCGGTGACAATACCAGCGCAGAAAATCATTGCACCATATTCACCATTGCTCAGCGGCCGGATAATGAGAATATCATTTGGGTGGGTACCGATGATGGTCACCTTCAATTGACCACCGATGGTGGAAAAACTTGGGTACGCAAAGACAAAGCGATTGCCGCCACCGGCGTTCCTGCCAATACCTGGATCAGCAGCATTGCCCTATCAGCTATCAAAAAAGATAGGATAATGGTTACACTCGATAACCACATGTATGGTGATCACAATACATATGCCGTTGTGAGTGATGATGGCGGAAACACCTGGAAAAGATTTACTTCTGCAGAGTTTACCGGCTTTGCCCACATCATACTGGAAGACCCGGTGAATCAGAACCTGCTCTTCGTCGGAACAGAAATGGGATTTTTCATTTCGCTGGATGCTGGAAAAAACTGGATGCGCAGTAAATATCAGAATTTGCCCTGGTATACACCCGTTCGCGATCTTCAGATCAACCGCGTGACCAATGATTTGGTAGTGGGTACCCATGGAAGAGGAATCTTCATAGTAGACGATATTCAGCCACTACGTCAAATGGCAGGTATCGATCTGGGCAGCGAAGTCAACTTCTTTGCACCAGCTGCCTACAAATATCAATTGTCGGGCTCCTATCCGCAATCGGCATCCAACATTGCTGGATGGGTGGCAGGTTCTAAATCTGTATTACCACCCTTCTATTATTTTCTGAAAGAACGCAGCAACGATGCCGTTCGCTTCAATGTTTATAATGAAAAAGGCGTTAAAATAAAAGATTTCAATGGTACCGGACTGAAAGGTTTGAATCGGGTAGAATGGGATCTCACTATTAATCCGCCAAAAGTAGCTAAGGGTGGTTTTATCGCCGGAAGTACAGTCCTATTTGCATCCGTGATTGCTCCCCGTGTACCCGCAGGGAAATATCGCGTGGTGATGACACACAATAAAAAGGACTATGAGCAGTGGATTAATATACAGCCCAATGACGCCGCCGGTTTATCTGCAGCTAATCTGCAGCAACTGTACGATCAGTCCATGCGACTCTATAAAGCAGAGGAAGATTTGTATTATCTGGTGGATACACTGGACAAAAAGATAGCACAGGTAGCTGTGTCAGATACCACAAAGTCTGAAGTGAAGCAGCGATGGAACGCGATGAATGATCTGCGCAAGGAAATACTCGAATTGAACCGTAAAACGATTTTCTTCGATGAGTTTAAATTCAGAAGGCGGCTGAGCGATCTTTACGTCAATGTTTGCACCCAAACAGAGCCACTCAGTAGCAACGAAGAGAAGGGTATCGTGGTAATGGAAAAGGAACTGGCCGATATCACCAAACGGGTGAAGGCCTTGTTGTAACGATAGTTGGGAATTTGGTAATAAAAAGGGTGGGGGACCTGCGGGTTCGCTACCCTTTTTGCTTTAAGAGGAAATGGCCAGCGAGGCGCATACCTTTTTCATCGTCCCGAACCTTTTGCATCAGTAGGCGACATCCTTCCGGCAGCATATCTGCCATGGCTGGGGAGAGCCACTCAAGTGTTTCAACAAAATCATCGGAATCATCGTATGCTCCTGCCACCCAGGCATATCGATCTCCACCATAATATCGCAGGGAGGTCTGGTTATCGTCGTCGTCGAATTCGGTGATCACTGACCAGGTTTCCTGGTCTTCAAAATCAAAACGGATGTCTACTTGCGGCAGTTGAGAAAGGCGTTCCAATAGTGCCAGAACCGGTTGCATGTCAGCTGAAGGAGAAGATGAAGAAGCCATTAGAAATGAGTTAAAAAAATTATATTATATGAATTTTAATTATTTATATATAAGGATTAATAAAATGTAGGATATCTTTACAACAAGTATAGTAAAATTACTACAAAATGACTCCAATATGCAGCGTAATTATACGTTCTGAATATAAGTCCGCCTTTGGAAGTTGAACTTTGATAGAAAAGTAAGGAAAAGATTATGAGAATTTTAATTGCTGACGACCATACTTTGATTCGTGAAGGGTTACGCAAAATTTTAGCGGAAGCATTCCCCTTTGCTGAGATTACCGATGTACCCGATTCAGCCGACCTGCTGAAAAATGCCCTGATGCATGCCTGGGACATTATTATTTCAGATATCAGCATGCCCGGACATTCGGGCATTGAGATACTTAAGCAGATCAAAGAACATGCCCCCCAAACACCGGTGCTGATACTTTCTATGCATGCCCCGGAACAATATGCGGTGCGCTCCTTACGCTCCGGTGCCTCCGGCTACCTGACCAAGGAAAGTGCCCCCTTTGAATTAGTGAAAGCAGTGAAACAAATACTTTCCGGTAGAAAATACATCACCAGCGAAGTAGCCGAAGTGCTCGCCGGCTCCATCGAAGAAAATAATACCCAGGTTCCCCATGAAATACTCTCCGACAGGGAATTTGAAGTGTTTAAGATGATCGTTATGGGACAAAGCATTTCATCGATTGGTGAACAACTGAGCCTGAACGTCAATACCATCAGTACCTACCGCGGTCGCATTCTGGAGAAAATGAACATGAAAACCAATGCCGACCTGGTTAAGTATGCGATCCTGAACAACATCATCTGAGCCTGATTTTCCCCTTTTTGTAGTGCTTTCTTGACAGACCCCTTTTTTTAACCGACACAAAAAGGACAAATACTTCTATCCTTATCCGGGATGTCTCTTCGTTACTTTGTTCTACAATATCCAAACGGAAAATTGACATCCCGTTTTAAAATCCAATGACAGCTGTATCCACCTGGATGCAGCACAACCACACGGCCAACCACCGGCACATCCAATAACCTGCAGTAATCGCCTAACGGCGATTACTCGAAAACCAATTTTATGAAAAGTCAATCCCTGAATGTTCTGCTGGTGGATGATGTAAACATCATTCTTGAAAAAATGAAAATGTTTCTCTCCATCGTCCCCAGTGTAAATAAGGTAGATACGGCCGATAATGCTGAATCGGCATACACTTTACTTGACTCGAATCAACCAGAATTGGTCGTACTGGATGTAAATATGCCAGGCACCAGCGGCATTGACATGCTGCGTAAAATACGCACAGATAACGAACACCAGCCCATCGTTGTGATGCTGACCAATCAAAAAGAAAAACTCTTCAAAGATACTTGTCTCAGCCTGGGGGCAGACTATTATCTCGATAAGTCAACTGATTTTCTCTGCATTCCTGAAATCATTCGGGAGATGGCTGCCAAAAGAGCCTAAGCCTGCCAAATAACTACAACACAGTAGTCTTCGCAACGAAATGGACAGCAATCAAAGTCCTGGCCATTGTCAGACACTTACATTGAAATCACGTAAAGCGTCATTCAGACTGGTTTTGAGATCGGTGCTGGCCTTACGCTGGCCAATGATCAATGCACAACTAACGCCATATTCCCCGGCAGGGAAAGCTTTTTGATAGCTCCCGGGAATAACGACACTCCGCGCCGGAACACGTCCCCGATATTCCATCGGAGTTTGGCCGGTAACATCAATGATTTTTGTGGATTGAGTTAATACCACATTGGCACCCAACACGGCTTCCTTTTCTACCCGCACACCTTCCACCACAATACAGCGACTGCCAATAAAACAGCCGTCTTCGATTATGACCGGACTTGCCTGCAATGGTTCTAGAACCCCCACCTATGCCGACACCACCACTGAGGTGTACATTTTTTCCAATTTGCGCACAGCTACCTACAGTTGCCCAGGTGTCAACCATCGTACCCTCATCCACATAAGCACCAATATTCACATAACTCGGCATCAGTACAACCTGGGGGGCTATATAACTGCCATACCTGGCTGTTGCCGGTGGAACTGCTCTTACACCCAACTCACGGTAACCCTGCTTGAGTAACATTTTATCGTAGAATTCGAAAGGAGCCATTTCCCAGGTTTGCATGTGCTGTATACCAAAGTAGAGCAGAATCGCTTGTTTAACCCATTCATTCACCTGCCAGCCATCCTGACCGGGCTCCGCCACGCGCAGTCTGCCCTTATCCAGTTCCTCCATTACCACCCGCACAGCATCCGCATAGCTGCTTTCCTTGAGCAACGACCTGTTTGTCCATGCTGCCGCTATCAGTTCCTTTACATCCATGCTTTTTTTTGCAAACATACAATGAGAATATTTTTTTGGGCGCTTTATTTACACAGTATGGTGTAATTTTCCAATACGATGATGAGCCATGCATTTGAATATGATATTGAACCCTGTCTCAAGGTATTACAGGCCGGCGGACTCATTCTTTATCCCACCGATACCGTATGGGGAATCGGATGCGATGCCACGAATGCCGAAGCGGTCGATCGCATCTATCGCTTGAAGCGGCGGGAAGATCATAAGGCCATGGTGGTTTTATTAGCCGATGAGCGTGATATTTTGACCTACGTAACGCAAACCGATTTACAGGTTTTTGATTACATCAAAGGGGTGCACCAACCCACCACCATCATCTATGATCAGGCTATCGGCCTGGCCGATAATTTGCTGGCAGCAGATGGGTCGGTCGGTATTCGTATCTCACGTGATCATTTTTGTCGACAACTTATCAAACGCTTTCGTAAACCCATCGTTGGTACTTCTGCCAATATCAGCGGCTATCCGCCCCCTACCTGCTTCAATGATGTGGATGCATTAATTATCAATGGGGTTGATTATGTTGTGCATTACCGCCGCGATGATACCCATCCTGGGCGCCCATCCTCTATCGTTAAATGGAAAAAAGACGGCACCTTCTCGATTTTGCGCCCCTAAGCTGCTTATTTATTTTTCTCTCATTCGCATACCGCCGCCCTTAGTTCTCCTATTTTTGCACTATGGCTAAAATCCTGATCATACAAACGGCTTTTATCGGCGATGCCGTTCTGGCCACTGCACTGCAGGAAAAGCTACATGCCACTGACCCCACTTTCGAAATCCACTGGCTGGTTCGGAAAGGCAATGAAACCTTGTGGTCAGGACATCCCTATGTGAAAAAAGTATGGATCTGGCACAAGGCGAAAAATAAATACACGGAGTTATACCGACTGATTCGTGCCATTCGTAAAGAACGATATGATAAAGTCATCAATGTGCAGCGCTTTGCAGCTACCGGACTACTCACTGCTTTGTCCGGAGCCAAAGAAACCATTGGATTTGATAAAAATCCTTTTGCCCGATTTTTTACGCGACAAATCAAACACATCATTGGAACGGATACCAACACGCTGCATGAAACGGAGAGAAACCAACGGCTGATAGAACATTTTACCGAAGGAGGGGCAGTACGTCCCCGATTGTATCCGACGGATGCCGACCGGCAAAAAATTGCATCCCTGACAGCTGCACCCTATATCTGCATTGCACCTGCATCAGTATGGTTCACCAAGCAGTTACCGGCTGAACAATGGAAACAACTCATCGAACAATTACCCGCTACTTACCATATTTATCTCTTAGGGGGCCCCGGTGACCGAAAATTGTGTGATCAGATTATTCGAAGTGGTAACAGAACCCATGTGACTAATCTTTGTGGCGTGTTAGATTACCTGGCGTCGGCTGCCTTGCAGCAGGGTGCCGTAATGAACTATGTAAACGACTCAGCACCCCTGCACTTCGCTTCTGCAGTGAATGCCCCCGTTACGGCTGTCTACTGCTCCACCTTACCTGCATTCGGTTTTGGACCATTGTCAGATAACAGCCACATCGTGGAAACTAAGCAGCCATTGGCCTGTCGGCCTTGCGGTCTTCATGGGAAAATTGCTTGTCCCCTAAAACATTTCAATTGCGCTACGACCATTACTACCGAACAGTTGGTTAGTGTGTTAACCGACACCAACTGAAACAGTTGTAACTTTACATTCGATGTATATCCATTGTACCCCCGCTGAAAGCAAATTGCTGTCCATCATCGCTCTGCGTGCCGCAGAGCTAGGGTATCCCTGTTACCTGATTGGCGGATTTGTACGCGATAAAATCATGGGGCGCCCGGTAAGTGATGCCGATGTTGTTTGTCTGGGAGATGGCATACAACTGGCCCGGGCGGTAGCCGATTCTTTCCAACCCCGACCCCCCTTGTCGGTATTTAAAAATTTTGGTACCGCTCAGATCAAATTACCTGACCTCGAAATTGAATTCGTTGGTGCCCGCAAAGAAAGCTATCGGCAAGACAGCAGAAAACCAGCTGTAGAAGCGGGGTCCATCGAAGATGATCAAAATAGGAGAGACTTTACCATCAACGCCATGGCCATCTCCCTCAATGAAGCCGATTACGGTGAATTGGTTGATCCATTTGGTGGCATGCAAGACCTTGGGAATAAACAAATCAAAACGCCCCTGCCACCGGAACAAACTTTTGCTGATGATCCCCTGCGCATGATGCGCGCCATTCGGTTCGCCGCGCAACTCGATTTCACCATCGTGCCGGAAACCTTTGCAGCCATTCAATCACAGGCCCATCGCATTCGCATCGTATCTCAAGAGCGGATCACTGAGGAACTGAATAAAATCATGCGTTGCAAGAAACCCTCTGTCGGCTGGCAATTGCTGATGGACAGTGATTTACTACCCATCATTTTTCCACAGCTGGTCGATCTAAAGGGTGCTGAATATATTGACGGCATGGGTCATAAAGATAATTTCACCCACACGCTGCAGGTATTGGATAATGTAGCTGCGGTAACTGATGATCTCTGGCTGCGCTGGGCCGCGGTGTTACACGATATCGGTAAACCCGCTACCAAACAATTTGAACCGGGGCATGGATTTACTTTCCATGGCCATGAAGTAGTAGGCGCCCGCATGGTTCCCAAAATTTTCAACCGACTGAAATTACCGCAACATGAAAAAATGAAATTCGTGCAGAAACTGGTGCTGCTGCATCTCCGTCCGATCAGTCTCACCAAAGAGAACATCACCGACAGCGCAGTTCGTCGTTTGCTGTTTGATGCCGGTGAAGACATTGATAGCCTGATGCTGCTTTGTGAAGCAGATATCACCAGTAAGAATAAAATAAAGGTCAAAAAGTACCTGCGCAATTTTGAATGGGTGCGCAAGCGGATGCAGGAAGTTGAGGAGACAGATCGCCTTCGCAACTGGCAGCCACCCATTACAGGAGAAATGATCATGGATTATTTTCAGCTAACCCCCGGGAAACAGGTCGGCATTATCAAAGACGCCATTCGGGAAGCCATTTTAGATGGCATTATCCCCAATGAATATGAAGCCGCTTTTAGCTTCATGCAGGAAAAAGGCAAAGAACTACAATTGACCGGCAGAAATTGAGTATTTTTACGGCAGTCCGGCATTTTCCGGCTCACAAGATCCGATGGCAGTTTTAAAATTTAGAATTTACCTCGAAGAAGATGATACCGTTTACCGGGACATTGTAATTCTTCATCAACAATGCTTTTTTGATTTACATCTTGCTATCCTGAAATCATTCGAATTCGATCAGCAGCATGCAGCCACTTTTTATCGCAGCAATGATAACTGGGCAAGGGGTCGGGAAATCAGTTTAGCGCGCTATGAAAAAGACTATCGGGTAGAACCTTTGTTGATGGCTGAAGTACCTATTGGCACTGAAATAAAAGATACCAATCAGAAGTTTGTCTATGAATACGATTTCAATAAGCACTGGATTTTTTTGGTGGAATTGATCAATGTAAGCAAAGACATGAATAACCGATTGACCTATCCGGCGGTAACCCGCACGGAGGGAATCGGACCCCAGCAATATGGTACGAAAAGTCTGCTGGGAAATAAGTTTGCCGATATTGAAGAGAAATATGATCTCTCTCAAACTGCTGAAGGTTTTGGCAGCGAGGGAGAAGATGATGAAGTCACCGATGATACCGATGGAGAAGAAAGTGCTTCCGAGGATTTTAGTAATAACGATGAATTCTAGCCTTTCATCCTTTATTCCTTCTCAGCCTTGATCAGTTCACCTACCGTGATTATTCTTGCCGGACCAACAGCCGCCGGAAAAACAGCCCTTGCTATACAATTGGCTGAACGGTTGGGTGCAGCAATCATTTCCGCAGACTCCCGTCAATGTTACCGTGAAATGAAAATTGGTGTGGCAAGACCAAGTGAGGAAGAACTACAGCGTGTGCCCCATTATTTTATTGCCGATCATGCATTGCATGAACCCATTCATGCTGCTTTCTTTGAGCAAATGGCCCTGCAAACCTGCCGCCAACTGCACGAAAAGAATCCGGTGGTAGTAATGACGGGCGGAACCGGTTTATACATCAAGGCTTTCATGGAGGGGCTTGATGCCATGCCTGCCATTCCGGAAGACATCAGAAACCAACTGCAGCATGAATATGAGACGAAAGGACTCGATTGGCTGCAAACGGAAGTAAGGAAGAACGATCCTGATTTTTGGGAGCAGGCAGAACAACAAAACCCACGCAGACTGCAGCGCGCGCTCGAAGTGATTCGAACGACCGGACAATCTATACTCCATTATCGAAAGGCTGCACGGGTGCAAAGGCCTTTTGAAATGATACCATTTTACTTACAACTTCCTACGCCATTATTACGCGATCGCATCGATCAGCGTGTAGATGCCATGATCACTGCCGGCTGGGTGGAGGAAGTGCGTTCCTTGATACCTTATCGTGCATTACCTGCTCTTCAGACGGTAGGTTATCGCGAACTGATGCAATACATAGATGGTGCTTATTCGCTCGAAGAAGCCATTAGAAAGATAAAAATCAATACCTGGCAATATGCCAGACGACAAATGACCTGGATAAAAAAGCAGTCCGGCTTTACACCGTTAGCAGCTGATCAAGATCCATGGAAGACCTTACTACAAATGCTGGGGGAGGAGACCAAGTAACAAAGCGTTGAGCAGAAACATCCGAGTGCTTGTTGAACTGCTGAGTCTGCTATGATTTGAACTTTAGAACTTAAAGCCAACTGTTACCATGGCACGGCCGATGCTGCCGGTTTGTTCTGCAAAAGTATTGGCTTTATCGCTCAGCAGATAGGGGAATCTCACGTCGCGATTAAAGGTATGCGCATAGGTAAGGTCAATGAACATGCCCTTATTGCGATAGCCAATACCCCCGCTGGTGACCAATCTGTTCGCATTAAAATCATTGTTGTAGGGACTGCCATAATAGGCAGCTCCCGCGCGTAACATGAAAGTATTGAGCTTCAATTCAGCACCCACTCTCGCATTGATATTGCCGCGATAAATATCCCGAATGGTTTCATTCAGGTATCTGTAGTAGTCATCCAACTGTTGTGATATGAATTCGCCACCATGAAATCGGGCAGAGCGGTAATTGACATATTCAAGGTCAGCACTGATGAAGGCACGTTGCTGGCGGGTGTCACTGATTTCGCGAAATACATGGCTCAAACTCAGGATGGCTCGCCAGGGAGTGGTGAATGTGTATTGGCGTTCACCTGCATTGCCACTATTCAGTCGGTCACTGGTCTCTGTGCGCAGTCCTGCATAGCCTTCTGTATCGGCGGTAATCGAGCTTCTGATTTCATCTTTGAATCCAATGATTTGTGGTGTATGGAAAGCAAATCCTACACGCCACATATCTGCGGGCTTATAGATCATACCAAGTTTGGCGCCAAAGCCAAATCCGTTGGAAGAAAAAAGCTCTTTATACTCAAAAAATTTAAACTGGTTATTCGGGTTGTTGGTGGCGTCACGTTCACTGTAAAATAATTCCCGGCTAAAGCGTATGATGGGTAAGGTGATGCTGGCGCCTAGATAAAGTCTGTCTTCTACATTCCCTGCTGTGCCGATGGCTATTTCATTATAACTGCCCCGGGTTATTGCATCATAAAGTTGATTCACACCGGTAGAGATGGGAACAAGACTTTGATAGCCGGAAACGGTGCCTCCTGCTCCCTGCGTAGTATCTACCAGAAAAGTGCGGAAGGCAAGGGATGATCCAAAAATATAGTTGCTGAGGGCAGCATTGGTATCGGCTCTGTCGCGCACCAGTTCTTCCAGGTATTGTTCTGTGAATGAACTGACATTATTAAAGCCCCTGAAAGATTCGCGGTTTTGGTAGTTGGCGAGTTGGGTAACAGAGATGGCGAATGCGCTGCTATTGTAGCGGGAATAATTTTTATTTCTCGCAGTACCCCAGACCACCCCCATGGTTCCATATTCAAATGCATTTCTTTTACTTGCGGTATCGGTGCCACGATAGGCAAAGCGATTATTGTTCATTCCAAACCCCGGTGTTAAAACCAATTCACGTGTTTTAAATAAACCAAGACCAGCAGGGTTCACATGGTTGGCACTGATATCACCTCCCAGCGATCCCATGGCACCGCCAATGGCAACCATGCGGGCTGTTCCATTTTGCGTGAACCAGGAACTGCGGATGGCATCTTCTGGTTGCTGCGCCAATAGTTGCGATACCAAAGAGGTAGAGAGCAGCAGGAATATAATTTTGGCTTTCATGTTGAGCTGTTTTCATACCGGGCAATACAATGAATACTCCCGGGAAGTAGAAGTGTTGGTTACCGATTCAAAAAGTGATAGGAATATTAGTTTCCTCTTCCTCCACGGCCGCCACTGGCAGAAGAGCCCGCACTTCCAAATCCACCGCTGAATCCACCAGCTGAAGAGGAGGGGGCGGTACTGCCCATGCCGGAGCCACTGTTACCGAATGAGCGGGAAGGGCGACTATAAGTGCTGCCTGCATAGCCATTGCTGGCTGGGGCAAATACAGTGCGCATCAGACTTCCAAAAGAACGGCTGGAAGAAGGATTGGCAGCGCCTGGTTTGGGCAGGAAGTTAACATTATTCGCATTGTTGAAATTTCTGTTACGGGCGGCATTCAGGTTACTGAGAGAAGCAGAACCACCTGAAAAATTAGGTGAACTGTAATTGATCAGCGTAAAGAAGGGATTGTTCCAGCCAAAACCACCGCCCCAACCACCCCATCCGCCCCAACCACCAAATCCGGCACCAAAACCGAAGCCGAGGCCGCCGTTGAGGGGCATGAATGGATGACCAAATGTATTGAAAGTGGGACAGGTAAAGCAGTTATAGAAAGAATTGAAATGCGAGAAGGTCATAGGGAAGAAATTATACCGGCAATCATTCCAATAGCTGAAATCATCAATGGCAGACCAGCGGTTGCGGTTAGCAACTTTTCTGCGGAGGTAGGCATCATCCTGTGAGCCGGTGTATTCCTGGTATTCCTCCCGGTTATTTCTTCTATTATTTGTTTCTTCTCCACCCACCGCTTTACCCGGAGAGAAATAAATATCGTCGGGCGTTTGTCCTGCTTTATAAGCCGTGCTGCAGGAAGACAACAGTAGCACACTTACCAGCGCGTATAAACTGAGTGTTTTCATAAAGGCGGTTTTAGAGATGAGATAAAGTTAGTTACATTTGCGCAGCTTTCTGCTTTTTTTACATTTGCAAAAGTCATGCCAACAATCGTTCGTTAATTAAGGCATTCATAAATAACTGATTATGAGTAAGGAAGTTACCTCCCGCGCGCAAGATTATTCCCAATGGTACAATGACCTGGTCATTAAAGGCAGTCTCGCTGATTACAGTGCCGTAAGGGGTTGTATGGTGATCAAGCCCTATGGTTTTGCCCTATGGGAAAATATGCGCGATGTGCTGGATAAGATGTTTAAGGATACAGGCCACCAAAACGCCTATTTTCCCCTGTTTGTGCCGAAAAGTCTGTTTGAGGCCGAGGAGAAGAATGCCGAGGGTTTTGCCAAGGAATGTGCCGTTGTAACCCATTATCGTTTGAAATCTGATCCCGAGCACCCCGGTAAATTGATGGTAGATCCGGAAGCCCGTCTCGAGGAGGAACTCGTTGTTCGCCCAACCAGTGAAGCCATCATTTGGAATACGTATAAAGGTTGGATTCAATCTTACCGCGACCTACCCATACTCGTAAACCAGTGGGCCAATGTGGTTCGCTGGGAAATGCGTACCCGACTTTTTTTACGTACGGCTGAGTTTCTGTGGCAGGAAGGCCATACGGCTCACGCCAGCCGGGAAGAAGCGCTGGTCGAAACCCGCAAAATGCTGGATGTGTATGCAGATTTTGTAGAGAACTGGATGGCGCTGCCCGTAATAAAAGGTGTAAAAACACCTAATGAGCGTTTTGCCGGTGCGGAAGATACCTATTGTATCGAGGCTTTGATGCAGGATGGAAAAGCTTTACAAGCCGGTACTTCCCATTTCCTGGGTCAAAATTTTGCGCGTGCATTTGATGTGAAATTCAGTGACCGCGAAAACCGCCTCGATTATGTTTGGGCTACCAGCTGGGGTGTAAGCACCCGACTGATTGGCGCACTGGTGATGGCGCACAGCGATGATGAAGGATTGATTCTGCCGCCGCGTCTTGCTCCTACACAAGTAGTGATTGTGCCCATCTTCAAAGGGCCTGAACAAAAAAGCCAGCTCGACGAAGCTGTTTCCCCTATCATGCAAGATCTGCGTGCCTTGGGCATATCCGTAAAATACGATGACAGCGATAACGCCCGCCCCGGATGGAAATTTGCTGAATATGAGATGAAAGGTGTGCCTGTTCGCCTGGCCATCGGTGCCCGTGATCTGGAGAACAAAGTGGTGGAAGTTGCCCGTCGTGATACAAGAGAAAAATCAACCGTACCCCTGGAAGGAATAGCTGCCCATATTCAACAGTTACTGGAAGACATTCAGCAAAATCTTTACAACCGAGCATTCACATTCAGAGCAGCACATACTTCCCAAGCCAATAGTTGGGATGAATTCATGGATTTGCTGGAAAACAAGGGCGGATTCATTTCCGCACATTGGGATGGAACAGCCGCAACCGAAGAGAAAATTAAAGAACTCAGTAAAGCCACGATTCGCTGCATCCCGCTCGATAATCAGCAGGAAGCAGGTACATGTATCCTCACCGGTCAACCTTCAACACAAAGGGTGCTGTTTGCACGTGCCTATTGATTCCCACACCCCGTCATCCACCGGCACCATGAAGCAGAAGGAAGTTCCACCATACCTGCAACCGTTTTTGAACGGTCAGGTGTTATTACTCGATAAGCCACTGGGTTGGACATCCTTCGATGTGGTGAGAAAAATACGCTACCTCACCCGGATAAAGAAAGTGGGGCATGCGGGCACGCTCGACCCACTGGCTACCGGACTCTTAATCGTTTGTACCGGGAAGTATACCAAAGAGATCAATCGATACATGGGTATGGAAAAGGAGTACACAGGTACATTTACTATTGGCGCTGTAACGCCTACCTATGACCTCGAAAGCGAACCTGCTCAATTGAAATCTTACGAGCACATCACTCCGGCTGACATTCATAAAGCCGTTGAGCAGTTGACAGGCCCCATTCAACAAATCCCACCACAACATTCTGCCATCAAAAAAGATGGTCAACCGGTTTATCTCGCTGCACGCAAGGGTAAAGAGGTTCAACTTGACCCACGACCGGTTACCATCTATACTTTCGACATCACTGCCATTGCTCTTCCGGTGCTGCATTTTCGAATCGTCTGCTCCACCGGCACTTACATCAGAAGTCTTGCCCATGATCTGGGACAACTCCTGGGTACGGGAGCTTATTTGAGCAGTTTACGCCGAACACGTATTGGTGAATTCAGTGCTGAAGATGCAGTGTCACCGGAACAGTTTCAGCAGCAGATAGAAAAATTATCCAAAAAATCAGAAGGGGAGTCCAATACCTAACTGAAGGCCGAAGTTCTCTACAGTTAATCCATTCGGTCTTTTCTCTGTAAAAGAGATACCATTCATCCAGCCATTGTTATAGGGTCGTGCCGGATCTTTTACTTTATAGGCGCCATCCAGTCTGATCAGAAAGAAAGTAAAGTCAAAACGTAAGCCGGCACCTACAGCGATGGCGAGATCTTGTTTCAATCGTTTCAGCGAGAACCGAGCCTCCGGATCGCCCGGAATGTTTTTAATACTCCAAATATTACCGATATCGGTGAACACCGCCGATTCAATTTTGAAACCTCCGATACTGGTGAGTCGGAAACGATATTCAAAATTAAATTCTAACTGCATGTCACCAAAGCGGTCACGGTAGTTGGAGTTTGAAATGGTGTCACTTTGAATGGAACCGCCTAGCCCAATCTGACGCAATCGCCAGGCCCGCATACTATTGGGGCCACCAGCAAAAAATTGCTTGAAGAAGGGGAGGGTATTCCCAATACGAGCATCAGTACCGTAATTATATCCAACACCTGCAAAGGCACGAAAGGCAAGTGAATTCTTATCATACTTGATGGTTTGTCTATATTCACCCTCTGTTTTTATGAACCGATAGATCTGTGAAGCATTGGCATTGAACAAGGCGAAGAGCGAACCTGATTCTTCAAAGCCCAATCGAATAAAATGACTTTTATTCGGATTCCTGGGTGATACAATTGTTTTGAACACAGTGAGTGTTTGTCCGAAAACCCGACCCTCGTTGAATGATGTTTGCAGGAACGGATTGCTGATCAGCAAACTATCCAGTTTGAAAAAACGTTCGATCGTATACAATTCTGCATTCAACGGTTTATAAAGCCAGGTAACATTATTCTTTTTCCACTCATAACCCCAACTGGCAACCAGTGAACGCAGGAGATAAAAATCCCTTCGGTTCACAAAGGATCCGGTTAAACTCAAGAGCGTTCTCCTGTCGTCAGCCTGTTGCAGCGGCCTCCATTTTTTAACCGGTAATATCAGTTGCGGAAAAGAATAGGTATGTCCTAAACTGACGTGGAAAGTCTGTACCAGCGGACCAGATTGGCTGTTCAGAATGTTCAGTTCGACACCGGTTCTGAAAGTGGTCACCGACTGAATCGATCTTCTCCAAACATTTCGGTTGATATAATTGAGATTGGTAGATAAACCCCAAAGATTGCCTGCTCCGAGATCAGTGGTATTGCGGCTTCCCTCCAGATCGATGGAAAAACTTTGCTTGGTCGCAGGCACTAAAAAATAGTGAATGTCCAAAGTGTCTTTACCCCGCGGAATGATTTTGGCATCTGCCGATTGCCAGGCGCCGAGTCTTCCCAAGGCGTTCAGGGTTTTAAAGTATTTCTTCTCGTCATACAATTCTGCGTGCACCTGATAAGTATGTTCCAATAGCGGCTGATCAACGAACAACCCTTTTTTGTATCGCATAACAGTATGGGGTCGCCGGGTCTCCAGCCAGTTCTTTGCAAAAGGTAAACTGTCGGGTAAGTCCGATAGCCTGGTTTCAGGATAATAATACAGTGTTCCGATTTTATAGGATTTCAAAACATTGCTATCGACATTGTCTCTCCTTTCCATGGCTACCGGCCAACTGGTATTTTTTTGCCGGTTTTTATTGGCCAGCATAATCAGTTCCACCTGTTTAACAGGGTCGAGGGTGAGTTGAAACAACGATCGGTCAAGCGTGTCAACATGCGCAAAAATGTGCTCACGGGTGAATTGATAATACCCATTTTGGCGGTAAAGACTTACCAACCTATCCAATTCATTGCTGATGGCACTTTTTGTATAAGGGTCACCTGCCTTGATCAAACTTTTTCCCCTCTCTTGTTCTGTCAATAATTGCAGGCTGCTATCTTTTAATTCATATCCAATTGAATCAAAAGTGATGTTCTTACCTAATTCAATGGTGAGTGCAATTTTTTTTCTTTCCTGGTTTTTGACAAAGTCTGTGCTGATAACCGGTTCAAAAAGTGCATAATAAAATCCCTGTGAATTCAGGTATTCATTCATGTAATCAATGCTTCTATCCAGATTGGCAGAATCGAAGGCAGCCGGATTCTTGATAACATATCTGATACCCAGCTGGGAAACTTTTTTTACCAGAATGCTATCATCCCAATAATTTCCCAGTTCATTGGTAAGCCGGATTTTCTCATCTTTGGTTATATTTCCGTTCACATTGATCTTCGTGTCATAAACGAACGGCTTTCCTTTGGGCGGATTACTAATGATGGTTCGTTTCTCCAGACTACAGGAGGCGATCGTCAGGAGACCCGCTGCAAAGGCAATATGATAAATCAATTTACGCATTCAATCTAAATACATGGTAGGTAAGCGGGAGGTCAAATATATTCAAAGTTTATGCCAGAAAAAACACAGGGCAGAAGAACGTTTATTCATCGTGGAAGGGGAAAAGGCCGTGGAAGAACTCATTCAAAGTGACTGGTCCATTCGCCAATTATATGCTGCTGCTGACTGGATTGCTGCACACGCTTCCATGAACATACCTGTTCTGGAGGCTTCCGCTGAGCAATTACAGCAGATGAGTGGCTTACGTACGGCACGCTTGGTGATTGCATTGGTGGAAATGCCCGACCAGCCAGCCCTACCTCTGCAACCGGATGGCTTCACGCTGGTGCT
>JBEIUM010000256.1:0-3654 GCA_040374385.1 Sediminibacterium sp. | reverse complement strand
GTATTGAACGCTAATTAATCCGAAAACGATAAACTTGGGTGCATTCTTACGATTGGTACGCTGGCAAAACCTCCTATTCATTGTAATCACACAGTGTTGCTATGAATATGGCATTTATCTGCCCATTTATAAAACCCATGACCTCACACAATTTATTTTACTTGTTGTTGCATCCGTATTGATCGCAGCGGCAGGCTATATCATCAACGACTATTTTGATCTGAATATTGACCAGATCAATAAACCGGGAAAAGTGGTTGTTAACCATGGAGTCAGTCGCCGCTGGGCCATTTTCTGGCATATGCTGCTCAGTTTGCTGGGGTTCTTTTGCACGGTACTCGCACTTTCACCTTTTCATTTTTGGTACCTGATCTTTGCCAACCTGATTTGCATTGTTTTGCTGTGGTTGTATTCTACTAATTTTAAAAGGCAATTATTGATTGGGAATGTTGTTATTTCCCTACTGACCAGCTGGGTGATCCTGATTGTCTTCTTTTCTAAATCGCCGATATCTTTACAATCAGTCACATCACCCGATCAGGCCGCTATCCGCTTGTTTCGACTCACTATGTTATATGCAGCTTTTGCATTCGTTATTTCTTTGATTAGGGAAGTGCTGAAAGATATGGAAGATCGCGTAGGCGATCAACAGTATGGTTGCCGCACCATGCCTATTGTTTGGGGACTCCAGGCTTCACGGGTATTTATATACGTATGGATCATCGTTCTTGCAGGAACATTGTTGTTATTGCAGGTCTATGTAATAGCTTACGGCTGGTGGTTTAGTATTGCCTATTGTTTGCTGCTGATTGTTCTTCCACTGTTGCGTATCCTCCAAAAACTTTCAACAGCACAAACGCAGCAGGATTTTCATCGCCTGAGTAGTTGGGTGAAATGGGTCATGTTTACCGGTATTCTTTCAATGTTATTTTTCGCTTATTATTTCTGATCTATGTCTATTCATCTTCCCCCTATCATACTCGCTTCTCAGTCTCCCCGTCGCCGTCAGCTCCTGGAATGGGCTGAAGTAGATTTTACCGTTCATGTCATTCCCACCGATGAATCTTTCCCCCCGGATATGCCCGTAGAGGAAGTGCCCATTTTTATTGCAAGAGAAAAAGCGCGGCAGGTGAACCTAAAGCATAATCCATCTGCACTTCCGCTACTTGCTGCTGATACCATCGTTGTTCTCGGTGACCGCATCATCGGAAAACCGATAGATGCTGCAGATGCCGAAGCTATTCTTGCCGATCTATCGGGTAAAACCCACCGCGTGATTACTGGTGTAGTGATTTTGCATGCAGCCGGTGAAATTGCTTTTTCAGATACCACAGAAGTAACCTTTCATTCCTTAACCCCCGAACAGATCAAACACTATGTTAGCCGTTACCAGCCATTTGATAAGGCAGGTGCTTACGCCATACAGGAATGGATTGGCGTAGTCGGTATACAATCTGTAAAGGGCGATTTCTATAATGTGATGGGACTTCCCGTTAGTCGGGTGGTTCAGGCACTTGCTAAGCTTTCCGGCAATTAAAAAATCAGGTATTTTTTCATTTCTTCCACACATTAATTTTCCTGTTCAAATCAGGAAGGTATGGAAGAAGAATTGCTGCAATATATTTGGGAACATCAGCTGTTTAACCAGCATTGTCTAAAAACAGCTGGTGGTGAGGATATACAGATTTTACAGCCCGGAAAACTAAATCGTCACCAGGGTCCCGATTTTTTTGGTGCCCTCATTCGGTTGGGCGAAACGGTTTGGTGTGGCCAGGTTGAATTGCATGGTAGAACATCTGACTGGCATCGACATCGACATACGGATGACCCGCAGTATTCAAATGTTATATTGCATGTCGTTTGGGAAGATGATGGGCATGTACTGGATGCCAACCAGGTTTTACTGCCTTCCCTTGAGTTGAAGGGCCGCGTGCCTATACAACTCATTCATCGTTACCGGGAAATGATGAACCGCAATCAGCCCATTGTTTGTCACTCCTTTTTACCTGCATTAACACCACCGGACTGGAACCGGTGGAAAGAAAAACTATTATTGCAGCGTCTGGAAAGAAAATCGCCCCGACTGAATGAATGGCTTTCTTTCAACGGAGACGATTGGAACACGGTCTTTTGGTGGATTTTTTTTGAGCAGACTGGGGGAAAGGTAAATGGCGACTACTTTCTTTCACTTGCCCGCAGCATACCTTTATCATTACTGCTAAAAAAACATTTGTCTGCCATCGAATGGGAAGCCCTTTTACTGGGTCAAGCCAACTTGCTACCGGTATCTGCCACTGATGCCTATCTAAGGAAGTTAAGCAAGGAGTATGAATACTTACGTTATAAATACCAGTTAACACCCCTCTCACGACCTCCTGCTTTTTTGCGGATGCGCCCGGCTTCATTTCCTACACTCCGTATGGCACAATTAGCTACCTTACTTTACAACCATCCGTTATTTTTTAATGAACTCCTCTCTTCCTTCTCTTTACAGCAATGGCGTCAACAATGTATGGTTCCTGCTGGCGATTATTGGGATACCCATTACCGGGCAGGAAAAATTTCACGGACTGTCAGGAAAGCGATCGGACAGCAAAAAGTAGATACGCTTGCTATCAATGTGCTTTTGCCTGTTTTTTATGCTTATGCTCAAAGCAGGGGGGATGAATCTTTGAAAAGGAAGGTGTTGGCAATCTACTACCAGTTACCTCCGGAGATCAATCGGATTACACAACTTTGGAACAATACGGGGGTAAAAAATTGCTGTTCAGTTGATTCTCAGGCACTCACTGAACTCACACATGCTTTCTGTCAATCAAAAAACTGTCTGCATTGTGCCGTGGGACAACATATTTTTCAGCCGGCCATTAACCCCAGTTAAACTGCAGGTCGAGTTCTATATCGGGATGCAGGGAACGCTCTACCGGACAAGTACGTGCTGTTTTTTCCAGTATGTCACGGGTTTTTTCGTCCTCCGTTATCCCTGCGGGGAAGTGAACATGTGCTACCAGTTTCCCAATGCGACGGGGGTCTGACACCATGATTTTGGTTACATCTACCCGGGTGCCGTCTAATAAAATTCCCATGGTCTTCGCTTTGATGGCCATGGTTGTAACCATACAGGTTCCCAGGGCTACAGCGACCAGATCGGTCGGGGAGAAGCGCTCCCCCTTCCCCTGGTTATCGGTAGGGGCGTCGGTCTCTATCATTGTCCCGCTCTGCAGGTGAACTGCTTCCGTTCGGAGGTCACTTTTATAAATAATTTGTGAAGTCATGCACCTATTTTTATTATAAATTTACACGAAACTAAACTTTTCCAGGTGAGGCGGCTGCTCTTTTTCGTGGTATTTTCATTGCCCATCATCCTATCTGCACAAGATAGGACGCGGGAATCTGCTGCTGCAGAAAAAGCGCGTAAAAAACAGGAGAAGAAAGACAAGATCAATCAACTGATCCGCCAGGAAGAAGAGGGGGCGCTCATCTATCAAAAGCAAGTCACCTATGGTTTGAATTTCCATACCGATGGCTGGAGTTTTTTCCTCGAAAAAGGCAAATACAAAACCATTACCAAAACCAACCTCTGGTGGCTCTCCTTTGGCGACCGCCACCATCCTAAAGAGGAAAAAGTACCCACCATTAGTTCTACGGGCGGAT
>JBEIUM010000346.1:0-1683 GCA_040374385.1 Sediminibacterium sp. | reverse complement strand
TATATAGTTAAGGTACCTGGTTACTCAATCGATCGGTGCTCATCATGCTGGTCTTTTCAATCGTAATGATCGTTGCAGCTTTGCAAATGTTACGGAATGAGATTCGGGAGGAAACAGTCATTGCCACCCACCCCCTACCTGTCATAAAAACCATCTGGCGGGGTATTGAGGTGGGACTGCTCACCGGATTATTAGGTGCTGGAGGAGGTTTCATCATTTTACCCGTTTTGATCTTTTCTTTTCGTCTCCCGATGAAGGAAGCTGTTGGAACATCTCTTCTGATTATTGCCTTGAATACCCTCAGTGGATTTTTAGGTGATCTTTTTCACGGACAGCAATATCATTGGCAACTATTACTGACCATTACACTGCTTTCTGTTATTGGCACTTTTGCAGGACGAAAATGGGGTGAGGCTTTTTCCGGTCAACAGCTCAAGCTGTATTTCGGTTGGTTTGTTCTACTCATGGGGGTTGTCATTATTGTGATAGAATTATCCCGTCAACTATTTTAATCTCTCCTTTTCGTGTTAGCAAATCTGATTGTGTTCATTCGTTTTATTATTAGTCTACTTAATTAGTAGATATTATTTATATTGCAAAAAAATTCTCATGACTGAATGGATTTCTTCTCCCTGGCCCTGGTATGTGGCAGGTCCATTATTAGGATTAACAGTCCCTTTACTATTATGGCTCGACAACCGGAGACTTGGCATATCAGGTGTGCTTAGGCATGTATGTGCCGCCGTTTTACCGGCTCGTGTTCCCTTCTTCCAATATAACTGGCGGAGTGAAATATGGAACTTATTCATGGCGCTTGGCATCATCGCAGGTGGATGGGTAGCCAGCTTTTTATTGACTTCCACACAACCTTTTGACATAGCTCCTGACCTGCTGCCCTATTTGCAGCAGAAAAATTTGACGCACCTGGAACAGGGGGTACCGGTGGATCTTTTTAGTTGGAGCGCCCTCGGCACCTGGCGGGGCTGGTGCTGTATGGTTCTGGGCGGTTGGCTGGTAGGATTTGGTACCCGTTATGCAGGGGGATGTACTTCCGGTCATGCCATCTCTGGCATAAGTCAATTACAATGGCCATCTCTTCTTGCCACCTGTTGTTTTATGGTGGGCGGCATATTGGCCTCTTATTTTATTTTACCCTTTATACTCTAAATAATGTCAAGCCATACCAACCTACCTGAGACAGATATCGAAGTGAATATAACAGATTGCGCTGCTACAACCGATCGACCTGCAACGCCTTTACAATTGTTGACTTTTTTTGCAGTTGGCTTATTTTTTGGGCTTGTATTGACAAAAGCTGAAGTCACTTCCTGGGTTCGCATGCAGGAAATGTTTCAGTTTCGTTCCTTCCATTTATACGGTGTAATTGGCTCTGCCATCGTCACGGCTGCCTTAGGCGTACAACTTCTGCGTCGCAGTGGAAATAAAACTCAGAGTGGTCAACCCATTGCATGGAAGAAAATAAATTTTCATAAGGGACAGATAATAGGAGGCTTACTCTTTGGTATCGGCTGGGCACTCAGCGGCGCTTGTCCGGGACCTATTTTCGCTGTGATTGGTAGTGGACATTCCGTATTTATTGTTATTTTAGTTTCGGCACTCGCAGGCACATGGACCTATGGTTGGCTGCGCAACAGATTGCCCCACTAAATATGAGGGTATTTT
>JBEIUM010000045.1:0-15238 GCA_040374385.1 Sediminibacterium sp. | reverse complement strand
TCCTGATAGTTCAACCATTGTTTTTGGCAAGGGGTTCAATCTGTATTATATGGATAGAACCAATTACCTGAAGGCTTTGCAGAATGAAGAAGATACTACCATTGTTGAATACCGTCTGACCACCGATGGAGTAGAATACTATTCCTACCATGGCGAAAGTGCCCTCGGTGGCGGAGGAGAGAACAATGTAGATAAGGAGAAAAACAAGAACAAAAGAAAACCGGCACAAATTTACTGGTCGCCCGATTCAAAATATTTCGTGATGTCGCGTTCGGATAACAGAAAGGTGAAAGACTTGTGGGTGATCAATAGCATCGCTGAGCCGCGACCTACGCTTGAAACATATAAATACCTTATGCCCGGTGAAAAAGATCATCCTGTAGATGAGTTGACACTTTTCGATCTGAGTAAAAAATCGCATCAGGTATTGTCGACCGGCGCCTACAAAGACCAGACCATCTCCATCTGGAGCGCTCCCGCAGTTGCCTCCAGTCGTGATGATGATTATCGGGTAAATTACTGGTTGGGAACAGCCCGGAGTTTTTATTTTATCCGCACCAGTCGTGATCTGAAACGCATCGATGTATGCATGGCAGACCCTGCCACCGGCACTGTTAAGCCGCTGATCAATGAATCATTGAATACGTATGTGGAAGTACGCCGGCTCGGATTGGTGAATGAGGGAAAGGAACTCATCGAATGGAGTGAAAGAGATGGCTGGGCACATTTTTATCTGTATGATGAAAATGGCCAATTAAAAAATCGCATCACACAAGGTGCTTTCCATTGTGAAGACATTGTCGGCATCGATGAAAAAAAGCGGGTATTGTACTTCACTGCCAACGGCCGGGAAGAAAATGAAGATCCCTATTATCTGCACCTATATCGGGTGAATTTTGATGGTACCGGACTCCGCCTACTGAATCCGGGTGATTTTGATCACACCAGTTCCCTCAACGATAACCAGCAATTCTTTGTAGACAATTATTCGCGTGTTAATACCATTCCACAATCTGTGCTGTACAATACGGAAGGTAAAAAAATCATGGACCTGGAAACAGCCGATTTCAGTTCCTTGCTGAAAACACCTTATCGTTTTCCACAGCCATTCAAGGTAAAGGCCGATGACGGCATCACCGATCTTTATGGTGTTATGTACAAGCCATTTGACTTCGATTCGACCAAAAAGTATCCCCTGATTGAATATGTATATCCCGGTCCACAAACAGAAGCTGTCAACAAAGCGTTTGGCCGCAACATGGATAAAACGGAGCGGTTAGCACAGCTTGGCTTTGTAGTGATTACCGTTGGTAATCGGGGTGGTCACCCTTCCCGTAGCAAGTGGTACCACAATTATGGCTATGGCAACTTGCGTGATTATGGTCTCGCAGATAAAAAAGCAACAGCCGAACAACTGGCCGACCAATATCCTTTTATAGATATAAACCGGGTAGGCATCAATGGTCACAGTGGCGGTGGTTTTATGAGTACAGCAGCCATGCTCGTATATCCCGATTTCTTTAAAGTAGCTGTTTCTGAAAGCGGAAACCACGACAATGCTATCTACAACAGATGGTGGAGTGAGAAACACCATGGCGTGAAAGAGATCATCTCGGAAAAGGGCGATACCAGCTTTGCTTATTCCATCGAGAAGAATCCCGAACTGGCTAAAAACCTGAAAGGACACCTGATGCTTACGACTGGCGACATTGATAACAATGTGCATCCTGCCAATACCATCCGTGTAGCCCATGCCTTGATTCGCGCCAATAAAAGGTTCGATTTTCAAATTTTACCGGGACAACGTCATGGTTTTGGTGATATGACAGAATATTTCTTCTGGACGATGGCTGATTATTTTACCCGTTACCTGATGGGTGACCCTACAGAAAGGTCGGTGAATATAGATGAGATGAACCGGGAGATGGAACAGTCGGGAACAAAAGGAGCTGCGCAATCCGGCAGCAGGAGAGGACCGGAAGAAGAGAACCGCTAAGGGAAGACAATGCATGCTACAGCCGCAGGAAGATGCTTGTTTTTCTGCGGCTTTTTTTATGCGTTAAACACTCGGCCACATTCTCCCGTTTCTCATTAACTTTGCCTGTCCATTCCCGGACAAAACATTTCAATTTCCGAATATGGCTACCCGCACCGATTTATTCCAGTCCCCCGATTATTATAATATAGACGGATTATTGACTGAAGAGCAATTGCTGATTCGTGAGACTGTGCGCAATTATGTGAAAAAGCACATATCACCCATCATTGAGGAGTATGCGCAAAAAGCTGAGTTTCCTGTGCAGATCGTGAAAGAATTGGGTGATCTCGGATGTTTTGGACCCACCATACCTGTTGAGTATGGCGGTGGTTCACTTGATTATATCAGTTATGGTCTGATGATGCAGGAACTGGAGCGTGGCGATAGCGGCGTTCGAAGCACCGCGAGTGTGCAGGGTAGTCTTGTCATGTTTCCCATTTATGCATATGGAAACGAAGCACAAAGAAAAAAATACCTTCCTAAACTGGCTTCCGGCGAATGGCTCGGTTGTTTTGGATTGACTGAGCCCGACCATGGCAGTAATCCCTCCGGCATGACCACCCGCTATACCGACCACGGTGACCATGTTATATTAAATGGTGCTAAACTCTGGATCAGCAATGCTCCCTTCGCGCAAGTGGCTGTTGTTTGGGCTAAAAATGAGCAGGATGAAATTCATGGATTGATTGTGGAGCGAGGTATGGAAGGATTTACTACACCTACCACCCATGGTAAATGGAGTCTTCGTGCCAGCGCCACAGGAGAGCTTGTTTTCGATCAGGTAAAAGTGCCAAAAGAAAATATCCTGCCAAACGTAAAAGGTCTGAAGGGACCGCTGGGTTGCTTATCGAAGGCGCGTTATGGTATTGCCTGGGGAGCCCTCGGTGCTGCCATGGATTGTTATGACACAGCCCTGCGTTACAGCAAGGAAAGAATACAATTTGACAGACCCATAGGTGGTTTCCAGCTACAGCAAAAAAAGCTCGCCGAAATGGTCACAGAGATCACCAAAGCACAACTGCTAGTTTGGCGACTCGGCACACTCATGAATGAGAACAAAGCCACCCCACAACAAATCAGCATGGCAAAAAGAAACAGCTGTGAAATAGCCACACAGATTTGCAGGGATGCACGACAGATGCTTGGAGGCATGGGTATTACAGGTGAATACAGCATCATGCGCCACATGATGAACCTAGAAAGTGTCATCACCTATGAGGGAACACACGATATCCATCTATTGATAACGGGCCTCGATATTACAGGTTACAATGCTTTCAAGTAATGGGTATAAAGATCTTCCTGGTGGGTATGATGGGCTCGGGCAAAAGTTATTGGAAAAATCGCCTGAGCAAGCAATACCGACTAAGGGGATATGATCTCGATTTTATGATCGAATCACTGGCTGAACAAACCATCTCGGAGATTTTTCAGGAAAAAGGCGAAGCAGCCTTCCGCGTAAAAGAAGCTGCTATGCTGCGCTGGTTTCAACAAAGTCCTTCTTATGTTTTGGCAACCGGTGGCGGTACTCCTTGCTATCATGGGAACATGGATTGGATGAATCAACTGGGAATCACTGTATGGATTGACGATACGTCAGAAGTGCTGGCTGAGCGTTTGCGCACTGAAAAAGAACATCGGCCGCTTATCAGTCAACTCTCCGACGATGAATTGATTGCCTTCCTTGAGAACATGCGTCGGGAAAGATCTCCTTTCTATTATAAGGCAAGACATCATTTACAGGGTAAGGAAATATCAGATGCTTCATTTCAAAAAATTCTCGGAATCGATGAATAAATACCTGCTACCTATCTGTGCCCTGGCGGTAGGCCTCACCGTGCTGATGGGAGCTATGGGCGCACATGCATTGAAGTCTATTCTGCTGCCTGCACAACTCGATAATTACGAGACAGCTCTCAGGTATCAATTCTTCCACTTGCTGGCCATCCTGCTGACTGCCTTGCTGCAATTTCATTTTCAATCCGTTTCATTTCGTTGGGTGGTACGTCTCTTTGCCACCGGCATTTTACTTTTTTGCGGTTCCATCTATCTAATCATCGTATTTCAGCACAACCACCTTATTTTGCCCCGAAGCCTGTTTCTGCTCACACCCCTCGGCGGGTTCTGCTTAACAGCCGGTTGGCTTGTGCTGGCACGCTTGCTCTTTAAGGCAATTGCACAAAAAGTGGAAAACTGAGAAAACCTTTTTCAGTTTTGCACATTGGCCGCTAAAAAGGACTTGCCGTAACACCATGGCTTATATTTGTTACAATGGCCAATTCCGTTAAAAAGAAAAAAGCACCTCCGGCGGCAGATCCTGCTGAATTTGCTCCCGATGCTGAACAAAAGGTTTCAGTGCAGGAAGTCATGCAGGATGAAAGAACCATCAAAATCACCGGAGTAGTCTTTTTATTGGTAGCTGCCTTCCTGCTGGTGGCATTCACTTCCTATTTATTTACCTGGCAACAAGATCAGGATAAACTTTTTCAGTTTGGCTTCCGCGTTTTTGGTATGAGCAAACTGCGCATGGATAACCAACTGGGTGTGCTGGGTGCATTCATAGCACATCAATTCATCTACAATGGATTCGGTCTGGCGGCCTACTTTTTATGCTCTACTTTCTTTGTGCTGGGTGTTAATCTGCTCTTCGACCGAAAAATATTCAGTCTGGCCGCTAACTTAAAATATGTTGTTACCGGACTGCTCGTATTCAGTCTGGCCCTTAGTTTCTTTTTACCAGCCAATGGTTTTCCCTGGGGCGGTGCTGTGGGCGATTGGATGAATCAATGGGTAACCGGGTGGTTAGGTAACCTGGGAACAGGCATATTATTATCTGCTGTTTGTCTTGTATCTGTGATCTGGTGGTTCAATCCTTCCTTTCGTTGGCCCTCCGGAAAAACTACAGCGCCTGCTATTCATGAAGAGCCGGCATTACCCGACGACTGGAAAGCCCCTGAAGATGACGAGCAACCCATTTATCGTCAATGGGAAAATGAAGCCAATCCCATCGAAGGAGCTCGCCTTACCATTCATAATGATGTGAAGCAGCCTGTTCAGCCCATGTTGGTAACAGCAATTGAAACCACGGAGGATGAACCATCAGAAGAACTTGCGCCCGAGCCATTCCTGGTGGAGAAACCAATGGATGATAATCAAATGGATGCAGGAGCTGCCTTATCATTGGAAATAAAAGAAACACCTGCTGAATCGGTAACTACTAAGACGGGATCGGCCATAAAGAACTTGCCTGCCTATGATGCTACACTCGATTTGAAAAATTATAAATACCCGTCTATATCGCTGCTCGAGCAGCATGGCAGTGAAAAAATCGTACACGATCCGCAGGAACTGGAGAGCAATAAAAATCAGATCATTGCCACACTGAAGAATTATGATATCTCCATTCAGCGCATAGCTGCCACGGTAGGACCTACGGTTACTTTGTATGAGATCGTACCTGCGCCAGGTGTGCGCATCAGTCGTATTAAAAACCTGGAGGATGATATCGCACTGAGTCTGGCGGCCCTTGGTATTCGAATCATAGCGCCCATACCGGGAAAAGGAACCATTGGTATCGAAGTGCCCAACGTGCGCAAGTCGGTTGTGAGTATGAAGACCCTGCTGGCTTCCGATAAGTTCCAATCCAACGCCCATTCACTCCCGATTGCCATTGGGAAAAAAATTGACAACGAAAATTTCATATTAGACCTGGCGACTATGCCCCACTTGCTGATGGCCGGCGCAACGGGACAGGGTAAATCGGTAGGTATCAATGCCCTGCTGGTGTCGCTATTATATAAGAAGCATCCTTCCCAGCTCAAGTTGGTATTGGTAGATCCCAAGAAGGTAGAGCTCAGCCTCTATCGGGTGATCGAAAAACATTTTCTAGCCAAGTTACCCGGCGAGGAAGAAGCCATCATTACAGATATCAAGAAGGTAGTCCATACCCTCAATGCCCTTTGTATTGAGATGGATAATCGGTATGA
The DNA here is from genome assembly GCA_040374385.1 of Sediminibacterium sp. Classification (GTDB taxonomy): domain Bacteria; phylum Bacteroidota; class Bacteroidia; order Chitinophagales; family Chitinophagaceae; genus Sediminibacterium. The sequence continues at coordinate 9,214 of JBEIUM010000045.1, read as the reverse complement.
TTTGCTCAAAGAGGCAGGCTGTCGTAACATTCGTGAATACAATGAGAAGTTTACAGAAAGAAAACTCAATCCGCTCAAAGGTCACCAATATCTTCCCTTTATCGTATTGGTAATCGATGAGTTTGCTGATTTAATCATGACAGCAGGTAAGGAGATCGAGCTGCCCATTGCTCGATTAGCACAACTTGCCCGTGCAATAGGAATTCATTTGATCATTGCCACACAGCGTCCGTCTGTAAATATTATTACCGGCACCATCAAAGCCAACTTCCCTGCACGTATTGCCTTTAAAGTGTCAAGCAAGATCGATAGCCGAACAATTCTTGATACCGGAGGTGCTGAACAACTGATTGGGAAAGGTGATATGTTGATCAGTTATGGCGGCGAGTTAACACGCTTGCAATGTGCTTTTGTCGATACACCGGAAGTGGAAAAGATCTGTGACTTCATTCAGAAACAACCCGGATATCCCGAAGCTTTCCGTCTACCGGAATATGTGGATGAAAAGGAATTGGAGGGAAAAGATTTCGATGTCAATAACCGTGACCCATTGTTTGAAGAGGCTGCCCGACTTATAGTGACCAGTCAAATGGGTTCTACCTCTCTGATTCAGAGAAGAATGAAACTGGGGTATAATCGGGCGGGGCGCCTGATGGATCAGCTGGAGGCCGCCGGGGTAGTAGGTGCCAACCAGGGCAGTAAAGCCCGCGAGGTATTGTTTAAGACCGAGGCTGAATTGCTACAGTTTCTGCAACAATTCTGATATTCAATGGACTCAAAACCACATTTTACCGAATTCTGTCAAACGGGAAAACAGATATCCTATCTTTGTGCTCCCAAAAAATCAACCTGCATGAACGCTCGATTGCTGTTGCTGATCATAAGCTTTTTCTCGCTATCCGTTTCCGCACAAAATGACCCTGCTGCCAGGAAAGTATTGGATGGGGTAGGTGCCAAGGTTAAAGCCGCTAAAGGAATCGTTGCCAACTGTCAACTTATTTCCATCAGCAGTAAGGGTAAGCAAACAGGAACGAAAACCATCACCGTTTCCATGAAAGGTGAAAAATACCTGGTAAAACAAGGAAAACTCGAAGTGATCTGCGATGGGCAGAATGTATATAGTTTTGATGGTGAAAAGACCATAACCAAGACATCGGTAGCGGAGAGTAATAATTCCCTGAACCCGCAAAAGCTCCTGTCGGGTGCATACGACAAAGACTTTACCTATAAGTTACTACCGACGCCAGGTAATTTTCATGAAATTGAAATGAAACCGATCGACACCCGAAAAAGCTTTGCCAAGGTGAATCTCTTCATTGATAAAGCCAAGAGCAGCATTGCCAGGGCACGTATCCTCGATAAGAGCAATAACGTAACGGAACTTAAGATCGTGAACATGAATTTCAACGCCGCATTGACTGACAGCAGCTTTGTTTTCAATAAGGCGAAGTACCCCAAAGACGTGGAAATTCTGGATTAATCTGTTCTAACGAATCAAAAAAGTGACTCCCTCAACAGCCAACTCGGTGGAGGTGAATACCTTACTGGCCTCTTGCAGCAGCGGTTCAATTTGCTCATATTTACTGCTGAAATGACCAATCAATAAACGCTCAACACCTGCAGCAGTTGCAATCATGCCTGCCTGTTCAGCTGTACTGTGAAACCTTGTATATGCTTTTTCAGCCACCTCATGCAAATAGGTAGCTTCGTGGTACAATAGCCGAACCCCTTGCACCAGGTTAGCCAGCTCAGGCAGATAACGGGTATCGGCACAATAAGCATAAGAGGCAGGCTTACCGGATGAAGTAGTTACTGATTCATTTCTAACCACACTACCAGAGGGTAATGTATAATCTTCACCTCGCTGTAACTGGGGAAAGAAAGCTGCGGGAATACCCTGCTCCACAGCCTGGGCCTTGTTTACCCGCCGGGGTAATTTGTTCTCGTCAATCCGACAACCCCAACAAGCGATGCGATGCTCTACCGGGAAACAACGAAGGGTGAAATGACGGCTTTCCAGTAAGATACCTCCTTGCTCCATGATGATGTAGTTGATGGAATAGGGGAGTTGTATGTCTGCCGCATTTAACTGGATCTGAATGATCTCGGGTAAGCCGGGTGGACAAAATATGGTGAGTTCATTTTTTCTACTGAGTAATCCCATGCTGGTCAATAAGCCAATCAAACCGAAATAGTGGTCACCATGCAGGTGAGAGATGAATATATAATTTAATTTACTAATACGGACTTTATAGCGGGAAAGTTGCATTTGTGTACCTTCACCGCAGTCGATCAGGAGTAATTGATCGTTGATGGTCAGCACCTGAGCAGTCGGGTGCCTGCCGTATACCGGAAGGGCAGAGTTATTTCCTAAGATAGTAACGGCGAACATAGGGCGTAAAGGGATCTGGAACCTGGTTTTACTTATGACAACAGGAATGGGATTTAGCTGCTTGTTCGGGGGGTGAAAAAGCAGTTTTTGGCTTGATTTTCACTAAAATACATGAAAAAAAAAGGATTGAGATATTTTCAGGATAAATCTGTAACTTTGCACCCGAATAAAAACAAGAAAAATTTACCGGAGTCTTTAAATTTTTACAGATGTCTCAATTAACCATTGAAAAGAAACAAGCCAATTTCACCCAATACGGCGGAAGCGCAACCAATACCGGTTCCGTAGAGGCGCAAGTGGCCAACATTACCGACAGAATCTCGCAGATCTCTTCCCATCTGCAAGCTAACAAGCACGACCATTCAACTCAGCGTGGACTGATGCGTTTGGTTGGTCAGCGTAAGCGACTGCTCACCTACCTGCAAAAGCACAACCTGCAGGGTTACCGCGCATTGATCGAGAAGCTGGGATTAAGAAAATAATTCTGTCCCCGACAGCATTTGTTTTTCCCAACTGAGGATCTGTTCCGGTTGGGTTCTTTTGCTTTCATACACTCAGTTTACCTTTTTTTACGCTGTGACAGCACACTGCTAGTGCCGTACCTAATTTATCTATTTAAAAACGAATTATGTTATCACAAAAAATAAACGTTGACTTTCAGCACGAAGGTCTACCTACAATTACACTCGGCACCGGAAAACTGGCCCGCCAGGCTGATGGAGCCGTAACAGTTACCCAGGGTAATTGCATTCTGCTGGCAACCGTTGTTGCCAACAAAGATCCTAAGGAGGGACAGGAATTTTTCCCCCTGAGTGTTGACTACCAGGAGAAATTTGCTTCTGCCGGTAGAATACCCGGTTCATTTTTCAAGCGTGAAGCACGTTTGAACGACTATGAGATACTTACCAGCCGTTTGATCGACCGGGCCCTGCGTCCTTTGTTCCCGGAAGATTATTTCTGCGATGTACAGGTGTTGATTAGCCTGGTATCCAGTGATCCGGAAATCATGCCCGATAGCTTGGCTTGTCTGGCAGCATCTGCAGCACTGGCTGTATCTGATATTCCTATCAAGGAGATCATCAGCGAAGTGCGCATAGCCCGAATCAATGGAAACTTTGTTATCAATCCTACCCGCAGCCAGTTAGCTACCGCTGACATGGACTTCATGATTGCGGCTACTGCCAAGAACCTGATGATGGTGGAAGGTGAAGCCAAAGAATGTTCAGAAGCAGACCTGGTAAAAGCGCTCGAGATGGCACACGATGCGATACGCATTCAGATCAAAGCGCAGGAAGACCTCCGTCGTCAGGCGGGTGTTACCGGTAAAAGAGATTATAAAAAGCCTGAATCAGATGCTGAGATACATCAGCAGGTAGTTGATTTCTGTCGTCAGCGTATCTATGATATTGCCCGCAAAGGTTCTTCAAAGAACGAGCGCAGTGAAGCTTTCAGCCTGCTGAAAGACGAGTTGATTGCTCACCTGGGTGATACCATTACTGATCTGCAGAAAAAACTTGCCAAGAAATATTTCGAAGACCTGAAGTGGGAAGTAGTCCGCAATATGATGCTCGATGACAGAATCCGTCTCGATGGCAGAAATCTCGATGAAGTACGTGCACTGGCGATGGAAACTGAGCCACTGCCTTCTCCCCATGGTTCTGCACTCTTTACCCGTGGCGAAACACAATCGCTGACCACGGTAACTTTTGGTACCAAACTCGATGAGTTGCTGGTTGAAAGTGCAGCTAAATCAGAATACACACCTTTCCTGCTCCACTATAATTTTCCTCCCTTCTCCACCGGCGAGGTGAAAATGATGCGTGGTCCGGGCCGTCGTGAAGTAGGCCACGGTAACCTTGCGCTGAGAAGTCTGAAACAAATGATGCCCGGTGATGAGTATGCTTACACAGTGCGTGTGGTAAGTGATATCCTGGAAAGTAATGGATCGTCTTCTATGGCGACTGTTTGTGCCGGTTCACTGGCATTGATGGATGCAGGAGTACCTTTTAAAAAGCACGTAAGTGGTGTGGCCATGGGTCTGATCACACGCGAAGATGGCAAATATGCTATCCTGACTGATATCCTTGGTGATGAAGATCACCTGGGTGACATGGATTTCAAAGTAACCGGCACCCGCGATGGTATCTGCGGTGTTCAGATGGATATTAAAGTGGATGGACTCAGCATGGCTGTTATGATGGAAGCATTGGAGCAAGCCCGAAAAGGTCGTTTGCACATCCTCGATGCCATGTATGTATGTATGCCTGAACATCGTCCGGATGTGAAGCCACATGCACCTCGCATGATCAAATTGATCATCGATAAGGAGTACATCGGTGCTGTTATCGGACCAGGTGGTAAAGTGATCCAGGAAATTCAGCGCGAAACCGGCACCACCATCAACATTGAAGAAGTGGGCAATACCGGTGAAGTGAGCATCTTCTCTGCTAATCAGGAGAACCTTGATAAAGCTGTTCGTTGGGTGAAAAGCATTACCGCTGTACCTAATGTAGGTGATGTATACGAAGGTCCGGTGAAGGGTATCAAAGAATTCGGTGCCTTCGTAGAATTCCTCCCGGGTAAACAAGGATTACTGCACATCAGTGAAATCAGCTGGAAACGTCTCGAGAACATGGATGGCATCTTCAAAGAGGGTGACATGGTAAAAGTAAAACTCGTTGGTCTCGATCCGAAAACCGGTAAGTTCAAGCTCAGCCGCAAGGCGCTTATGCCCAAACCTGAATCCAATAAGCCGCAGGGCAGACAGGAAGAAGGAAATGGGGCAGGGGAGGAAGCTTAATTACCTATCCCAGCTTCGCCAATCAATTATACATGGAGCAGCCTGTGCAATCCGTACGCATCAACCTGTCACCCGATCGACAGGATATGATGATTGCCTTACTGTGTGATTTAGGCTATGACGGGTTTGAACAATCAGATGACCACCTCATTGCCTATATTCCAGTACCTGATTTTGATTCGACTGAACTCAATAATTTATTGAATTCACACCAGTTAACTGCTTCATTATCAATTATTGAAAAGACGAACTGGAATGCTGTTTGGGAGCAGCATTTCCAACCCATACAATTGGGTAGCCAGATCGGCGTACGCGCACATTTTCATCCCCCCATGCCCGATGTAACGCATGAGTTGATCATTACACCGCAAATGAGTTTTGGTACAGGGCATCATGCTACCACCAGTATGATGCTGGAGATCTTGCTCGAACAACCTGTAAAAAATGCTTCTGTGCTGGATTTTGGTTCCGGTACCGGCATATTAGCCATACTTGCTCGCAAATTAGGTGCAACAGAAGTTGTGGCAATCGATAACGACCCGTGGTGCATTGAAAATGCCACGGATAATGGTCGAATGAACGATGTTGAATTAGACATTCGCTTATCGGAAGTGCCTCCGGATGGCATACAATTCGATCTCGTATTGGCCAATATCAATCTCCACATCATTCAGGCGCATCTGCGTGCCCTGGTCAATTGCCTCCTTCCGCATGGTACCCTCCTGTTGAGTGGATTACTAGTATCTGATGCTGCAACTGTTGATGCAGCCTGTACACAGATTGGACTTCATAAAACCAGCAGCCGGGAAAAAAACGGTTGGCTCGCTCTTTCCTATCGTCGGGTGAGTTAATTTGGTAATAATTTCGTAACTTTACAAACACCCCCAATAATAATATATTCATTATGAATGAGTTATTGTTAATTTGTTTGTCCTACCTCATTGGTTCTATCCCCACCGCCGTATGGATCAGTCGTTCTGTTCACGGCATTGATATTCGTGATTATGGCAGTGGAAATGCCGGTGCCACCAATACATTCCGTGTGCTGGGGCCCCGTTTAGGTTCTATCGTTATGCTGGTAGATGTGATCAAAGGTTTTATAGGAACCTCGCTCTATATTCTTCTTCCTTTTTACATGACCAATGAATTGCACCGCACCAATTTCATGATTGCCTTAGGTTTGGCAGCCGTTATTGGACATATTTTCCCGATTTGGGCCGGCTTTCGTGGGGGTAAAGGTGTTGCTACCCTCCTGGGAATGGCAGTTGCGATACAGCCGGTTGTTGCGGCCTGCTGTTTGGCCGTATTTTTAGTGGTATTGCTTTTGACCCGCTTCGTTTCGCTCAGTTCTATATTGGCAGGTATCTGCTTCATGGTTTGCATACTTTTCATTTTTAATGAGAAAGAACCGCTCTATCGCATCTTCGCTGTACTGGTTGCTCTCATGGTAGTTCTTACGCACCAGAAAAACATCGGTAGAATTTTAAAAGGCACAGAAAGTAAAATAGCCTTGCAAAAACGGAAAAACCGCCGTTCGCTGGACTAATAATACTTGTACATACATCTATTTTCGATTGTACTAGGTATATGCTGGAATAACTAACACTTGTTCACTAAGAATTTTTAGTTTTTTATAATGAAAAGGCCTTAATACGCTAACAATTTTTTATTTTTGTCCTCCTCTTTTCTTGCTTCCGTAACCCTTACATTATGCAAAGCCAGCCCGTTTTTGATAAATTACAGCTGAAAGATGAAAAGAACATCCTGATACAGGGTCTGCCATCTTCCATTGAAAAGCAGTTTACCAAGTTAACCTACGCCAAAAATGTGACGCCGCTGCTGAAGGCTCGCAAGGTAGATTTTGCCCTACTGTTTGCATTAAGTCAGCACCAGTTGAACAACATCCTGTTGGAAGTATTTCCTGCACTGCATGAAGAAACCAAGCTATGGATTGCCTATCCAAAGACAGCCAGTAAAATTGTTAGTGACCTGAACCGCGATGGAAGCTGGGATGTATTGATCAGAAAAGATTATACCTCTGTACGCCAGGTCATCCTCGATCACGTATGGACCGCCGTTCGCTTCATTAAAAACTCACAAGTTCCCAATCAGGAACGTGCCTTTGCAGAGTGCCGTTTATCTGATTCTCTTTCATTCAATAAGAGTCTCGTGGTCATGCCCATCGAGCTCGAAAGATTGTTCACCAAACACAAAGAGGCACAGGAATTTTTTACATCCCTGCCTGTGGTGAATCAAAAAGAATATGTAAGCTGGATTGAATCAGCTAAAAAAGATGAAACACGTCGCATCCGTCTGAATACAGCGCTCGAGCGACTGCTTGCTGGTAAGTTGAACCCGGCCGAAAAATAATGTCTTTCCTCAACATCGAGATTAAAGCGTATTGTCCAGACCCGCAAGCTGCTGAGCAATATCTATTACAAGCCGGTGCACGCTATGCCGGACTCGACACGCAAGTGGATACTTATTTCCATGTGCCGGATGGACGATTAAAGCTTCGGCGGGGGCAGATTGAAAATAACCTGATATACTATCGGCGTCCCGACCAGGAAGGACCGAAAGCTTCCTCTTTTTTACTTTACCCGGTGCAGGAAAGCGAAAAGCTGGAGACGATTCTCACCGCTTCCCTGGGCGTGAAAGTAGTTGTCGAAAAAAGAAGGAAGATCTTCTTCCTCGAACATACCAAATTCCACATCGATGAAGTACCCGGCCTTGGACATTTCGTCGAGATTGAGGTCAGTAACCTGCACCACCCTACATTGTCTGAAGCGCAGATGCAAGATGATTGCCAAAATTATATGAAGGCATTGGGGATTGAAACACATCACTTGCTTTGCCGTAGTTACTCTGATATGTTACTTGAATTGCAGGGGCGATCGTAAAAGTCTTACTTTACAATAACAGCGCCCATGGCCCGGGTTAGTTCCACTTCCATTTGCTTGAGGTGACGATGTATCTCCAAAAATTGTCGCATATTATCTGCAGTTGCCGTTTCCAGATCGCGCTGGTTTTCATCCATCATCTTTTTGATCTTCCGCAGTTTGAAATAGTGAATGCTGTGCAGCACATCCTGTCGACTGTTATCGCGTAAGATGCTGTTTCGGGAATCCAGGTGTTCATTCCAACGCTGACTGAGTTCGTATGGAAATGCGCAGATCTCCAATGAGTTTTTTCGAATCTCTTCTTCTTCGTGGTTCAGAAAATTTTGTAGTCCAGGCTCCCATCCCTGGTCATACCAGCGCTGGTACTCACGATAAAATTTATCCATCAGCGGCACATCTAACTGAAACTCGTGTATCTCTTGCGTAATAAATTGAGCCACCGTGGTACCGTTCTCCCATTCTTGCAAACCGTAGAGTAATAGAACACGAATAATATTCTTTTCCGGCAGTTCATCGTGTCCGAGTAATTCAATGGCACCTTCATCGGGTAGTCCGGGTGGGGGTTGTTGACCTGACTCTACCCAATCACCTTGTTCATTCACCGCCGTTCGCCTCTCTTCCTTTGATACCCGATCACGTTTATATTTATTCACCAGTGAGGTGAGTCCGGTCTCATCAATTTTCAATAATCCGGCACACTGTCGAATATAATCCTGCTGACGGGTAAAATCCTCAAGCTTATTCAACTTACTGATGGTCTCCGCCACCTGATTAACTGCGGCACTTTTTCTATTTACATCATTGCCTGCTTCCTGCAACATCACTTCCAACTGAAAGAGGATGAAGTCTTTTTTCTTTGCTTCAATCAGACTCTTCAAAGCAGCAGTACCATGCTTGGTAACATAACTATCCGGATCTTCGCCGTCAGGAATCAATACCAGCCGTACATGCAGTCCTTCCTCCAATGCTAGGTCGAGGCCACGGAGTGCCGCTTTAATACCTGCAGCATCTCCATCATAAACAATGGTCAGGTGTCGCGTGTATTTCCGAATGAGTCGTAACTGATCAACCGTAAGCGATGTACCGCCACTCGCCACCACATTCTCTATGCCTGCCTGGTGC
>JBEIUM010000181.1:0-5682 GCA_040374385.1 Sediminibacterium sp. | reverse complement strand
GGCATTACCGGCATGCACATAAATGCCAATCACGGTATAATAAATATGGAAGTCAACCTGCTCTCCATCCCTGAAAGCAAAGTTTCTGATGCCACCACAGAATTCATCTTGCGGAGAGGTAAAGGCAGATGCCCCCATAACCAGGAAAAGAAGCAGCCATTTTTTCATATGATATTACGCCGATTGCTTTGAAAAAATCCTTACCCCCAATATCAGCAAACTTCCTGCCAAGGCAGGAATGATGAGGTTGATGAGCCAAATTCCGGCGGCGGTAGCCACAATGCCGGCAAAATTGGCACTGACCAACCCCAACAACCAAATGCTGATCTGCCCCCGGAACCCAAGTTCTGCCAATGCAATAGACGGTATCATTGCGAGCACCATCAACATCAGCGAAACCAGGGCTGCCCCTGTCAACCAGTCAACACGAACCCCAAACAAATTCAGCAGCAGCAGATATTGGGTTGTATAGATTACAAATCTAAGTGCAGAAAGGACTAAAATAGTTGTTAAAGTCTGCCTACTCAGGGCGGTTAGTTCTGCAGAAAAAAGGCATACTTTCTAATCAGCTGAAACGACATCAGCCATTTAACCATGCCGGTAGGATGAAAATACAGGAGTGCGAGCATCAAAATCACCAAGGCAGTGAGCCCAGTCAACCATTTTAGCCAACTGGTGGAAATCACCCCCGAGAAAATAGCCAGTTGGGGTTGAAAAATTTGAAGAAACAGGAGAGCCAACCAGCCGGCAGTAACGGTCACCAGCAATTGAGCCAATCCACCCATCACCGAAACCACCGCCCCCCGAATACGATTGCCGTCAGAAAGAAAAAGGGCCCGCCCTGCAGATTCACCCAAACGATTAATGGTAGAAAATGCCAGTGCCTGACCGGTAAAAACGGCACGGATAGCACGTGCCAGGGAAATGTTTTCCAGACAAGACATGAGTACCTTCCACTTGTACGACTCAATACCCCAGTTGAGCAACATGAGTCCCATCACCGTCAGCCAGGTACCTGCTTGGGCAAGCGTCAAAGCCTCCCCGATCATCACCTTTGCATTCGCCAGGTTCGGCTGCTCACGAATCTGTTCTGCAATGGCATAAACCATCCAGCAAAACAGGATCGGTCCTGCCAGGTAATTGATGAACTTTTTAGTAGCCGGCTTGATCTGAAACATAATACTGTGCAAAGAACGAGCTTTCATTCCATACAGAAAAGCCGGCAGTTCTTGTGCAGAAAGAGGGAAAGCATGTATTTTCATAGCTGAATGAAAGAACAAAACATCATATTGGGTATTGACCCGGGCAGCTTGCTGATGGGATATGCTCTCTTAAAGGCTGATAGAGATCAACCCAGGGTATTGCTAATGGATGTATTAAAACTCACGGGTGAGAAAGATATTTATGCCCGACTGCACATGATTCATGAAAAAGTGAGTGAACTGATTCGGTTATATCGGCCTGCATCCTTTGCCATTGAAGCACCTTTTTTCGGAAAGAATGTACAGAGTATGCTAAAGCTGGGAAGGGCACAGGGAGTCGCCATCGCGGCAGCCATGCAGGCTGGAATCAGCGTAACGGAGTACTCACCAAAAAAAGTAAAACAGTCGATTACCGGAAATGGCAACGCCAGCAAAGAACAAGTATGGCATATGCTCAAAACCATGTTGCAGATAGATGAGCAACCCCGCTACTTTGATGCATCCGATGCCCTCTCGGTTGCGTTGTGCCATCATTTCAAAAACAAGGTGCCACAAACGGCCGTCAAAGGAAAAAAGATGTCGGGCTGGGAAGACTTCGCCCGTCAGTTTCCCAACAGGGTGATCAAAAAATAAACCAAGCGAAATTTATTCCGCCATAGCTGTGAGGATCATCTGTTGAATTTCCTGTAGCTTCCCATGGGTCACGTTGGGTTTTGACCGATTGAAATTCAAATCGGCAGCACTGTTCACCGGCAGCAGGTGCAGATGCGCATGCGGCACATCCAGTCCCAACACCATCATGCCACAACGATTGCAGGGGAAAGCCTTCTCAATGGCACGGGCAATGGGCTGCGCGAACAATAGGATGGAAGAAAGGTAATCTGCCTCCAGATCAAAAAACTTATCTGTTTCCACCTTCGGAACCACCAGCACATGTCCTTCCGCATGCGGATAAATATCAAGAAAGGCAATGAAGTGCTCATTCTCAGCAATGCGATAGCAAGGAATGATGCCGGTGATGATTTTAGTGAAGATGGTCATGTTGCTGGGGGGGGGATTATGTATGATGTACAGACATTAAATGCTAATGTCATCAATTCTCAGTTTCAAAGTTCCGGTGGGCACCTGTATCTCTGCAACCTCACCTTTCATTTTACCCATTAAACCTTTACCTATGGGAGAGCCGGCATTGATCTTACCCTGTTTCAGGTCGGCTTCCTTCTCACCAACAATCTGATAGGTGAGCACTTTATTGGTCGCCAGGTTGGTGATTGTCACTTTGGTAAGTATGGTTACCTTACTGGTATCGATTGTACTGGTATCAACAATTTTTGCATTGGCAATCATACCCTCTAATTGCTTGATCTTGGCTTCCAGCATACCCTGGGCCTCTTTGGCTGCATCATATTCAGCATTTTCCTTCAGGTCGCCTTTCTCCCTGGCCTCTGCAATGGCCCTGGAAGATGCCGGGCGGTCAACGGATTTCATGCGTTGCAATTCTTCACGCATTTTATCAAATGTCTCTTTCGTAACATACATCGTAGCGTCTGCCATATGACTTCGTTTAGGTCGGGTAAAAAAAATACAACGCCACAGTCAGGGGCGTTGTAGGTATCAAAGTTAAAAATCTTTCTGCTTGTGAGCCGTTAAAACTAATGAAATTTACGAATAAATATAATTAATGTTTAATATATAGTATTTTTTTAGCTTTCCGGAAAAAACAGCATCCCCTGGCGGCTGTGCATGATTGAATCAGGGTGTTTACCAATCGATATCGGGAATTTCCGGGGGCTCAGGATCGCCCAGTTTGAGTTTGCTCAAAATGACCTCGGACATTTTTTTAAACGACTCCTTACTGTACCCGGCAATATGGGGGGTGATCAGTACCCGTGGATCGGAGAATAATTTTTCCATGCGTGCTTTTTCTGCTGCACTATAAGTGTTGGGCTGCTCATTTTCCAGCACATCCAGTGCAGCTGCGGCTATTTGCTGCTGGCCCAGTGCATCAATCAGTGCATTCGTATCGACCAGACCACCACGACCCGTATTGATGAAATATGGTTTGCGCTCCAACGCACGGAAAAAAGCCGGGTCGGCATAGTGTAGTGTTTCGGCCGTCAATGGTAAGTGCAGGCTGATCACCTGGGCATATTTTTGCAGCTCGGCCAGGGTAACTTCCCGAATATACGGTGTGCTGAACCCATTCTTGTATTTGTCATGTGCAAAAACAATGACGCCAAATGAGGCCAGTAAATGTGCAAAAGCGAGTCCGGTATTTCCTAAACCGATTATCCCTACTACTTTTTCTGTGAGTAGTTCGCCACGTTGCATATCGCGTATCCATATACCGCGCTTTACTTCCTCGGCAGATACACTGATTTGCTTCATAAGGTTGAGCAACATACCCAAAGCATGCTCGGCTACAGCGCCGCTGTTGCCTTCCGGACTGCTAATACAACGAATACCGCGGCTCGTTGCATATTCCACATCAATGTGCTCCATACCACTTCCCAGGCGGGCAATCCAGCGGAGCTCGATAGCCACATCCAACAGGTCGCGATCGATGGCAGGACGGGAAGCAACAACAATACCTCTGAAGCGATAGAGATTGGCAGCCAGCCATTCGGTGTCAGGCGCCAACTGAACAGTCACTTCATACCCGGCTTTTTCAAATCCCTCCTGCAAACAGGGATGTGCCGGTGCTGTAATCAAAACTTGTCTGGACTTCATAAAATTTGATTCATTTCATTTGAAAGGTCAGGGCTGCGAACTGCTCAACCGACAATTGTTCCGCCCTTTTATCAAAAATCGGATCTTGTAAAACATCTTCGGCAAAAAGACTCTTGACCGCATTGCGCATCATTTTTCTGCGTTGGTTAAATGCTGTTTTCACCAGCACCCACAACGCACGATCTGATTTGACTACCACATCGGTTGTCTTCCGGCGCAGCCGAATAACCCCACTCATCACCTGCGGTGGCGGATCGAAAGAAGTAGGTGGCACATCAAAAAGATATTCCGCCTCATAATATGCCTGCACCAACACACTTAAGATGCCATAGACACGACTGCCCGGTCCGGAAACAATGCGTTCGGCTACTTCTTTTTGAAACATCCCTATCATCACCGGTACCCGATCTTTCCATTCCAATACCCGAAAAACGATTTGTGTGGAAATATTGTAAGGAAAGTTTCCCATCAAAGTAAAGGGTACATCGAACGGACAGTCAATATCCAGAATACTGCCTTGTATCAATTTGCCTTGCAGTGTTGGATATTTCTTGAGCAAATAAGTCACCTTTTCCTCATCCAGCTCCACTGCTTTCAAAGAGATCCCCTCGATGGTCAGCAGCAACCGGGTCAACGCTCCGCCACCGGGACCAACTTCCAGCAGATGGCTGCCATTCGTTTCCCGCCATACCTCTAACAGTCGGTGACAAACCTGATCATCTTTGAGAAAATGCTGGCCCAATGATTTTTTGAGCGTGTATTCCATACCTCAAAAATACAGCATTTGCCGTTGGAACTTATGACAGTCATCGTGCATATATGCAAATGCTGCTTCAGATTACGTATTTTTACCTAATAATATTCGCTTATGAGCAATGAACAACAAAAACCAATTGTCGGCTTTACCACCGGAGACATCAATGGCATTGGTATTGAACTGCTGATTAAAACACTTTCCGATAGCCGGTTGACTGATTTTTGTACACCGGTGATTTTTGGTAATAATAAAGTATTGAACTTTTATCGCAAATCACTACCCGACCTGAACCTGAATTGCAGCAACCTGAAAGACCTGCATCGCCCCTTTCATAAGCAGGTGAACTTATACAATTGTTGGGAAGAGGAAGTAGAAATCAAACCCGGTGAATTGAATGCGACCGGAGGTAAATATGCCCTACTCTCTTTGCAAACAGCTACCCAGGCTTTGCTGGATAAAAAAATCAATGCACTGGTAACTGCGCCCATTCATAAGAAAAATATTTACTCAGATGAGTTCCCTTTTACCGGCCACACACCATATCTGAAAGCCATCTTTCAGGTGCAAGATGTACTGATGATGATGGTTTCACCCAATATGCGTGTTGGTCTGTTGTCAGAACACATTCCCCTGCAGGATGCTGCCAAAGCAGTAACGCGTGAAGCACTTCGCTCTAAACTGAACATCTTCCACCAAAACCTGCAGAAAGATTTCGGCATTTCTAAACCCAGACTGGCTGTACTCGGATTAAATCCACATGCAGGCGATAACGGTCTTATCGGCAAGGAAGAGGAAAGTCTGATACAACCTTTGCTGAAAGAAGCCCGTCAGCAAATGCTCGTCTTCGGTCCTTACGCTGCCGATTCATTTTTTGCCAGAGGGTATCATGAAAAATTCGACGGTGTGCTGGCCATGTACCATGACCAGGGATTGATTCCTTTTAAAAGTCTAGCCATCGGTGAAGGGGTGAATTATAGTGCCGGTTTACCTGCC
>JBEIUM010000328.1:0-1933 GCA_040374385.1 Sediminibacterium sp. | reverse complement strand
ATTCGGTTATACCGACTTCCCCGCAAGTACAAATGAAAACGAAGCACTCAATCAGTTACTCGAAGAAAATACCAGTAAGGGTATTCTCTTCATTGCCGACGCAGATGCCAGAGCTGCCGGTGGCATGCACCCCAAAGCACACCTGTGGGACAACGGCACGCAAGCTGCCAAAGAACTGGAGTCTGTGTTGGAAGTAAGGAGTAAAGCTCTTCAGCAGTTTTCAGCGAATGCCCTTCCCGAACGAACGCCCCTGGCGCAACTGGAAGATGTGCTCGTACCCGTTTACAATTATCACCGTTACCAGCTGGAAGCTACCTGCAAGCTGATTGGCGGCATGAACTACAGCTATTCGGTAAAGGGTGATCGACAAGATAAACCCACGATCCTGCCATCCGCTCAGCAGCAAGAAGCCATCCGAATCGCCTTGCGCTGTCTTTCCCCCGAAGTGCTGACCTTACCCGAACGAATCATTGACCTCATTCCTCCCCGTCCACCACAATATTATAATTCCGGCGAGCTCTTCAATAAAAGAACCGGCATGTCTTTCGACCCACTCGCTGCCGCGGAAGCCCTTGCTAACTTTGAACTATCGTTTTTGTTTCACCCCGAGAGAGCCAACCGTATGGTGCAGCAAAAAGCGATGGCCGGTACACCGGGCTGGGACGACCTGCTCGATGCGATTATACAAGCCACCTGGATGCGCCCCCTGAAAAATGGTTTAGAACGGCAAGTACAACTACAAACACAACAAATGGTGCTGACCTGGTTGCTCGCTCTTTATCAAAATGATCAATCCGGCTATGCAGTGAAATCTATTTGCCACAGTCGACTTCGGCAACTGAAGAATTTCTGCCTTAGTAAAAAGAACCTGCCAGAGTTGGCAGATCACTATGCCTATGCCGTGGAGCGCATCGATCATCCCAAAGAAGTGCCGATGCCTGTTCACAAAGAGATACCGCCGGGGGCACCCATTGGTTGCGAAGAAGATCGTTACTGATCTACTCTATCAATGTAGTAAGATGATCTCAACACGTCGGTTGCGCTGGCGACCAGCCGGCGTTGCGTTGCTGCTGACTGGCAATGCAGACCCCATACCCCTTGTTTTAATGATCTGGGGTGATAATTTCAATTGGGCAATCAGGTAATCAGCTACCGCTTTTGCCCGCTGCTCAGCAAGTTGTTGGTTATACGCTGCCGTTCCTTTATTATCGGTATGTCCGACCACTTCAATGCTCCGGAATTTTTTTTGTCCGATCACAGCAACGATCTCCTGTAAACGCGGATACAGGTCTGGGTTCAATACCCCCTTGTCAAATCGAAACAATACATCAGGTATCAAAAGTGTATCGGCAACTTGCACCGGCGGTGGGTTGGGTGCCACAATGGGTTTTACCACCGGAGGAAGCACAGGGGTCGTGTCGGGTTGAAAGACCGGCTCATCGTCGAGGTAATTAAAATCAGTATGCCTTGAATTATTCAGGTACAATAATTTTCGCTCCTCCTCTCTCTCCTGACAAGGAACCCAGTTGCCTTCAGCCGGCAGCAGAGAAATGCTATCAATATCATAAATGATGAGGGGATCGTCATATCGGTAGCTGCGGGTAAAAGGAATTTTTTGCCGGGCAATATTTCCCAATAGGAGGAATCGCTCCTCGCCCGTAGCTTTAAACTCCACAGCAGCTTCGCGCCAGTCATTAACATAGGGACTGGGTCTGGTGAGCGTAAGACGGTAGCTGTTTGCCTGACCGGAAAGTATCAATGACATATTTCGCTGGGGCTCAAATTTGCTCAGCACCAGATCAATGTGATCATAAGCATGACCATTGGTGAAAACAGCTACCCGAAAACGATACGTTCGTCCTGGTATGGTGTTGCAAACCAGGCGGGTATAGAGAAATGTTCTTCCCGCAACGCCCTGGGTACGATGCTCCAT
>JBEIUM010000332.1:0-1873 GCA_040374385.1 Sediminibacterium sp. | reverse complement strand
GATTATGCACATACGCCGGATGCAGTTGAAAATGTTCTTACCACGATTCGTCAGCTCAGGAAAGGAAATGAATCAATCATCACGGTTGTTGGTTGTGGTGGTGATCGCGATAAAACCAAGCGACCGCTGATGGCGCAGATTGCAGTACAGTACAGTAATCGGGTCATCCTGACCAGTGATAATCCCCGTACCGAAGATCCGGCAGCGATTCTGCAGGATATGCAATCAGGATTAGCTGCTGCCGATGGCAGGAAATATTTAACTGTGAGCGATCGAAAAGAAGCCATCAAAACCGCAGTAACGCTCGCTCAGGCAGGCGATATCATTTTGGTGGCGGGAAAGGGACATGAAAAATATCAGGAGATAAAAGGCGTGAAGCATCCTTTCGATGATAGGCAGGTGTTAGGCGAAACCTTT
This sequence comes from Sediminibacterium sp., assembly GCA_040374385.1. Classification (GTDB taxonomy): domain Bacteria; phylum Bacteroidota; class Bacteroidia; order Chitinophagales; family Chitinophagaceae; genus Sediminibacterium. The sequence goes on along the minus strand of JBEIUM010000332.1, from coordinate 1,456 downwards.
CAACTGCTCCATAAATAAATCAATAAACTGAAACCTGTCTATGTTGTATCATCTGTTCAGCTGGCTCAGTAAAACCTTTCACCTTCCGGGGGCGGGACTGTTTCAGTTTTTGACTTTCCGTATCGCCATGGCGGTAGTTCTGTCATTGATGATCGCTACCATTTTTGGCAAGAAGATCATCGAATTCCTGCGCAAAAAGCAGATTGGTGAAAGTGTACGTGATCTTGGTCTTGAGGGACAGCTGCAAAAAAAGGGTACACCCACCATGGGCGGTATAATCATTTTGCTCAGCATCTTGATTCCTACACTGCTGTTTGCCAACCTTGATAAACTCTACATCCGACTGATGATTCTTTGTACAGTTTGGCTCGGTTTGATCGGCTTTCTGGATGATTACTTTAAAATCAAGGCAAGACAAAAGGCATTGGCTGCCGGTGAGAAGTTCGTAAAAAAAGATAGCGACGGACTTGCCGGTATTTCCAAAATCATTGGACAAGTCGGCTTGGGTATTATTATTGGGGTATCTCTCTATTTCAGCAATGCAGTTACGGTTGAACGCGAAGTGATCACCACACCTGCTGCTCAATTACAAAAAGGAGAACAGCTGGCGAAAGATTCCAATATTATCGTAAGAAAACTAAATGGTATTGAAAAGCGATTTGTGAAGGTTAAAACGCCCATCACAACTATACCATTTGTAAAAAATCATCAGTTCAATTATAGCAAGCTAATCAGCTGGATTGGTCCCGGCGCAGAAAAATATACCTGGATTATCTACATTCTGATTGTAACATTCATCATTACAGCAGTTTCGAATGGTGCAAATCTGACCGATGGATTAGATGGATTGGCTGCCGGCGTGAGCGCTATCATTGGAGCAGGTATAGGTGTATTTGTTTATGTAAGTGGCAACTATATTCTCGCCGATTATTTCGATGTGATGTACATCCCCAATTTGGGCGAGCTATCCATTTTTGTGGGTGCATTTGTTGGTGCCTGCATTGGTTTCCTCTGGTACAATGCCTTCCCTGCTCAGGTTTTTATGGGTGATACCGGAAGTCTTGCCTTGGGCGGCATCATAGCATCGCTGGCCATCATCGTGAGAAAGGAATTACTGATTCCTATTTTCTGTGGCGTCTTCTTAGTAGAAAATTTAAGTGTGATTCTTCAGGTAAGCTACTTCCGCTATACCAAAAAGAAGTTTGGTGAGGGAAGAAGAATATTTCTGATGAGTCCGCTGCACCATCACTACCAGAAAAAGGGATACCACGAGAGTAAGATCGCTGTTCGGTTCTGGATCATCACCATCATATGTGTTGTATTGTCAATTGTAACCCTGAAGATTCGTTAATTCATGAAGAAGCGGCTTGTCATATTAGGCGGAGGTGAGAGCGGTGTGGGTGCTGCAATGCTGGGGGCTGCCCGCGGATATGAAGAGTTCCTCAGTGATGGTGGT
>JBEIUM010000257.1:0-3615 GCA_040374385.1 Sediminibacterium sp. | reverse complement strand
ATTTCAACGATCAGGTCAATACCTTTTTTGAATTTTATCGGGTCATTCTCGTCACCCACCACTTCGGCCAGGGTACTGGTCAGGCTGAACTTTTCCTGTGTCAGCGGCATCTTTTCATATTTGCCGGCTACATAATCAAAGGCCATCGGATCTTTTAGGGAGACAAGCGTATTGCTGATACCAGTGGTCAAGCGGGCTTTGCTGGGTTGTTTCATCAGCTTATGCACAGCTGAAGTCGCTGCCGCGGAATCCAGTCCTGCTAATGCTTCGAGCGCAGCACCTGCTACCGAGTAGGAAGAGTCTTCCGTTAATTTTTGCAGCATCGGCACCAGGGTGGGATCTTCTGATCTAGCCAGTAAGTCAATGGCAGCAGCACGTACAGTTTTCGATGGGTCGGTTGCTGCTATGTTTTTTGCCAGTGCGAATATTTCAGGAGAAGGACTACCTGTTTGGAATTGTTCCAATGCATCCTGACGAATGGCGTGGAAAGGATCTTTCAGGGCCAGCAGTCGAATTGCCTGGGCTGCTGTATCGCTGTTTTTACCTTGGGCGGCTGCCAGTGCTTCGGCGCGATCTACATAGTTGCCGGCATATTTATACTGATGCAGGTATTGCGCCAGTGATTTATTATCTTTTTTAACGCAGAGCAGAATCTTATCTGCATCTACATTGATGAGGGTCGGTTTACTGTTCACCGCAAAAGAAAAAGTATCTACTTTATTTTCCATCCATACCTGGTGTCTCTTTTTAGTGGTTCCTTCATACACATCAATTGCAAAAGGCAGTTTAAAGATTTTATCTCCCGACTGGGTTTGCTTCATATAAACAAAGGCACGGCGAGTTGAGTCATTATAACCATAGCTGATATCAAGTGCAGGGTGACCACTACCGAAATACCATTGGTTGAAAAACCAGTTCAGGTCTTTTCCAGTCACTTTTTCAAAAGCCAGCCGCAGGTGATGAGCGCTGCCGGTGCTGAATTTATTATCGCTGAGATAACGGTTTAAAGAAGCGAAGAAAGCGTCATCACCCACATAATTGCGCAGCATGTGAAGGATGCGACCTCCTTTTTCATACGATACATTGTCGAACATATCTTCCTTGTCTGCGTAAAAGAAACGAACCAGGTCTTTCTTTGAGCCGCCGCTCATGAGGTAAGACTGCATGTCTTTTTTATTCTCATGGTCACCAGCATCCTTACCATATTTGTGTTCCATCCAAAGGGTTTGGCTATAGTTGGCAAAGCTTTCGTTCACGGTCAGGTTGCTCCAGCTTTCGGCAGTCACATAGTCACCAAACCATTGGTGGAAGAGTTCGTGCGCGATAGTGGTTTCCCAAATATTCCCTTCTGATAATTCGCGGGCATCTTGTTGCGCACTTTCCTGATGTAAAGTGGCTGTGGTGTTTTCCATGGCACCGCTTACATAGTCATGTGCCACCATCTGGCTATATTTTTGCCAAGGGTATTCGATGCCTGTAACGCGGCTTCCGAAGAATTGCATCATTTCGGGGGTAAGTCCGAAAATTTTTCTCGCTACGCCTGCATATTCCTTGTCAACATAATAACTTACTTCCTTGCCTTTATAGCTGTCTTTGATTACGGCGAAGTCGCCGGCACCTATGAAAAACAGGTAGGGGGCGTGTGGCATATCCATTTTCCAATAATCGGTGCGGGTGCCGTTGCCGTTTTTCTTTTGAGAGATCAGGATGCCATTCGACAGGGAAACAAATTTGTCGGGTACAGTGATAAAAAATTCCTGTGTTGATTTTTGGTTCGGGCGATCGATGGTGGGCACCCATACAGAGGTACCCTCTGTTTCGCCTTGCGTCCAGACTTGCGTAGGCTTATTGGTTTCTTTACCGGTGGGGTTGATGAAGTAAAGTCCTTTCGCATCTGTGATAGCGGCGCTGCCGGCAACTTTTAATTCGTTGGGTTTGGCCGTATATTTGATGGCGAGGGTATAGGGTTGGTTCCGCAGGTAGGTGCGGTTCAGTTTCACCCGTAGAAAGAGCCCATCATTTTTATAGGTCAGTGGTAGACTGTTACTGCCATTCACGAGGGCTACGCTATGAATATCCATTCCTTTTGCATCCAGCACCGCAGAGTCGGTTGGATAAAAATGAGGTTGCAGTGTAATGGCCACTTTACCCTCCAGTTGGGAACGCTCAAAAATAAGGTTGGCTTCCAGTTTGGTGTGCACTACATCATTGATTTTTTCAGGGAAGGAGCGATACATTTTCTTCCAGTCCCCTTTGTCGGCAGATAATTGTGCGGAGATGCTCATCTGCAGGAGCAGCAGCGGAAGGATCAGCAGGTACTTCATGTGTTCTTAGTTTTTAGGTATATATGAAGATTAAAGATACAGAACTTACCATCGATGTTGATTTCGGTGGGTGCGGTGGAGTAAACGCGTGATACGGGGCAATAGCCAGTTACAGGCGGTTGCCTGAATATTGTACTTTTGTTCTCCTACAAATCATCTTGCATGCCGCGTTATTTCATTGAGGTCAGTTATAGGGGATCTGCTTACAGCGGGTTTCAGGTGCAGGAAACGGCGGCTACGGTGCAGGGTGAGTTAGAGCGGGTGCTGGCGATATATGCGCGGGAGCCGATTGGGTTAACGGGTTCTTCCCGAACAGATGGGGGGGTGCATGCCAGGCAGAATTATTTTCATTTCGACTGGCCTCAGCCGATTGAGGGAGATTGGGTTTATCATCTCAATGCTATGTTACCGGATGATTTGGCTATCAAAGGAATATACGCCGTGCCGGCGGATGCCCATTGTAGGTTTGATGCGGTTAGTCGGGAATATGTGTATACGATTTACCGTAAAAAGGATCCTTTTTTGGTTGGGCGGGGATGGCATTATCCTTATCCGATGGATGGAAATCTTTTAGTGGAGGCTGCCCGGTTGGTGGTGGGCGAGCATGATTTCAGTTCTTTTTGTAAGCGGGGGGTACAGGTAAAGAATTTTCATTGTCGCGTGGAGCTGTCGGAATGGGCGGAAGTGGGGGATGGGTGGGTGTATCGTGTCAGGGCCAATCGTTTTTTAAGGGGGATGGTTCGGTCGCTTGTAGGAACGATGGTCAGGATTGGTAGGGGACAGTTAACACAGGCGCAGTGGGAAGATTTATTGTTGGCCAGGGAGGGGGGTGCTGTTCGTTGGCTGGCGCCTGCAGCGGGTTTAGAGCTAAGCAGGGTGCGGTATGCAGGGGAATTAGAAAAAATTTTGGGAAGTTGATGTGACACTTTTCGTGTTAATAAAAGCAGAATTCAGCAGAAATATTTTTGCAGTCGTGTAATTCGCCGTATCTTTGCGTCCCTCGCACAAAAAGCCGGGGGTAAGTTCTTAAAAATCAAGTGTTTTCACGCAGATATTGTCTGGGAATAGTTGAAAATAAAATTAGGTGGTAATTGAATAAGTTGTATCTTTGCCGCCCGCCCGATAAAAAGGGCATCAGTTCTTCGAATTTTTACGGCTAAAATAATTTGATTATCATTCAAATATTTTTGGTCACAAAAATAAATGTGCTTACTTTTGCACCCCCAATTAAGGGGAGGCTGAATAAGCCGAAAGTTCTTTGAAAGTTTGGAAGCAACAGCAGCATAAAACT
>JBEIUM010000152.1:0-6414 GCA_040374385.1 Sediminibacterium sp. | reverse complement strand
GGCAAACAGGAATGGATCAACGCTATTAAAACCGGTGGCAGTGGATTTCAATATACACTCGATTGGGTAAGTTGCTTTGCATTGGCGGTCAATGAGGAAAATGCTTCTTTTGGTCGCGTAGTCACTGCACCTACCAATGGAGCCGCCGGCGTAATTCCGGCAGTGTTGCAATACTTCGTTTGCTTTTGTGGTGGTGATACCGATGAACAGATCATACGTTTCCTCTTAACCGCTTCGGAGATAGGTAGCATTTTCAAAAAAGGGGCAACCATATCAGCAGCTATGGGTGGTTGTCAGGCAGAAATAGGTGTTTCTTCCGCCATGGCGGCAGCTGCCTTAACCGAATCGATGGGCGGGAGCCAGCGACAAGCGCTTATGGCAGCAGAAATTGCCATGGAACACCACCTTGGTCTTACCTGCGATCCGATTGCCGGACTCGTTCAAATACCCTGTATCGAAAGAAATACCATGGGTGCTATCAAGGCGATAACAGCTTCGCAACTGGCCCTGCAAAGTGCCCCCGATTTCGCAATTGTAAGTCTCGACAAAGTAATCAAGACCATGTGGGATACTGCTCAAGACATGAGTAGTAAATACAAGGAAACGGCTGCCGGCGGATTGGCCATGCATATTCCCATCAGTTTACCAGAATGTTGATTAAAGTGTAGCTGTTTCTATGGATGCAGGGGTTTCATCAAATTCCCTGATTACATTATAGAGCGTACCTCTCTCTACGGGTTTTCTGCCGGCTTCGTGAATCAGTTGCACCAGCTCAGCAGTATTCATACTGGGCGCTTGTTCTTCACTACCTGCCATCGAATAAATTTTAGTAGAATCGTCTATGGTGCCGTCAATGTCATTAACACCAAACGATAAGGTCATACGCGCCTGCTGTCTGCCTAACATGGGCCAGTATGCTTTCACATGCGGAAAATTATCGAGATAAAGACGACCGACAGCATACATTTTGAGGTCTTCTACAATGGTTGACTCAGGCACATCTTTCATCTCATTGTCTTTGTTCCTGAATTTGAGTGGAATGAATGTATTGAAACCACCTGTCTCATCCTGCAGGCTGCGAAGTCTTTCCATGTGATCAATGCGGTGCCAGTAAGACTCTATGTGCCCGTAAAGAAGGGTGGCATTGCTGTGCATACCCAATTGATGGGCAGTGCGATGAATTTCCAGCCAGCCATTGGCATCCACCTTGTCTGCACATATTTTGGTTCTGATCTCCGGATGAAAAATTTCAGCTCCACCACCCGGTAATGAATCAAGACCGGCTGCATGTGCTTGCTCCAATCCTTCCCGCACACTCAACTTGGCCTTACGGAACATATAATCTAATTCAACCGGCGTAAAAGCCTTGATGTGCAGGTCGGGTCGGTGTGCTTTGATGGAACGCAGGAGCTCAAGAAAGAAAGTCATGTTCATTTTTGGATGCACCCCACCCACAATATGCACTTCCGTTACCGGCTTGCCATCGTAACTCTTTACAATGTGCATCATTTGTTCAATGCTGAGTTCCCAGCCTTCTTCACGATTAGCATATCCACGTGAATAGGAGCAGAAGGCGCAATTGAACACGCATACATTGGTCGGCTCAATATGGAAATTGCGATTGAAATAGGTTCGGTTACCATGTTTTTGTTCCCGCACATAGTTGGCAAGCATCCCCACAAAGGAAAGTGATCCTTTCTCAAAAAGCTGCAAGCCTTCCGATGCGTCAATACGTTGCCCATGGACGATCTTTTCACCGATTTTCCGGAGGGAAGCATCGGATGTTCGTGCCAATAATGAGGTAACTGAAGAGGGGGAAGATAACATGCTGCTTGAATTGTAGCGCAAAATTAGCCCCTTCCGGTGAGATCAGCCGCTTGTTCTTGCAAAAGAAATGTCAACAATGGTTAATTCACCCATTCTCCGTTGCCGCCTGACTGGATATTTTTTTCATGTCGATAGCGGAAGATGATGGGGAAGAGGATAGCCAGCACCAGGGCATATCCGGCAAAACTGAACCATATCGAGGGCCAGTCACGAACGACTTCATTGGTCTGCTCATTCACTTTGGAGAAATAATCAACTACCCAGCCACTGATGGAACCACCTAAATAGGCGCCAATGCCATTGGTCATGATCATAAAAAGCCCCTGAGCGCTTGCCCGGATGGAGGTATCGGCTTCTTTTTCTACAAACAGGGAACCGGAAATATTAAAAAAGTCAAAAGCCATACCATAGATGATCATAGATAATACCAACCAGTGGAGTCCGTCTCCCGGATTGCCGATGCCGAAGAGTCCAAACCGGAATACCCAGGCGATCATGCTCATCAACATAACACGTTTGATGCCAAAGCGCTTTAAAAAGAAGGGGATGGTAAGGATAAACAGGGTCTCTGATATTTGTGAGATAGATAGCAGCAGGTTGGGGTGTTGTACACCAAAAGCATCCGGATATTTTGTTTTGAAGTCATCCAGGAAGGTGCCGCCAAATGCGTTGGTGATTTGCAGGGCTGCTCCGAGTAACAGTGAGAAAATGAAGAACACCAGCATCTTTCGTTGGCGCAGTAGTACAAAGGCATCTAAACCGAGTGCCTGTGCCCAGGTTTTTTTCGCTCAATTGCTTGTAGGCGGACAAGCAGGCATGGTGAATGCATATAGTCCCAATACAATACCTGAACCGGCACTCACATAAAGTTGCGCGGAACTCTTGGTGAAGCCCAACACATCGACCATCCACATAGCTACGATAAAGCCCACGGTACCCCACACACGAATCGGAGGGAAGTCTTTGACTACATCCAGCCCTTTTTTTTCCAGTACACTATAGGAAACCGCGTTGTTCATGGCAATCGTTGGCATAAATGCCATCGAGTTGAAAAGCATAATGATGTAGAAGAGCGGATACTGATCGGCCGATTGGATGGTAGAAGCCCATAACAATAATACAGCACCAATAATATGAAGTCCGCCCAATACTCTTTCTGCATTCACCCAGCGGTCGGCAACAATACCCATGAGCGCAGGCATAAACAGTGATGCCAGTCCCATGGTACCATATACTGCCCCCACTTGCCCGCCGGTGAAATGCAATACGCCAATTAAATAGCCGCCCAGGGATATCAGCCAGGAACCCCAGACGAAAAATTCCAGAAAATTCATAATGATCAGGCGCAGGCGGATGGGCATACCAAACAAATTGAAGATGAATCGATGCGGTAAGTTAAGGAATAAATTCCTAATGATACGGCCTGGTACCGACCAAGGTGGGAGCAAAAAAAACGCCCCAAAGGGGCGCAGGAAAAAGAGGTAAGGAGGTATGATTTACAGGTGTGCCTGAATTTTTTTCTCCAATACAGATTTAGGTACGGCACCAATCTGCTTGTCTACTACCTGTCCGCCCTTGATGAAGAGGATAGCAGGAATCGAAGTAATGCCATAGTTGACACTTAATCCCGGATTGTGGTCTACGTTCACTTTACCCACATTCACTTGGTCTTTGTACTGCACTGCCAATTCTTCAATAACGGGTCCGATGGCACGGCAGGGCCCACACCACTCAGCCCAAAAGTCTACAACATTTAATTTATCACTTTCCAGCACGGCTGTCTGAAAATTTGCGTCGGTTAATTCTAAAGCCATTTTTCTTGTTTTTATATATGATGAATGCTATAATGGAAAGATGTCAAATATACATCCAAACGGAAATTACTGCAGGATTGACTTTTCCACCCCTGTGATTTAATGACATCCCGTCGGCTTCTATGTCAAACCTGCTGATCTGTCCTATTGCCCAACGACCGAAACGTGCACACCCCAGTCGGACTGTAATTGCAGGTATTGGGCCATTTCTTCATTCATTTCAAAGCCCGAATCGAAAGTACGCAGCGTGATGGTAATGAACTCAGACGGCTCATTGATGTGGAATTTGAGGGCAGATTTTCCGGGGTATTTCTTTACATTCTTCTCAACAAACTGTATCATTTCATCGGAAACGGCCGCGGGGTGAATATGTACATCTATCGATCGAGTGAGCTGGGGCATAACCGATTCGAGGAGCATGACCTGACTCATTTTCCACTCAAATTGGGTGGCATCCTTATAGCGTGGTCGGAAACTTCCCTGTAGCACGATTTTTTTACCTTTTTCAAAGTAGGATTGAAACCGAACATATTCTTCACTCCAAACGGTGAATTCAGCTTTACCTGAGTAATCTTCCATGACAATAACGCCATAATTTTTTCCGGTTCGGGTAACCTTGTGCTGAACCGAAGTGATCAATCCGGCTATTCGCATAGACATACCCGGATTGGATTGCGCCGCAAGCGTGTCGCGAAACTCATTGAATTGGTTGATGGGTGTGATACCATAGTAAGTTAGCTCAAAGCGGAAATGATCCAGTGGATGTCCGCTCATGAACATTCCGGTCACTTCTTTTTCAAATTCCAGTAGTTCTGTCAAACTCCAGGATTCCGTGGAAGTGATTTTAGGCGGGGGCACATTTTCAAAGGTGTCGAGGCTGCCAAAAAGGGTGTGCGTTGAACCGGAAGATGCCTGCCATTTCGCCTGACCGTATTGAATGAGTTTTTCCAGTCCCGATAACTTCTCTCCGTCGGGTACGGTAAAGTATTGTGCCCGGTGCAACTGTGTGAAGCAATCCAGCGCACCTGAGTAGGCAAGACTTTCCAGTGACTTCTTGTTGACTTGTTTTACGACCCGTTCGCTAAAATCAAATATATCTTTGTAGGGACCGTTCTCCATGCGCTCAACGATGATGTGATCAACAGCAGCATCGCCCGCCCCTTTTAATCCGCCCAATCCAAATCTAATTTCCCCTTTTTTATTCACCGCAAAGCCTTTCAGTGATTCATTCACATCCGGACCAAGCACTTTGATGCCCATGCGTTTACATTCTTCCATGAAGAAGGTAATATTTTCGATGCTTTTGGCATTGTTCAGAACCGCTGCCATGAATTCGCCGGGGTAATGGGCTTTCAGATAGGCGGTTTGGTAAGAAACGAATGTATAGGAAGTAGAGTGCGATTTATTGAAGGCATATTCGGCAAACGATTCCCAGTCGGTCCAAATTTTTTCAAGTTTCTCTTTGGGATGATTTCTTGCAAGGGCACCTTGCATGAATGCCTCTTTTAGCTGATCCAATGTTTTGCGGTCTTTTTTACCCATGGCTTTCCGCAGCCCGTCGGCCTTTCCCTTACTGAATCCTGCAATTTTTTGCGCCAGCAACATCACTTGCTCCTGGTAGATGGTAATACCATAAGTCTCCTCCAGGTACTCCTGCATTTCAGGTAAGTCATATGTAATGGTTACCCTGCCGTGTTTCCGTTTTACATATTCCGGAATGTATTGCATCGGACCCGGTCTGTTCAAGGCATTGAGGGCAATCAGATCTTCCAGTACCGTTGGCTTGATGTCGCGGAAGATGGGGAATAAGTGCGGGGCTTCAAACTGGAAAACGGCGACTGTATTTCCTCGTTGAAAAAGTTCAAATGTCTTTGGGTCGTCCAGCGGAATTTTATCAATGTCGATGTCCACCCCATGATTTTGCCGAATCATTTCCAACGCATTCTTGATGATGGAAAGTGTTTTCAATCCGAGGAAGTCCATCTTTAATACACCCGCTTCCTCAATCAGTTTTCCTTCTATCTGGGTGACCAATAACTTAGAATCTTTCGAAGTTGCAATCGGTATCAGCGTGGTCAGGTCAGATGGGGCAATGATGATGCCCGCAGCATGAATGCCTGTATTTCTAACGGTACCTTCCAATCGCTCCGCTTCTTTCAGAACCTTTGTACGCAGATCATTGCCCTTGTAGATTTCCCGGAGCTTCCGGATATTTTCCATGTCGTCTGGCGTATAGGCTTCTTTTTCTTCCAGTGATTTTTCGCCATCTTTTTTCAGCAAGGGAGCATGCAATACCCTTCGCAACTCTGTTCCCGGTTTATCGGGCACCAGTTTTGCCAACATATTGCTATCTGTCAGTGGCATATCGATGACACGGGCTACATCTTTGATACTACTTTTTGCTGCCATCGTACCATAGGTGACGATCTGCGCGACCTGGTTTTTCCCGTATTTATCTACTACATAATCAATCACTCGCTGTCTGCCTTCATCATCGAAGTCCGTATCAATATCCGGCATGCTTTTCCTTTCAGGATTCAGAAACCTTTCAAACAGCAGGTCGTATTTGATAGGATCGATATTGGTAATACCAATGCAGAAAGCCACCACACTACCGGCGGCAGAACCCCTGCCGGGACCCACAAATACACCCATTTCACGGCCGGCACGAATGAAGTCACTTACGATGAGAAAATAACCGGCGAAGCCCATCGTTTTGATGGTGAACAACTCAAAGTCAATGCGCTCGCGGATATCGGGCGTTATTTCATTG
>JBEIUM010000112.1:0-7885 GCA_040374385.1 Sediminibacterium sp. | reverse complement strand
CCCATTATTACACCATATGAGAAATCTATTGGCTGGTATAATACACTGTATTGATGTGATCATGCTACGAATGAAATTAAAAATCCCCACCCCGGCTGTTAACCGAAATGGGGATTGATATCTTGAACCTGCGACTAATTATTCCTTCACGCCCGTGTTCACCACCGGTCCATCTTTGCGCCAGGCCTCGGTATTGAGCTTGCGCGGGGTAGGATAGATCTCATCCAATGAACTACCATCATACAAACGACCATCCTTGATCACATAACGAATGCTGTTGGTATTGCGGATGTTCTCGAGCGGATTGGCATCCAGTACCAGTACATCCGCCAGCTTACCTGCTTCGAGCGAACCGAGATCTTTATCCAACCCGATTGCAGTGGCACCATGAATCGTGGCTACCTGCAGCGCCTGTAAATTACTCATGCCTCCACTGGCGACACTCCACAATTCCCAATGATACCCCAAACCTTGCAGCTGCCCGTGTGATCCCACACCTGCTAGTCCGCCCTGGTCAACCAGACTCTTGATGCCTTGCGCATGCTTGCTGAACACATGGTCATCGTTGATGAACCATCCACCCAAACCACCTACCCGCCGGCGACTCTTAGCAGCCAATTCTTCATATGGAGTATAATACTGCAACTTCTTATCCGCATATACATTCTCCGTAGTATAATAATAATTCTCTGCCCAGGGTCCGCCATAGGATACAAGCAAAGTAGGTGTCACCGTCATCTTTGCTTCTGCAATGGATTTCGTTACATCCTTGTAGAGCGGGAATATTGGCAGCGCATGCTCATGTCCGGGATAGCCATCGAAGAGCTGCGTCATGTTCAACTTGAAATCCAATCCGCCTTCCGTCGTTGGCATCAGCTTCTGCTCTTTGGCTGCTTCAATCACCCACTGGCGCTGCTGGCGATTGCCTACCAAGTACATCTTGATGGTCTTGGTATTGTAATACTTGCTGTACTGCTTCAACACGCTGCGTGTTTGATCCAGGTCTTTTAGATTATATGCCCAATATCCCACGCCCGGTCCTGTTGAATAAATGCGCGGACCAACGATTTGTCCGGCATCTACCATATCGCCATAAGTGAGTACATCGGTGGTCGCAGTCTGTGGATCGCGTGTGGTTGTTACACCATAGGCAAGGTTGGCAGCATAGATCCATATCTGATTTTTATGCAGTCCCCAGAAAGGCCACATGTGTGCATGCGTATCAACAAATCCCGGCACCAAGGTCTTACCACTGCAGTCGATCTCTTTAGCGCCGGCAGGTACTTTGAGACTACCTCTTTTTCCCACTGCCACGATGCGGTTGTTCACGATAAGCACATCGCCTCTCTCAATCACTTCGTTGCCCTTCATCGTGATGATGCGTCCATTCTTTAACAATACGACTCCGTTGGGTTTGTCCTTCGGAAAAAATACTTTTACCTGTACTTCAGTAGGTGTATACTTGGGTTCCTTCGGTGTTGTCTTTGCTGTGGTGTCGGATTTAGCCTTTAGTTTGGCAATAGAATCAACGGCAGCCCGCGCTGTTTTATCCATTGCGTCGAGCGCGCGCAGACTATCGGCCTTGCGCAACTCAATGGCTTTTTTGGCGGACTGAACAGAATCTTCAAAAGCCTCGGCAGCATCCACATCATAAGTCCAGTGGCCATTGCCCAGACTCCAGTGTACTTTGTTGCTATTGAGTTCCCAGGCGGGAAACTCACCACCAATCTCAGTCAGCTGGCGTGAAGGGAAAGAAGAACTGCCAGGGTCAGCCACAGAGATGGAAGGCACTTTGCCTGTCTGCGGCGGAATGGTGATCACATAAATATTGTTCGTCACTTTCACCAAAGCTTTATTCCCCGTAGGGGCCATTAACACAGCTTCTGCAGGAGAAGGCATGCTCTGTGGCTCACGCATATCACTGTTGGCAGGCAGCATGCAATGGTTGAGCGGACTTGCATCCAGCATGTTGCGGCCCATCGAAAAGCGACGATGTCCTGTTTCTTCGCCGGCTTCTGATACTGATCCATAAGGAGTGATACCACTTACTTTCACGTGCGTCTTTTCATCGGTAGCATCCCAGCGCATGCTGATCAGACTGCCATCGGCCGTATTCAGAAAAATGCGGGAAGTATCACGGGTGAAGTGCAGGTTACCGCGGTTGCGCGCTTTGTCTATTAACTGAATTTTTCCACCGCGCGGATCCATCCACACGATATCGCTTTCTGCATCTGAGTAGAAGGGGCTCTCCGCATCTTTGAATAAGCGCTTGGGTCCGCGGAAAAAGGCAACACGATTGTTGAAGCTCCAGGCCGGACTCATATAAAATGCTGACTCGGAAGTGAGTTGACGAATTTCATTTTTTCCACCAAGGGCGGCAATGTATACATGTCCCCCTTCTTTTTCATCCCAGCTGATGAAGGCAATTTGATTACCATCCGGACTCCAGGCAGGCATGGCTTCAGTGAAATTGTGCTGGCTCACGCGCTGTGGCGTTCCATTGGGCCAGTCCATTACATACAATCGATTCAATACGGTGAAAGCCAGTTTCTTTCCGTCCGGACTTGGCACAGCATCGCGAATTTGTGTCGCCAGTTGATGGCTTGTATCCTGAATAGGGTAATTGAAATACAGGCGTGGACCCATTTCCAGTTCCACATTCACGCGGAAAGGAATTTCCTGCGCAGCAGTGCCCTCTTGTACGGAGAGTTTCCAGATTTTTCCTCCATAAGAGGCAATGAGGAATTTACTGTCCGGCGTAAAACTCATACCCGGCAAAACACCAAGTGGAGCGATGCTTTCTTGTTCGTCGCGCTGCACGGGATAGGCCAGCCAACGTTCTTCACCTGATGGGAGGTGGCGAAGTATCAGACCCGTTTTGTCTTCATGGCGCGAGCCATACGCCAGCCACTGACCATCTTTGCTTAGAGTAGGCGTGAAGGCAGAACCATAGCGGGTGGTGATGGTGGCGAGCTTTCCTTTTTCCCGATCGAAGCTGCCGATCTGGTATTGTGGTAACAGGGCGTTGTAGTTCCAGGCACCGCTGCGTTGCGAGACGTAGATGGTTTTCCCGTCTGCACTGAGGAAGGGGTCGATGGTTTTAACGCCGGCGGGTTGGTCATTCAGTTGAATGCCACCACCGCCATTCTTATGGTACATCCAGAGTTTGTGGATGCGTCGGCCTTTCGAGGCGATGATGTAGTTGCCGTCGCTGGTCCAGATGGCGGAGGGAAAATCATCGGTGCGGTCTTTGGTGAGCTGAAAGGTGTCTTTCTTTTCCGTGTCGATGTACCAGAGGTTATCGCTACCACTGCGGTCGGAGGTGAACAATATTTTTTTTCCGTCGGGACTGAAGCGCGGATGTGATTCAAAGGCGAGGCCTTTGGTAATGGGGGTAGCATCACCGCCGTCGATGGGTAGGGTATAGATATCGCCCATCAGGTCGAAGGCGATTTTTTTTCCGTCGGGACTTACGTCGATGCTCATCCAGGTGCCTTCATTGGTGGCGAAGCTGATCTTTCTTTCCGGCTTCAGGGGCAGCCCCTTGAAGCGGGTGTATTGGATGGAATCTTTTTTGGTGGTGTCTGATAAGCTGCCGGCTCCCTGTGATAGAAGGAGTGGTGTGGTGGAGGAAGGAGCAGCGATAATCAGACTGATAGCGGTAGCGATGGGCAATCCGATTTTCAGGATGCCGGAGGTAGTAAAGGGCATAGTGTAGGAATTAGAATAGGAAGGTACAAAAAAAGGGTGAGCAAAAGGGGGCGATGCGATAAGCAGCAGCGTATAAGGAATAGTGGCAGTAAAGAGGTATGAGTGGCGTGAATCGTTTTGATGTACGTTCAGCGAGTCGCATCATTGTATCGATACTAAGTTTACTAAATTTGAATAAATCGAATATAAATATTACGTTATCCTTTCAGCAAGCTGCTTTTGAATAAGCAATGATAGCTTTGACGGTTTCGGCTTAATCGAAAGGCACTAAGCAAGTTGATGGTATGGCTGATCATTCACTTATAAAAAAGGTTTACGCAGGGATGAGCAATGATGAATTGTTACACATATCCAGGTATGAGGGAAAGCTATTGACGAGTGCTGCCATTACGCTACTCTACCAGGAGTTTCTTAAGCGAAAATTAGATACGTCCATTTTTCCAAGTTTGCGCGCCTATAAAGTTGCGGAATATCAGAAGAGTCTTCAACAGTTGTCACAAAAAAATGACATTGAATCAGTCTGGGCGTACTTTTTAGATGCCAAGTATAAGGGAAAAGCAGATCAGGAAATTTTACAGCATCTATATGCGATGGGTTTGGATTATCAAGTTGGCCATGACATCATTCATTCTATGAAGGAAAAGGCGATTGAACAACGCGATGTGCATGAAAAAGCATTCTTTAAAGGAGTCGTCCTGTTTCTTTTTGGAATAGCACTTCTATTGATTAATCCGACACACATCATTGTGAAGACAATAGCTACCTGTTGCACTATTTTGGGATTGCTGAAATCTATTAATGGGCTATTCGGTATGTTTAGATATGACAGGATAGTTGGCCACATTCAACAACCAAAGTAAGAAAGCTTATTGGAATAGTTTTGTTGTCTTAAAATGAATTCCGCCCGCAATTCTAAATAATGTCCCAGCGTTGCTAACGAAGGGCCCTTACCTGATAACCTTGTTTTCGAAGTAGCTCAAGAACACCTTGACTTCCGCCGAGGTGGCCGGCGCCAACTGCAAAAAAAGTAGGTGATTTTTTCATGGCGGCATCCATAACGGGGATCCAATTTCGGTTGCGGCGGTTGAGCAATAATTCCTGGCTGCCCATCATATCCGGCGATTCTGCCATAACTTGATAGAGGGCGTCCAGATCTTGTGACAGATAAATGTTTATAAACCCCTTGAATTCTCTTTTTCCCTTTTCAAAATCGTTGACCATTTTCATGATGGATTCAATTTCTACTGAGTCTGGGATTGCATCAAATACAGCCAGCTGGTCTTCTACCCGCTCCAGCCCCAGCAACTCTTTTTTCTGTTCGCGCGACATCTTTACAAAAGTGTTTTCGTACGATTCAATTGCCTGACAACCCACAGATCGTTGAGCGATTAAACTCATCACCATCAGGGGCTTGAATCGTGCAAATGCAGCAAGATTCATGTTCATTTCTTTTTTTACGAATGAGTCCAGCCTGCTGAATTTATCTGCTCCCATTTTCTCCTGTAAGGTTTCTTTACCGGGCAGCTGCATCAGTTGCATCATGGTCACCTGGAGCTTGGGGTCGTCCATGTCAAGTTCAAGATAGATTTCTTTGCTGGCGTTGAATTTCTCCTTTACAATGTCTGAAAGCACAAAGTCTTCCTTGCAAATCATGTGGATGGTGCCGAATAGGTAGGAGGGTTGTGCTAAGCCATTGCCACTGATTTCCCAGAGCAGTGCGTTGTTTTTGTTCTCTTGTGCCGGGGATGGGACATAGCTGAACAATAATAAAAAAAGACAGAGCATCGTGCCAATCGTACGAAATAGATATTTGCTTTTCATTTGTTTTTAGCTTTTTGGGGAATGTTGGGTAATATATTAGTGATAATAATGGGAAGAATATTACAGAGAATGAGGAAAACTTTACTGAGAGTTGCTGATTTAGCAGCGAATAAGGGCAATACACCTAATGCGTATCCGTGGTTCATGATACAAAAAATATACCATGGAGACTATTTGTTCTGCCAAAGAAAAACGAAAGCGTGAAAGAGTTGTGACATCTTTGTAGGGAGAAGTACAATTTGTAAGAGGAAAGGTTATAGCAGTCCATTTATTCTTTCGGACAAAATTTTAATGTATTGTTCTTTATAGGAAGGGGTAACGAAGCTTTGATCAATTGCCTTTAGCCATTTAGGCATTGCGGCTGTCATTTTTTTAAAAATATTTTTCTGCTGTTTTTGATCTAGACCTAGTTTGCTCATGGCTTCAGTGAAATCTGTTTTCTTCAATTTTCTTTTTTTTCCGTTTAGTGTGAGTGCCAATTCTTCCTCATCTTCTGGGTTAACAAGCATGGTGTTGACCAAATCGTAAGCAGGAGACAAGGTCATCCCCACTTCAACTTTTTCCAACAAAGAGAAGTTTTTTAGGTGCATATCAGCATTTCCGCTGATAAATGAAAATAGGACCAGTTCAAAAAAATTGACTAAATCTAACCCGGGCATTGTGGAATAACGTAGTATAGTTTTTCCTATTTGCTCATAACTACCCCGATATTTATCCTCAGTCAGTCTTTGTGTTAGCTGGCACATATCTTCCATGGCAAGCTTCCCTTTTTTTGTTCTGTCGATTCGTCTCGTAATATAAGCGAGGGTGCCAGACTTCAGTCTGATCAAACTATGGGGTACTGTTTTAATATCAGCCAATTCTGCCAACCGCATAGTAAGGTCTTCCACTTCTGGTAACTGAGGATAATCGGTAGATGGTGGTTTCAAAATATATCCGCCCCAAAGACCAACAACCGTAAATCTTTTGCCTCTTCCTTCCTCTTTGTTTTGGCTAAGCTGAAGGGACAATTTTACTTGAACTCCAGTAACTGCAGTTTGGTGCCTTATAATTTCTTTGGCCAGTGAGTCAAGGTCTACTTCGCTGAATGGAAGTTCGGGTGGACTTTTTTGTCCAAACATTTTTTGTGAGCAGTAAACGTGGAAGTCCGTTTCTTTTTCAAAAAGGGGAGCATAACAAAACAAGCAATTGTTCATAGGGCATCCTCCATTTTTACTTCCTCAATACTTACAGAGCCAATGCAATTTTTACAGCAGGCCAGCAACAAACCCATGCGGTCTCTTGGATGTAGCTTCCAGTTTTTTTGTGCAATATCAAGTAACCAGCCTTCCGGAATCAAGCCATCAAAAAAGGGAAAAAGTACATGCGATTTAAAAGCTATTTTGCGCAGAGGGAGTGTTAGACTAACAGGACGGGCATCAGGATTTGATAGGTATTCATTGCTATACAAGAATTGATAGCCCTGGTCATCCTCTGTGAGCCAGCCGGCAATTTGATCATGATTTTTGATCACTGCTTTTCTCATTCTTGTGCTTTTTTATTGCAATTCTTTTACATCCAATACAATTGGTTGGATCACGGCGCCTATTTCGTGACCGAACAGATGAAGTACCCGGTTCACCTTGTCCATGCGAAGGCTCTCTTTGCCTTGCTCTAATTCCCGAACAAATCTGAGTCCGACACCCGCTTTTAGTGCCAACTCCGGCTGAGTCAGTTTTACCAGCTTGCGTTTGTGTTTGACAAATTTGGCTATATTCATTATATACCCTTTAGGGTATAAATATAGCAATTTATGGCGAATATATACCTTAGAGGGTATATTTTTCGTTTTAAAACATGGTCATATACCCCAAAGGGTATAATAAAATCTATTTTGTGTAAAAATATACCCTATAAGGTATAATTAAGGTGTTTTCGGTCAATTTTCTATTATTGTTGACAGCTAGGCAATAGAATAGTTGGCCTGAAGTTGAGAAACGTTGTCACAGTTTTGAAGTGCCTGCATCTAATAGGTAGTGTTTAACTACAAACAAATGACAATGAAAAACAAACTCTTTCAAAGAAATTTAGGGCGAACAGATCGGATTATTCGTGCAGTGATAGGAATCATTGCTATTGGTGCCTGGTATTTTGGCGCATTGGCTGGGATAGCCGCCATTATTGCGGGTGTAGTTGCGATCATGCTGCTTGGAACATCAGCTACAGCGAGTTGTCCCCTTAACAGTGTAGCTAATCTCAATACCATGACGGAGGAAGAGAAGAAAAAGTTAGATGAAAAGGGCATATCTTATCAGAAATAATTCAGAAAATGGAAAGCAAGAAAATCAATCTATTAGGAAAGATCATGGGCGTT
>JBEIUM010000203.1:0-5069 GCA_040374385.1 Sediminibacterium sp. | reverse complement strand
GGCCCGGTAAATTTCTGCCTAACCCGTTATAATCGAGACCATATCCTAACACGAATAAATTGGGAATGGTAAAACCACAGTAGTTGATCGGCACCTCAAACAAGGTAGCAGCTGGTTTATGAAGAAGTGTTGCAATGGCGATGGAGGCGGGCTGTTTTTCCCGAAGGGATGGTAAAAAAGCCGAAAGCGTTCTTCCCGTATCAATAATATCTTCCAGTATCACAACCTGGCGATTTTTGATATCAATATCCAACCCAATAGCGGTAATTACTTCGCCGGTAGATTGTGTACCTGCATAAGAGGAGAGCCTAACAAAGCAAATTTCTGCCTCAACATCCACTTGCCTGAAAACATCTGCGGCAAACATAAATGAGCCATTGAGTATGGCTAGAAATAAGGGCTTTTTTCCTGCATAATCTGTATTGAGCTGCGCAGCGATCTCACTGACTCTCTTCTGCAAATTATTTGCTTCAATGTACGGCACGAATTTTTTATCGTGAACTGTGATTACTTTATCAGGCATCGGTAGGTTGTGTTTAGTTGGATAAAGGATGGCATCAATGGGTACCAGTTGTCATAGAGCCATCCCCATTGGTAGGTTGTAGCCAAATTTTTTGTCCTGTAGGGATCGTAGCCTCGGGTGTCCCCGCTTGGTTGTACAGTAGTAGTTGCTCGAGTCGGATACCCTCTAATTGACTGATGTCTTTCCATGTATCGCCCGGCTGCGCGATTCGAAATGATTTACTTCCTTTTTTTAATTTTTTTTCGAGGTAGATAAGTCTGCCCGTTGTTAGCATCTCCGTATTAGGCATGTCATTGAACAACAGCAAATCTTCTGGCTTGACATCATATTGAAGCGCAATATCTTTTAAGGCTGTTCCCGCAGTGGCGAAAATGACTTTTGACCGGTTAATGGTAAAAATACCACGAGGAAAAAGACTGCTTTTGGTATAATTGATTTCCTGGTCGTAGGTCACTGTTTCGGATGCTTTTTCCGTTGCCTCGGTTACTGGTACCGGAGTTACTTTTACGTTAGCAAGGCTATTGTATTGTTCAAGGTCATAATCTTTAATGATCTTGAGCAAACTTTGGGGATAGGTTACACTGGTGGCATAGCCGGCCTTTTTTAAGCCATATGCCCAGCCTTGCATATCAGTTGGATCGAGCTTAAAAAGTGATGCGTAATAGGGACGATTTTTTAGAAAATCGGAATGATCTTTATACGATTGTTCTACGGAAGGATATACACGGAAACATTCGCCTCTTTCATCATCATCCTGATAAGCCTTCCCGCCCGTCCATTCTGTTTTACATTTGATACCAAAATGATTATTGGCTGTGAGTGCGAGTGAACTCATGCCAGATTGAGATTCCAGTATGGCCTGGGCCAGTTTAATAGCTGCAGGCACACCGGTACGCTGCATCTCTGATATAGCTAGATCTTTATATTGCCTTATATATGCTTCAGTAGTGGCAGATTGTGCGAATATTGAACCGCACAGGAGCAGATATAAAGTCGTCAGCAGGCATTTTACACGCATCTCTTATCGCTTATTTATTTCTTGACCACCAGCATCAGTCCGTCTCTTACTGTCAATACTACTTTTTCTACACTATGATCTTGCAAGATCTTTTCATTGAAAGCCCGGATGGCTGCTGGATTCTTGCTTTGATTTTTTTCATCGAGCACTTCACCATGAAAAAAAATATTATCCGCAATGAGCAATCCGCCTTTTCTTAATCTGGGTATCACCTGATCGTAATAATCTGAATAGCCGGTTTTATCGGCATCAATAAATATGATGTCCCAAAGATAGTCCAGCTGAGGAACGAGTTCTGCTGCCTGGCCAATGTGCAAATGAATCTGTTGCCGGTAGTCGCTGTTTTGAAAATGCGTATCGGCCGTCTTGGCATCCGCTTCGCGACATTCAATGGTGTGTAATTCTCCTCCGGGAACTAAACCTTCACAAAGGCAAAGCGCACTATAGCCGGTAAAGGTTCCAATTTCAAGTACATATCTGGGTTGAATCAATTTAGAAAGTACTGAGAGCAATCTTCCCTGAAGGTGACCGCTTAACATGTGGGCACGGGGATGTGCCTCCTGCGTTTGCTTTGCGATGGTAGACAACAGGGCTGGTTCCGGACTACTGTATTTTCCTGCATAGGCTTCTAGTGCGGCACTGATCAATTCCATACCGCAAATATCCACCATTTTTACCTCTTTTCAGGGCGGGAAAGTAAAAATAGTCCCGCAAAAGTGATCATACCGTTAATCAGTAACAACTCTAAACCGATCTGGTATTGGTTGAACCAGATGGGGACATATTTGCTCAGGATAAAGCTAAGAACCGGTGCCAGTAGTGCCAATAAAGTAATTCCGATATGGTCGGGTAAGTGTCGCTTGGTAAATATTCCAAAAGCAAACAATCCGAGCAGGGGCCCATATGTATATCCTGCAAGGTCAAGAATAATATCGATGATGCTGTTGTCATTGATCTTATAAAAGATCATGATACAGATTAGAAAAACCAGCGTAAACGAAAAATGCACCGTTAAGCGAACTTTCTTTTTCTTTTGTTCGTCCCAAGTTTCTCTTTGTTGCAGTCCTAGTATATCGATACAAAACGAGGAAGTTAAGGCAGTCAGGGCTCCATCAGCACTGGGGAAGAGTGCCGAAATCAAGGCAATGATGAAAAGAATACCGATTGCAGGAGGGAAATATTGCATAACAACAGAGGGGAAAATTTTGTCACCAATAATGTTTTTTTGGTCCAGTATCAATTGATGTAACGGCTTTCCACCACTCAGTATTTCCTGATAAAGTCCCCCCTTTGAAACGGCAAACAGGTATAACAATCCGCCAAGGAACAGGAAAAGTACGAGCACAGAAACCAACACAACGGCCAGTGACAGAACATTTTTTTGCGAGTCAGCCAGTCTTTTCACACTGATATTTTTCTGCATCATTTCCTGATCAAGACCGGTCATGGCGATGGTGATAAATGCGCCGCCGATGATCTGTTTCAGAAAAAATGCTTTGCTGTTGATATCGGTATTGAAAACCTTCAGGTAACCCGCGTCACGCATCTGCACCGCGGCCTGTCCCAGGCTGAGATTGAGTTGATTTAATATATAAACAACACATACCACCAACCCACCAATCATGAGGGAAGTCTGCAGCGTGTCAGTATATACAATGGTTTTCACGCCACCTTCAAATGTGTACAAAAGTATCATCAGTAGAATGATAGCGGCAGTAACGATGAAGGGTACCCCCATTCTATCCAGTATAAAAATCTGTAGCACATTGATGACAAGATAAAGTCTTGCAGTAGCGCCTACCGTTCGGCTGATAATGAAAAACAGTGCGCCTGTTTTATAAGCTGTTCTTCCAAATCGCTGCATCAGATAATGATAGATGGAAGTAAGGTTCAGTCTGTAGTAAAGTGGAAGTAAAATAAAGGCAATCACGGTGTAGCCCAGCAGATAGCCAAGTGCTACTTGTAGATAGGCAAAACCTTTAAAATGCCCGCCAACCAAATCGCCAACACCTCCGGGTACACTCACAAAAGTTACGCCGCTGAGTGAAGTACCGATCATGCCAAAGGCTACCAGCATCCAGTTGCTGTTTTTGTTTCCGATGAAAAACGATTCGTTGGTACTGTTTCTGCCGGTATACCAGGCAACTGCGAGTAAGACCAGAAAGTAACCGATTACGAAGCTGAATAGCAATAGGGGAGACATAGCAGGGGTTTGTGCAAAACAATGAAGTAATATGTAAAGATGTAAAAAATATTTCACCTATTTTCCCATTTTATTTGATACATATGTCGGTAGCTCGTGTTGCAGTTTTCTGTGGTTCAAAATCTGGTCAATCTCCCCTGTTTGTCAGTCAAGCCCGACAATTGGGTGGGTTGCTGGCCCGTGAGGGTATCACCCTTGTATATGGGGGCGGCAGTGTTGGCATCATGGGTGCCGTAGCAGATGCAGTTATGGAAGGTGGGGGACAGGTAATCGGTGTTATTACTGAGTTATTGTTGAATTGGGAACAACAGCATACAGGCATCACTGATTTGCGGGTAGTGCCTGATATGCATACACGAAAAAAAATGATGTATGAACTGAGTGATGCCGCTATTATTTTACCCGGCGGAAATGGGACACTGGATGAGTTATACGAAATGCTCACATGGAATACACTTCAGATTCACGATAAACGCATCTATTTATTGAACTCAGGCGGATTCTATCAGCACCTGATAGCGCACATGAATCAAATGCAACAGGAGGGGTTTCTTTATGAGAATTGGCGTGAGCGTTTGCGGGTAGTAGATGCCCCCCAAGACATCATCGCCTCTTTGGCTGGAGATACATCCCAAAACCGGCTCTGACCACTGGCAGCGGGTCATTGTATCGATCCCGGTAAGGTGAATTGGGATTTTGGAGTACATCCAGCATCAGCGTAAAATACGAATAACTACTCCCGATCAAACGTGATCCGTAGCCAATTCCGACCAATAAACTACCTGCATCGTACTTGAATTTGGCTGCTTGCTGGGTAAGCACATTTTTTTGTGCTGAATTGATAAAATTGTATTCCGGTTGAACTTGCAGAAAGAGGAAATTTACCGGCCAGATGCGCGTAAAAATTCCAGCACCATAATTGATATTTCGGTATCGGATGGAACTGAATTCTGATGCGTTCTGCGAGAAGTAATTAAAGTTCGCTGCAATGCCGGCATCTAACCAACGGGTAAGACTGTATCCTACTTCCGGGTTGATCCCGATATTGAAAGAACTGTTGATGAATCCAAGGTTGAGGTTGGCACCCACAAACATCCTCTCTTTTTGGAACCCTTTTTTACGCTCATCGTTGGGAGATTGAGCCATTGAGGAGAAGAAAAAAAGCATCACCAGAACCGACAACGAAAATATTTTCATATTAATAGAAATAATCATCAAACCTAAGAATAAATTACACTGACCAAGTTAAGTAGAAGTATAAAAAAATGTTACGTTTTTTGGAGCGTCATTTTGGTTATTCAGTCCGGAAGACTATCTAAGTATAT
>JBEIUM010000251.1:0-3712 GCA_040374385.1 Sediminibacterium sp. | reverse complement strand
GATATAATCTATTTTCAGACATGATTCTGCCTGTCAATTCACTAAAAGCTATACAAACTCATGACGGTTGATGGATGTTAATTGCTGTTATGGTACTTAGAAGTTATAAACTTTAATTTTTCTACCATGATTGTGTCAGCTCCCCTAAAATCCGTTACATTCAAAAGTATAAAATTTTTCTTTTTCAGTTTTTATAGGATTTGGATTTTTTGGTATTCTGCCGGTGGAACATACCCTAGTGATGCATGAGGTCTTGAGCAGTTGTAATCTAATCGCCATTCCTCTGCTTTTTCTCGAACTTCGGATAATGACTGGAACACATAGGCATTCAGCAATTCTCTCCTAATATTGCCATTACAACGTTCTACATAGCCATTTTGCATCGGTTTGCCAGGCTGTATAAACACAAGGATAATTTGTTGATCCTTGCACCATACGTCTAACTGTGTAGAGATAAATTCAGGGCCATTATCGACTCGGATCATTTTGGTCAACCCTCTGAACTCTTTTAAATATTCCAAAGATCTAATTAAACGCATGGTGGGAAGTGACGTATCTGCTTCAATATGTATTACTTCCCTGTTATAATCATCCACAATATTTAACAATCTAAACCTTCTGCCGTCCCATAAAGTATCGCTCATAAAATCTACACTCCAGACTTCATTAACACTGTCAGGCTGATATAATGCCTGCTTTACACTTGCAGGTAACCGTTTCCTAAACCTGCGACGGATATTGAGTTTTAGCTCGGTGTAAACTCTGTATACCCGTTTATGATTCCATGAATAGCCCATTCTTCTAATCCTGAAGTAGCTTTGCCAAAAGCCAATTGAAGGATATTTTTCAATCAGTGACCGAAGTTCATTGATAACCTCATCATCGTTGTTGGGCACTGGCTTATACCGAATGGTGCTTTGGGGGAGACTTACTGCTTTACATGCCTGACGCTGGCTGATTTGGTGTTCCGCCACCATATGTTCAACCAGGCTTCCCTTTTCGTCAGGCGTTAGAGCTTTTTTGCAACTGCATCTTTAAAAGCTTCATGAACCAAACTGAGATTGGCATACATCCGTTTCAATCTACTGTTTTCCTCTTCCAGTTCTTTCATTCGCTTAAGTTCCTGAACTTCAAGTCCGCCATATCGCTGGCGCCACTTATAAAATGCTGCAGTACTAATGCCCAGCTCTCGACAGACATCTTCTGCTTTACGGCCTTTCTCATGTTCCTGAATGGCCTTTACAATTTGGGTTTCGGTAAATCTTGTCTTTTTCATATCGGTTATTTAAAGTTAACGATTTCGTCAACTTTTGAATAAACGAATAATGGGGGAGCTGACAATTGTTGTGCAAATACTAGCCGTCTATCCAAAAAAAAATAAAAAAAGGGACTGTCTCAAAAAGTGAGACAGCCCCTTACCTGTAACAATGCAATTAATTCTCCGGATTCAACACAGCCACCAAATTCGGCGCATTTAAAACCTGTTGACACAAGCGCTGTAACTGATCTCCCGTTGCCTGTTTCACTTTCTCAGGATAAGCCAGTACCCAAGCAGGGTCTGTCTGTTCGATGAATGCGCGGGATAAATTACTTAACCAATAGTCATTTTGCTTGATACTTTCAGCATATTGATTCTTCAGTGTCTCCTTCACTTTCTCCAGGTCTTTGGCATCAACCCCTTTTTCAGAAATATTCTTTACGATATCTAAATAAGCGGCTGTCAGTTTATCTACATTCTCCGGACCGCAAGGGAAGGCAGCAGTAATAGTAAAATGCTCATAGGGACGTGTTTCCCAACCACCACTGATACCGCCGGTATAGATACCACCCATTTCTTCCCGCAACTTTTCAATGATTTTGATGTTGATCACATCGCAAAGCATGCTGAGTTGCAGATTTCTCTCCTGACTATAAGCAAGCTCACCATCATATATAATCCTCACCAAACTCTGCTTTTCTGTCCCTTTTTTCACTACCAACTTACCGGGATTCTTTGTTGGCCTTAAACCAACATCCTTGAAATTATGTTCTGCTTTCGCAGCCGGAAGACTGCCCAGGTATTGCGCCAACATCGGCTTCACTTTCGCTATGTCGAGATTGCCTACGAAGGTAAAATGGAGACCGTCAGCATTACCAAATACCTGCTTGTAGATTTCCATGGATCTGTCAAGACTTAATGTATTGAATGTCTCTGCTGCTTCCATTCGGGGAGCCCAGGGATGATCACCATATACAGCCTTACTGACCATATCTCTAAAGTAGTTTTGAGGTACTGACTTCATGTTCTCTAAAAAACTTTTTTGTGTATTCACAAAAGTCTGGAATAAGGCCTGGTCTTTTCGGGGAGCGGTGAAATACAGGTGTACCAGCTGTAAAAATGTCTCCAGATCCTTCACACTGGAAAAACCTTCAATACCTTCATCAGCGGCATTCATGTAGGGCGAAGCTGATAATGACTTTCCAGCTAAAAACTTGCGAAGGTCAATCGGCGTAAAATCTTTAACACCCATACTATTGACCAGTGAAGCAGCATATTCAGCATTCATCCGGTCTGATGCCGGAAAGAGGTATACACCACCTCGCCGCCAGGCATCCATCTGAATTTCATCATTCTTGAAAGTGGTTGGTTTCAGGGTAACCGTTATGCCATTGCTCAGCGTAAGATCGGTAGTTCCCAATGTGGCATTGGTGGTTTCACTCAAAATTTTTCCAGGCGCAGGCATTTTATCTATCAACTTTTTGGCCACCTGCTTTTCCTCGTAAGGTACTGCCGGAGTTGCTCTGGCAGCAGTAATATAAGAGGTTAGCGTATCTGCAGTCGGGAGCGTGGTTTTGGTCTTCTCGCTGGCCATAATCAGTGCAAAGAAGCCTTGTTGCTTGGCGGATTTCTTAGCCAAAGCATTCACCTCATCAATGGTAATGGTGGGTAAAATCTGCTGCATATACTGATACCGGTTCTCGATGCCAGGGGCAGGTTCTCCTTGTAAGAAATGATTGATATAATCATTTACAATTACATCTGATTTCGTCTTGTCTTTGTCTTTAAAAGTACGCTCCACCGAATTCAGTTGATTGATTTTTGCCCTTTCTAGTTCTGAGGCCAGAAAACCAAATTTCTTCACACTTTCGGTTACAGACTCCATAGCACGGATGGCTGGCTGTGCCGGCTTATCACCCAAAACTGCTACTGAAGTAAAAGACTTATATCCTCTGATGAAACCTGAAAAGGAGGCACCTGCAAACAGGAAGGGAGCATTCGGCTGCTGCGATATTTCTGATAATCGTTGACTGACCATCTGATTGTATAAATCCTCTAGCACCGACTGCCGATAATCGCCCCATGTTTTTACGGGAATATCTTTTTCGATGTAATTGATGAGCTGTAAAATATTATACGGCTGTTCCTTATCGGTTACCACCATACTCTCGTTTACCTTACGCTCAGCTATTGGAATAATAGCCGGTCTGGGCTTAGCATTGGGGGGATTCTTGTATTTACTGAAATGAGCAATGATCTTCTTTTCTGCAATCACCGGATCTAGATCGCCCACGACAATTACAGACATCAGATTGGGTCGATACCAGGTCTTATAAAAATTGATAAGCGATGCTGCTTTGAAGTTTTGAAGGATACTGTCTTTACCAATCGGAATCCGATTACTGTAGAGTGAACCATTGAACAATGAAGGAAGAAACTGTTTACTCATTCGAT
>JBEIUM010000312.1:0-2145 GCA_040374385.1 Sediminibacterium sp. | reverse complement strand
GTTTCATAGTTAGTCAGGAGAAAAATGCCATGCTTTTTTGCCAGCGCTTCCATTTTTTTTGCATGGTCCAAACTCACCGCCAATGGTTTTTCAACCATCACATGAATCCCCAAAGGCGCAAATTTTTTTACAATTTCAAGATGATCATAAATAGTGCCGAATGCAAGAACAGCATCAGGCTTAGCATGTTGGATAAGGGCGTCCATGGAAGGATATACTAAATCCATGGAAAGACCATGTTGTTGCGTATATCGTCTTGCCAACTCCATATTGCTTTCCACAATACCTACTATTTCAACCTTGTCGTCTGCTGGTCTTCCCAAAATCCAGTGGACATGAGTATGCGTCAAACCAATTACACCCACCCTCAATGGTGTATTTTGAGCTGCAGAAGTTGTTGTGATTAAACACATTAATCCAATTAAAGGAATAAGCGAATTTATAATCAAATTGCCTGTTTTTCTAACGTAAAATGATAGATTATAAATCATATTAAAAGATTTCATATTCCTCTCACTTAGTTTGTTTTTTATTGAATGTTGGTACAATGCCTGCTAACGATTTCGGGCTTGCCTGTCCTACCCTCCGTTCGCCGGCACCAGTTTAAAGCAGAGATTCTGGTTTGCTTTTTCAAACGCTGCCGGGGTTTTATACTTCAATCTGGAATGCGGACGATCAAAGTTATATGCTTTATACCAGTTTTCCAATAGTTCATTTACTTCTTCCAGCGAGTTGAACCAGTTCAGATTGAGGCATTCTCTTCGTGCCGTTCCATTCAGGCGTTCGATGATACCGTTCTGGGTTGGTTTTCCCGGCTGAATGAATCTCAGTTCCACGTTGTTGTTTACTGCCCATAATTGAAGCGTCTGGCTGATAAACTCCGGCCCATTATCACAACGGATGTATCGGGGGCGACCGCGTAATTCTTTGAGTTTATCCAGTATGTCAGTCAATTGCTTAGCCGTGATACTAAACGCCGCTTCAATCCAAAGATCCTTTCGGGAGCACTCGTCGGCAATATTGATGATCCGTACAGCCTGCTGCTTTTCGCCTATTACCCACTCGCTCAGGAAGTCCATCGCCCAGCCTTCGTTGATGTGCTTCGGAGGCAGAAGTTCCTGGTAATCCCGTTTGATTCGCGGCTTTTTAGGCGTTTTGTGCAGACTCATTTTGGCAACCTGGTACAACTTGTATGCTCGCGCTTTACCGATTTGCTCACTTTTTACATGTTTCAAATGATTGAAAACCAATCGAAATCCCCATGTTTGATGCGTCGCCCGGACTTTTTTCATCATCGCAATAATCGTTTCATCGGTATGCCTTCCCGACTGAAAACGATCCGTGCCCTTCCGAACTTCATAGACGGTAGAGCGCCGCACCGCTGTCAGTTTACACAACCGGCGCAGACTTAATTGCGTTTGACGGTCTTGCAGATGGCCCATTAGTCCCGTCTTTTCTTCTGGGCCCGTATCTTTTTTAAATAGATCACCGCCTCGCTAACCACCTCGTGCTTCAATTGAAGTTCTGCATACATTTTCTTGAGCCGCAGGTTTTCCTGCTCCAAATCCCGAATGCGCCGCTTATCTTCATTCTTGTCCACCTCGAACTCATTTTTCCACTTGTAAAAGGTCGCCGGACTGATCTGATTCTCCTCACAAATGGCCTCTACGGTCTGCTTGCCGTTCAAATAACTGTCAATAATAGCCTGGCGTTGGCTGTCATTAAATCTGCTCTTTCGCATGGTACTGCAATTTTAAGTGTGAAAGTTATGTGTTTTTTAACTTTCTCTACTTATTTTTGGTACCGGCTTTTGGGGGGCAGGACAGAGGAGCCGTGACTACGTGCCTCAATATTGGCGTTATGATAAACCCAGATAATTGAAGCATCAGTATTCATCTTGTACACATAGTCATAGCCTTCGCCATCAACTTCGTCCTGATAGTTAATATCGTATAGGCTATAACCATTTTGCTCGATCATTGCCGTATTCAGATCGATCGCATTCAGGATTGCCATCGTTTCACTATCACTGATCTGCTCTTGAAGTAATAGGTTAAATTCAAACCCAGCAGATCCGGACATGCGACTACCCCTGGCGTATAACACTGAAGGGTCTTCGGTTGGCGCTTCTTCGAAACAGGAAAT
>JBEIUM010000200.1:0-5106 GCA_040374385.1 Sediminibacterium sp. | reverse complement strand
GGGCCCTGCTGCTCGAGGGTTTGATAGAGGGTTAAACGACTGCTCCATTTTGGCGTGCGAAGGATCCAGCCAAGTTCTGCATGCGATGCAGCAATTGAGCTCTTTTCCTCAACGCTGCGATTACTATACCGGGGATGGATGAATAGTTGTTCTGCGAATGGAGCACGTGTTTGATAGGCTGTATGCAGATAAAAAAAATGTCTGCCCCGAAACTTTCGTGTTACACCTAATTTGACCAAGCCGGCGTGAAAGAACAGGGGTGGCGAATCGCCGCCCGAATGATGTGGGAACAATCCATTGACAACATAACCTCTTCGAAACATCTCTTCCCGCACCCACTTCCCTGTTATGAACCAATCCCATTTTTTGGCTGCTCGCTGCAATTGGAACCAGGCTTCGGTGCTTTGTTGCTGAAAAGCATAATCATATCCAAAAAAATCGCCAGCGCGCAAAACACGATCAGGATGAATGATATCGTACTGTGCTGCCTGCGGACTTTGCGAAGCAGCAAAACTATTCAGGTTAAGATAATAATCGCCTCCCAGCAGGTCTATGATTTTCCTTCTATTGCGTTGCGAGCTGCGCTGCCAACTGATGCCGCAGGAAAAATCAGTATGCGCGCGCCAGAGCGTATGGTAATTAAAATGAAAAGAGAGCACACGCAATCGGGCCATTCTTTCTTCCAGTACATATCGCGAAAACCTATCACCACTTCTCATACCGGTACCCACACTGCCCGCATTGATAGCATAAAGCTGTGACCAATCAATCTGAAGTAAAGCAGGATTTTCCCGGAATGTTTGGGTGAGTCTTTTTTGCAAATCCGCATCAGCAAAAAAAGAAGGCAGGTAGCGGTAATAATCCGGCCTCGGGTCAGGAGCATTGTACCAATCCAGTCCCTGATCAGATTGCATTCCGGTGATCAAAGCCCCGGCAAGTCGCCACTTGCTATAAGCATTTATCCGTTGCTCATGTGTTACGATGCAGGCGGGGAGTCGATAGTATCGTCTGCCGGCAAATCGCATCTGCCCTTGTTGCCAGCCCCAGTTGCTATTGTACCGATCCTGTCCGCTCAGTGCCAGCACCTCACGGGTTACGGCAGGCTGCTTACTCAGGTCCTGGGGAGCATAACAAAAGAGTAAACTAGTTCGGCGATTCAATCGCCCGTTTTTTTCTATCAGGAACAAGCCTGAAAAACTTTGCAGATCGGATGGGCGTGCGGGCGTTGGTAACACATAGGCATACTGAAAAAATAGGGCTGCCGACCAACCACCCGGCAGTAATCCGGTTCGGTGATCGAGGTTGAACCTGCGTGCCCCCCGACTGCCCGAGTATCCGAGTAAGCAGCTGGTTTGTTTTCGGTCGGAGGGACTGGCCACTTCGAGTAGTGCGCTGCCACTAAGACTTCCTGCAGAAAAGTCGACGGGCTGCAACCCCATACCACTGTTGCTGACCCTGATTCTACTGCTTAATCCGTTGACCACAAACCAGGGTATACGCCCGGTAAAAGGATGGTTCATTTTTGCACCCTGCACATAATAGTCCGCTGTTTCGCGAAAGTAGCCCCTCCATTGATAGCGCATTACGCCCCAATCGAAGGTGGCGGCTCGCAGCAAAGGGTCAGTTCCTGCCTGCAGCAAGGAGGGCAAGAAATCCACGGACTCTTTTTCCAATTCCGCTGATGGCAGTTGCTGCTGCGCAGCAATCTCCCATTCTGCAGGTGGTTGCAGGGAATCGACCGGTATTTTTTTAGATGGCAATCGTTCCTGCGCCGACAAGACAGCAGTCAACAATATACCCATGCTTAGCATCCACCTTTTCATCTGCACACTTTTGTTTGGCAAGTCGAAAATAGCGGTGACAGCAGGTGCTTGGGTAGCGTATTTATATCATCTGCGTCAAATACCTATTCTCAAAAAAAATCGAATCAGCAGTTTTATGCAATGAAAAAAATACTGTTATATGCTTCGCTACCTGCAGCCGCATTGGCTACTTTCTCACCAACAAAAAACAAAGATGCGATAGAACAACCCCGAGAGCGGGTCATTGCTTTTTACAACCTGGAGAACCTGTATGACACCTTGGATGACCCGAACACAGCCGATGATGAATTCACACCAGCAGGTAGCAAACAGTACAACACCGGCATTTTTTTGCACAAGCTATCCAACCTTAGCACCGTCATCAGTGAACTGGGTCCCGCGGGCAGGTATGATCCCCCCGACCTGCTAGGGGTAGCAGAAATAGAGAACAGGGGCGTGCTCGAAAAACTTATTGCGCAACCCTTACTTGCAATGGCGCGCTACCGCATTGTGCATTTCGATTCGCCTGACCCCAGGGGAATTGATGTGGCATTGCTCTATAGGCAGCAAGCGTTTCAACCGGTGAGCAGCCAACCGATTCCCGTGGCTTTGCCGGGAGGAAGCAAGGAGGTCCGTTTTACTAGAGATATACTCTATGTCAAGGGACTGCTTTTTACGGATACCCTTCATGTGCTGATCAACCATTGGCCCAGTCGCCGGGGAGGGGAAGTGAGAAGCGCCCCGGCCCGCCTGGCGGCAGCCGGAATTTGTCGCGCCATTATAGACTCGTTGTGGAAAGCAGATCCCTCAGCAACCATCCTGCTGATGGGCGACCTGAATGATGACCCGAACAGCCGCAGCATCACCCGTCGGCTGGGGGCTTCCGGGGAAAGAAATCTCTCGAACCGATACACTTTATTCAATCCATGGGTGCACTTCTACCAAAAAGGCATCGGTACCCTCGCGAATCGGGACAGGTGGGGATTATTTGACCAGATACTGATTTCCAGAAACCTCCTGGAGGAGCAGGCAGGTAAATGGCATTGGGTGGGGGCGGGCATCTACCGGAAAGCCTTTATGCTGGAAAACCAGGGGCGATACCGAGGCTACCCGATGCGTACCTGGGAGGGAAACCGGTACAGGGGCGGATTTAGTGATCATTTCCCTACTTTTATCACCCTTGTTCGGTCTGACAAGGGTAAGTAAGGACCCAAAAACGGCTTAAACGGTCGTTTCCCCCCAAATACTTGCTGGAAAAGCGGTTCCATAAGCTGAAAATCCCTACCTTTGCCCCCCCAAATCTGTTTTGGCAGATTCTCCTTTTCGCCTTTGGCGGAAGGGTGTCCAGTGGGATAAACCAAATTGTACAACCAAAAATCAAAAGGTAATGAACCATTACGAACTGATGGTGATTTTTACCCCGGTACTTTCTGACGAAGACTACAAAGCTGCGCAGAAAAAATACGCCGACCTGGTAGCAGAACTAGGTGGCGCCACGGTGCACAGTCACCCCTGGGGATTAAAATCACTCGCGTACCCGATTCAGAAAAAAACAACCGGTATTTACTGGGTGTTTGAATTCACGGCTCCATCTTCTGCCAATGAAAAATTGAAGATTCAATTGTTGCGCGACGAAAAAGTGATGCGCCACATGATCACACGTCTCGATAAATACGCCGTCGAGTACAACCATGTGAAAAGAAATGGCGGATTTGCTATGCAGGACAAAGAAAAACAGGAGGCTTAATCATGGCAAAGAATGAAATCAAATACCTGACCGCCATCAAGCAGGAGAAGCCCAAAAAGAAATTTTGTCGCTTCAGAAAGTATGGCATTAAATACGTTGACTACAAAGACATCGAGTTCCTGAAAAAATTCATCAACGAGCAGGGTAAGCTATTACCTCGTCGTTTATCAGGCAATTCACTGAAATACCAGCGTAAAGTACAGGAAGCCGTAAAGAAAGCCCGTCAAATGGCTTTGTTACCTTACGTAACTGACCTGTTAAAATAAAAACATTAGTTAACCATCCCTAACCCCGCCTGCAACGGTGGGAGACAGCACTTCGGTGCTGGGCTCTTGGGACTAAATCAGACACATGCAAGTAATATTAATCCAGGATGTTGACAATTTGGGCGCACGCTACGAACTCGTAACCGTAAAAAACGGTTATGCCCGCAACTTCCTGATCCCCCGCAAAATGGCCATAGAAGCCAATCCTTCTAACCTGAAGCAGCACGAAGAAAAGCTGAAGGTGATTGCGAAGAAAGAAGCTGCTATGCTGGCGGAACTGAACAAGGTTATTGACATCCTCAAATCTTCTCCTGTGAAAGTATCTGCCAAAACCGGCACCTCCGGTAAGATATTTGGTAGCGTCACTTCATTGCAGATTACCCGTGCGATTCGCGACCAGAAAGGTTATGAGATCGATCGCAAGCGCATCGCCATTGCAGAGGAAGTAAAGGAACTGGGAACCCACAAGGCTTCCATAGATTTTGGCGGCGGCAACGTTGTTGAAATTGATTTTGAAGTAATTGGAGAATAACTTCCCCCCCACTTTGACCGGTCCGGGCCTCTTGGGGTTCGGACTTTTTTTTGCCCTGACCTATCTGCTGTCGACTGAAAATCAGAAAAAAGAGGCTGGATGGTATAAAAAATCCTATCTTTGTACGTCCAATGACAGTTTACCTTTTTCCATGAGGTTTTCTACGTAAATGCTTCGGGGGTTCTGGTTTCTTCTCATTGGTTATTGATCACCTAATTTTTTTTTTAAATGAACATTTACGTTGGAAATCTGAATTGGAACATGTCCAGTGATGATCTGCGGAACCTTTTTTCTCCATTTGGAGAAGTGAGCAGTGCAAAAATTGTTACCGACAAATTCAACAACGATCGCAGCAAAGGCTTCGGTTTTGTTGAAATGGCGGATGACGAAGCAGCCAGAGCGGCGATTGCAGCACTGCACGACACAGATGTTATGAGTCGTAAAATTGTAGTGAACGAATCAACTCCACGCCCTGAAGGCGAGAGAGGCGGCTACAAGAAGAAGTTCGGCGGTGGCGGCGGTGGTAATCGCGGCGGCTACGGTGGAAACCGTGGCGGTGGCGGTGGTCGCGGTGGAGATGGCGGATACAATCGCTATTAATACACACACTGTTTCCCTCTAAAAACATGAAAAGTCTGACACGGTCAGACTTTTTTTATTTGGTGCAATCGAAGCAAGAAATTCTTAATATTGGTGCATGAAGCCGATTCAAATTCCCGGTCCCATCGCCGGTTGCATGCGCTGGGGCACCTGGGGCGC
>JBEIUM010000288.1:0-2700 GCA_040374385.1 Sediminibacterium sp. | reverse complement strand
GTATCCGGCCCGAAGTCGGGGTATCCGGTAATGTTACACGGCACGGAGCATATTGTACGGCCCGATCAGATGCGCTCCATTATCGCATCGGCAGCACAAATGGGAGGGGGTAATAGCAGGGTAATAGTGGAGGGAAGGATAAGAGGTAACGATATATTCCTGTCGCAGCAACGTACTGGACAATTTAGATCACTTACAACGTAATACAATGCCATGTAAAAAAGTAGTCATAGATGTAATTGCAGGTGATTTGACGGCATCCGATGATGGGTTTGTATATTTCACCTTTGTTGATTGTGGCGGTGCCGATGTTGAGGTGGGGTATAATACTGCCCGACTAAACTTTGATACAGGGTATTGTATGGATATTAGCCGTGATTACGATGCTCATATTCTTGTCGGTGGATTGCCAACAATACCACCGAATTTCAGTAGAGTAACAGAAGGTGATACTTGCACAGGTAGCGACCCGGTAGAATTGCCGCCAGCCGTTATTCCTCCTGCATACGGGAAGAAATACACCCTATCCGCTATCGGAAAGTCAGGGCATACCTTTACTGCTGAAATTTGGGAGAAAGGATATAGCGGTGCAGTCTATCCAATAGGAACGGCATTAAATCCGTTTATACTTGACTGCCTTGCCGATGGCGATGACCCATTTCAGCCAATACTACCGACTACCTTTACCATTAGGGCAGATTTTACCGACTTTGCAGGGCCGTGGCCGGACTTTCTAACAACGGATGATAGAAAGTATCACGTTAGATTTTATGCCAATGGTACGTCTTATTTTCTATGGCAGGGGTTTATCATAATGGATACGATGTCTCTGCCATTTACAACGGGCAGAACTACAATGGATATTCTTTGCGTGGATGCTCTTGCCTTGCTGAAATCGGTGAACTATATTCCAGGGGTTGTGCTGCTTACAAGTACGGAAAGTATTGTTAAGACAATTAACAACTGCCTTTCTTATGTACTTTATCCCGGTGGCTACAAATTGAATTTCGCAGTCAATTACTATACAACCCAATTAGCGGAGGCGAATAATGCACTCCGTCAGATGTATGTTACACAATGCAACTGGCAAAGCAATTCAGATGCCTACCTTAACTGCTACGATATACTTGAAATCATTTGCAAGGCATTTGGTGCAAATTTATATCAGTCAGGCGGTCAATTTTGGGTTACATCGGTGAATGAAAGGGCATCTGATAGTATCAGGGTATTTCAAACGGATAACGAAACAAACCCCGACATCACATTTAATAAGTCAATCAATTATACTATTCAACCGTATCAGCCGGGTATACCATTCTACTTTGTAAATAATGAGCAAGTAAAAACATTATCCAAAGGTTATCCCATCGTGGAGGTATCGGGGGAACTTGACTACAATTACAATAAACTGATAAACGGTGATTTCAGCAAGTTGAGCAACATCACCGTACCTGCACCCAACGGAACACCCGATAACTGGACAACCACAATCGGAACAAGCGGAACGGTGCAGCAATCTACCTACAACGGATATACAGGGTTGCTGATTAATGGAGGTAGTACGAATACGCTAATGGTATCAACCGGGGTACTGATAGATGAAAAAGATAAGGTTGACCTATCATTTGTCACATTCGGTGCAACAGGTGGCAGTACATTCATTCACATTGAAATTACTATTGATGTTGGCGGTGGAAACTTTTACAAGTATTCAAAAGGGTTAGGGGAAGAACCGAAATGGCTATACAATCCGGGGTTAAGTACAAAAACATATAGGTACGAAGCAACATCATCCACAAACCCGATACAGGTGAATATCGTTAGTTCACCTGCCCCGGCTGCTGGTACTTTAAGTATTACATTTCAAGCAGGTAAT
Organism: Sediminibacterium sp.; assembly: GCA_040374385.1. Lineage (GTDB taxonomy): Bacteria > Bacteroidota > Bacteroidia > Chitinophagales > Chitinophagaceae > Sediminibacterium. The sequence continues at coordinate 824 of JBEIUM010000288.1, read as the reverse complement.
CAGGTAGCAGGTGCGCATACCGAAGCGTTCTTTGCCAATGCTCGGTTAACATTTGAAGCAATTTATTCAAAGCGCACAATTCAGAATGTCAATAATAATTCACCATATAAAAAAGAGGTTGATGTTAAGTTGGGTAACAATCTTGTATTTAATTTAACAACTGCATCCCGTACACAATCGCAATCATTACTCACAAGTAGTAACAATGCGCTCATAAACTTTTACAGATTTGGTGCTGCTGCAACATCTTATACTTCACTTTCTAACTTACTGCTTTCGCAGTTGTTTAACATATTCAGCAAGCCAAGAGTTAATCTATCATTCACCCAGTACAACCTATACAATGCAACGGGTGATTATTTCATAGGGTTAGTGAATAACTTTGCAGTAACTGATCCGAGTGGAACGGTATCAATAAACTCGTTTAGATATATTTTGGGTGCTTGTACTATTAACTATGTGGACAATACGATAAGTGGTACAGGGTTACAGGTAGCCAATGCAAATATCACTTTCTCATTAAAGGAAACGCTAACACCGAACAAATGACACCAGTAACAGGACAGAAACTCAATATCTACAAGTATAATAGCATCGCTAACACCGACACGCTAATAGCGTGCGCCCGTACTTGTACGCTCAATGTGAGTGTTAATGCGATGGAGGTGACCAATATCAACTCCGCATGGTTTCAGGAAAGCCGCCCAGATGTTGCGAATTGGTCAATTTCAGCCGATGGGTTGGTGGTATTGGATGATTATTCCTACCTGTTTATGTTGCAGTCGCAGTTGGATCGGGAGGTGCATCTGATTAAGTTCGTTATT
>JBEIUM010000057.1:0-13918 GCA_040374385.1 Sediminibacterium sp. | reverse complement strand
GGCTGTTATCAGAATGGTAAATGGCCGGGAGGTAAAGATCGGTTGCCTTGCAGTCCGCCACTGTGAATCAACAGCACGTTGGCATTTTCCGAAAAATACCCGGTTGCAATTAAATGTCGGGTAGCAGCAAAAAGTTTTCCGGTATAAACAAAATCAAGGGGCAGTTTTTCTTTTTCCCAGGCGAGGTGCATCATTTCCATTACTTCCGGATGCTGGCGGGCATAGCCGCCGTAGGGAAAATGGAATATCTCCGGTAATCGTTTACAGCCAAGTTGGTGAAGATGCCTTGCTACCGTTGGTAATGGCTCCGGCTGATTTTTTAATACGGAAATCCCCACCACTTGTTGGTGTTCTGCTGCTGCCAGTTGTATGCCTGCCAGCATAGTACCGGTGCCGCTGGCAACCAGTAGATGGGTGTAAGCACCCATATCGGATCTGGCAAGTATGGTCGCCGCACCCTGTACCCCGGGAATACCGGCCCCTCCTGCGGGGATGTAATAGTCATCTGAACCTGCTTGTGGCCCATATTGTTGCTCTGTTGCGGCGAATGCACTGCGGTCGAGGAAAACCAGTTCCATACCGAAATATTGTGCATCTTGCAGGGTGGGCGTAAGTACCGTGGGTGCTTGCCCGCGAACTATGCCCTTGCTTTGGAGCCCCGCCTCCCTTGCAGCCCAGGCAGTAGCTATGAGGTGATTGGAATAAGCACCCCCGCGGGTGATGACCCTTTTGCAGCCGGCAGCTACAGCTGCAGCAAGATAGGGTGCTAGTTTATACCATTTGTTGCCGCTGACAATCGGATGTATTTCATGGAGTTTTAATACCGAGACGCGGGGATCAGGCGGAAACAGCTGGGGAAGGGGTTGAATTTCTGGAAAAAAGTTAACCATGGGTGCTTGAACGGCAGTTGGCAGGTCTTGCTATAATGTGTAGTTTCGTGCCCTCATTCCGATGGCATAAAAATAACACATGCAACCCACATTGGTCATCCTCGCGGCCGGCATGGCCAGCCGTTATGGCAGCAGAAAGCAAACGCAGTCTTTTGGTCCCTCCGGTGAGACCATACTCGAATACTCCATATATGATGCCATTCGCGCCGGATTCGGTAAGGCAGTGTTCATCATTCGGGAAGATTTTGCGGAAGTGTTTAAGGAAATGATGGAGCCCAAACTCAAGGGTAGAATTGTTACGGATTATGTATACCAGGATCTCCAGGCTTTTATGGGGGATAGAACTTTACCCGAGGGAAGAACCAAACCTTGGGGAACCGCCCACGCTTTACTTTGCTGCAAAGGACACCTAAATGAACCTTTCGCTATCATCAATGCAGATGATTTTTACGGTCGGGATGCATTTGTAAAGGCCCATGCTTTTCTGACACAGCAATGCAACGAACAAACCCATTGTATCATAGGGTACGGACTCAATAATACCCTCAGTGAGAACGGTACGGTCAGCAGGGGTGTTTGCACCGTGAATGAGAAAGGACTATTGACCGATATTCAGGAAAGAACTAGCATTACCCGAAATGGGGATGGGGTTATTGTTTATCAGGATGGTGAAGGAGAACATCCCCTGCCGGAAAACACGACTGTTAGCATGAATTTCTTCTGTTATGCACCCGGCTTCGTTGATTTTTGTGAGCTTGGTTTTCAGGAATTCCTGCGACAGCAGGGCCATGAACTCAAGTCTGAATTTTACCTGCCTACTGCCACCCGCTCATTTATTGAGCAACAAAAAGGGGTGGTACAAGTAATTCCTACAGAAGCCCGCTGGTTTGGGGTAACCTATCAGGAAGATGCACCGGAAGTTGAGAAAAACATCCGCAGACTGGTGGAAGAAAAAGAATATCCAACCCATCTCTGGGGGGAATGATGAAGTAAACAGGTCGGGTGATGGTAAGCTTATTTCTGGTAAGCTTTTACGAAGAATACAAAGTTCTCAATGCGGGTGATCTGGTCTTTTCTGTCCAGTCCGCGCAGGGTAGATCGATTATTGATCTTGATGTTATCAAGGTCTGCTGTGCCGGCTTTTTTCACATCGGCCAGCATGGAATAAATGAATCCGGATTTTACTGCAAATGCAACACCTTCAGCCTGCGCTTGGCGCGTGCTTAATACACCAATGATTTCACCCTGGCGGTTGAATACGGGACCGCCTGAATTACCGGGGTTGGCACTGATCTGCAATTGGTAGGTAAGGGTATCGCTGTTGAAGCCACTGCGAGAACTGAGATACCCTTCGCCATATACAATGTCATTGCGGGGGTATCCGAGGGTAAATATTTCTTCGCCTAAATCAGACTTTCCTTTACGAATACCGTAAGGTAATGACCGAAGTGGTTCATATTCGGGATCGTCAATTTTTAAGATGGCCAGGTCACGCTGCTGATCGATGTGCAGGATGGCTGCATTGAATTCTTCTCCTTTTTCATTGATTACCACAGCACCTGTACCCTTCAGTACGTGTGCATTGGTAAGCAGGTAGCCGCGCGTATCGATGAGAAAACCCGTACCACCACTGATGAGGCGGGCGTTTTCCGGTATTTTACTTTTTACCTCATTCAACAATTTGCCCTGGTATTGCTGGTTGCGCTTGATTACCTCAATGTCTTTGCTCAATTGCACCAGCTGGTTGTTATTGACAGGGGAAAAATATACGACCAAACCACTGATCACCAGAGCGATCGCTCCACCCACTGCAGCAGCGATGCCGGTTACCCGTTTGTAGCGATGGAATAATTGCACGATGCGGCCTCCGGTAGATTTTTCAGCACCATCTTGGAGGATGCCCTGCTGTAACAGGTTGTTATAGGTATCGTGCAGTTGTGACTTGATACGACGGCGACTGGCATAAAAATCCATTTCATGCTGGAACATGGCATGCTCAACTACCAGCTGATCGATTTCCGGCGTGCTGGTGCGCAGGCCCTCGAAATAAGCACGTTCCTGCTCCGACATCTCGTTGTTCAGATATCGCTCGATTGCCTCCTGTAAAAGAATGTCATCCATTTGCATTACTCGCCGATATTATATTGCGAAAAGAATAATTTTTTCAATCGCATCAAACACTTGTACTTCTGGTTTTTTGCATTGTCGGCATTGGTGTATCCAAACATGGCTGCCAACTGTTGCATATCTTTTTGCTGGATATAGTAGCCTTCCAGCAGGCTTTTGCAGGGTTCACCCAGACTTCCCAGGGCCCTGTCCATGATCGCGAAAGCTGCATTTCGCTTCTCATGGTCTTCTATTTCTTCCTCAACGCCAACAGTTTCTTCCAGGTTTTCCACGGATTGGGAAAATCTTCCCTGTTGTTGGAGCCGTTTAAGCCATAAACGCCGGCATATGGAATATACATAGGTTTTGATTTGACAGGTTAAGACAAAATTGTCGCTTTGTGCCTTTTCATACAGCGCAATCATCGCCTCCTGAAAAATGTCCCTTGCATCGTCATAAGAGCCATTGTTCTGCAGAATGTAAGACTGTACCATCCCAAAATGGTCCTTATAAAGGGCTTCTATCGCCCGGGAGTCATTGGATGCCAGACCTTTCAGCAGGGCCTGTTCGTTGGTATCACCTCTCACATCTGTTATTTTAATACCCTTGGGGGGGTAAAAGTAACCCCAAAACCACGAAAAAAAATTTTTTCAAAAAAGCGTTAAAAAAAAGGTTACCTTTTATTACCTTCGCGTATTAATTAAAAATTCATTCATTCAAAAAAACAAAAAACAATGAAAAAGCTGTTATTCGTTTTCGTTCTGGGCGCTTTCGCTGCCTGTGGTTCTGGTGAAAATGCCGCTGCTACTGCTGACTCTGCTGCTGCTAAAGTTGACTCTGCTGTTGCAAAGGTTGACTCTGCTGTTGCTGTAGTTGATTCTACTGTAGCTAAAGTTGATTCTGCTGTAAAAGCTCACTAATCAAAGCCTTAGCTTGACCATGTGGCTATGCTTGCCGGTCACTAACAGCTTTTAACTTTTTTTCATATGGCAAGCAATCGTTAGAAGCCGCTCCGTTTCCACGGAGGGGCTTTTTTCTTTCAGGGACTTCGTTAAAAACTAACTAACGTTAGTGTAATATTTTTAGTATTTGCAGATTTAGTTGTATATTTGAATATGACTTTCACCGGCAAATTTTATTTCTTCTCTTTTTTCTTCACTAAGAGCTGAAGCCGGGACGTAATTGTAAAAAATCAAAACATTATAACGAAGCCCGGCCAACCGCCGGGTTTTTTATTATCCAAACCGCTGACCTAAACCTACAATCCAAACAAAGCATGTCACCGTCCACCCAGCTGCCCACATTAAAAGAAAAGGCCTTCCGCCAGGGTATCTGTATTCAAGGCTATGAGGGTAGCTTCCATCAGGTAGCCGCCAACCAATTCTTTGGTAAGGGAGTGCCCGTTATTCCCTGCGATACTTTCCGGCAACTGGTGCGCATTTCCTCTGATGCAAATGAGTCCGCCGGTGGTATAATGGCCATAGAAAATTCTATTGCCGGCAGCATACTGCCCAATTATAACCTATTACAGAAGAGTAAACTGGTCGTACTGGGTGAACTCTACCTTTCCATTAGTCAAAACCTGCTGGTGAACCGCGACGTTGATCTCTCCCAGATCCGGGAAGTACACAGCCACCCCATGGCCATTCTCCAATGCCTCGACTACCTGGAACAGCACGACTGGAAACTGATCGAAACAGAAGATACCGCCCTGAGTGCCCGCCACATTTCCCAACACCGCCATAAACATACGGCTGCCATCGGAAGTAAGCTGGCAGCAGAGTTGTACAATCTGGACATCGTTGCACCCGATATTCATACCATGAAGAATAATGTGACACGCTTTCTGGTACTGGCCAATCGCCAGTCCGCAGAACCGGTTTCCGGTGCCAATAAAGCATCTGTTTATTTTCAAACGAACCACTCGAAAGGCGCCCTGGCACGGGTACTGACAACCATTGCAGCCGGTGAAGTGAACCTGAGTAAGTTGCAAAGCATGCCCATTCAGGGAAGTAATTTTAAATACGGCTTTTATGCTGACCTGGAATTTGAATGGCGCGATAAACTAGACAATGTGTTGAATGAAATCACCGAGCATACCAACAACCTGAAAACTTTTGGCATATATAAAAAAGGCAAACAAGTGAGGGCCTGATGTCTCACACCGATTAATATATTGACCATGCAGATCAACTTATCTTCTCGCCTACACGGCATTGGTGAATACTATTTCTCTTCAAAACTGAGGGAAATAGAAGAACTGAACCGCCAGGGTAAGGCCATCATCAACCTCGGCATTGGCAGTCCCGATCTGCCACCGCACCCTGCTGTGATTCAAGCACTGCAACAGCAGGCAGCTCTTCCGCAGTCTCATGGATACCAAAACTATAAAGGAGTGCCGGCATTGCGCGAAGCAATGTCAGCCTGGTACCAGCGCAACTATGGGGTTACCCTCGATCCCGCAACAGAGGTATTACCCCTGATGGGAAGCAAAGAGGGGATACTTCATATCTGCATGACCTATCTTCAACCCGGTGATGAAGCACTTATACCTAACCCCGGTTATCCTACGTATAATAGTGCAGTGCAACTCGCAGGTGCCACACCTGTTTATTATGAATTATCAGCGGAAAACCATTGGACACCCGACTGGACTACATTGGAAAAAACAGACCTCAGTAAGGTGAAACTGATGTGGGTCAACTACCCTCATATGCCCACCGGACAAAATGCCACACCCGAATTATTCAGCCAACTGATAGACTTCGGTCGTCGACATGGCATCCTGATCTGCCACGATAATCCCTATAGTTTTATCCTGAACAATCAACCCCAAAGTATCCTGAGTAGTCCGGGTGCCCTGGAAGTGGCCCTGGAATTGAACTCCCTCAGCAAGAGCCATAATATGGCCGGCTGGCGGGTGGGTATGCTTTGCGGGGCTGCCGACCGCATCAATGAAGTATTGCGCTTTAAAAGTAATATGGACAGTGGTATGTTCCTGCCGGTTCAAATGGCGGCTGTCGCAGCCCTGCAACTCGATAAGGATTGGTACAGCCAGGTGAATGCCAGCTATGCCGATCGGCGGAAAAAGGCCATCGAACTATTACAGCTAATTGGATGTCAGCCAGCACCTGACCAATCCGGCCTCTTCCTCTGGTCACGCATACCGGCAGGCGATGCAGATGGATATGCTTTAAGTGATCGGATGCTATATGGGGCAGGCGTCTTCATCACCCCGGGAGGAATTTTTGGAACAGCCGGCAATCCATTCATTCGCATCAGTTTATGTGCTACGACAGAAAAAATGAAGGAAGCCATTGAAAGAATAAAAATCTATCTGAGTGGCAATTAAAGAGCCCGGATGGAGTTATTATAAAGAACGATTAAGGTATTAAAATTTGAATAGTATGCGGGTAACGATCATTGGAATTGGATTAATCGGCGGATCCATTGCCCTCACCCTGAAAGAAAGAAAATTTGCCACCCATGTAATCGGCGTGGATGCGAATCCACTGCATGCTGATAAAGCCCTGGAACTTGGCATCGTAGACGAACTGATGGACTGGAAAGATGCGGTGGACCATTCCGATGTGATCATTTTTGCTACCCCCATCAATGTGACAGAGCGAATGTTACCCGCTTTGCTGGAAAGATGTGTGCAGCAGGTTGTACTGGATGTGGGTTCTACCAAAAAAACATTGTGTGATACCATAGAAGGTGTTCCGAACAGAGACCGATTCGTTGCCACGCACCCGATGTGGGGTACGGAATTCAGTGGTCCGCAGGCTGCCATCTGCGGTGCATTCGATGACAAAGCTACCGTTATTTGCGACCGGGAAAAATCCGCCCCCGATGCGCTGCAAACGACGGAAGCACTGTATCGGAACTTGGGTATGAACATCATTTATATGAATTCCGAAGAACATGACCTGCATGTCGCCTATGTAAGTCATATTTCTCACATCACTTCTTTTGCACTCGCCAATACCGTCTTGGAAAAAGAAAAAGAAGAGGATACCATATTCGGATTGGCTTCCGGGGGTTTTGAAAGTACCGTGCGACTCGCAAAAAGTAACCCCGGCATGTGGATACCAATTTTGATGCAAAACAGAGACAATATTTTAGATGTATTGAATGAGCACATCGCACAATTGCGCAAATTCAAAGCATGCCTGGAAAAAGAAAACTATGAATACCTCAGTGAGCTCATCAACAGGGCCAATGAGATCAGACGAATATTAAAATAAATTAACAACGCTGCAGAGCCTGGCTGTGTTGCCGGAACAACCTGCTTGATTTGAAAGGGATTACCGGCTTCCTGCTTGTACCTTTGCAGCAAAATAAACAAACACATGAATAAATTTGAAGCGTTGGGATTGGATGCCCGTATTGTAAAGGCAACCACGGAGATGGGATATGAACAACCTACTGCAATCCAGGAACAGGCTATACCCGTATTGGTGAGCGGTACCCGCGATTTTATCGGACTGGCACAGACCGGTACAGGAAAAACAGCCGCCTATGCATTACCACTCTTGCAACTGATTAAACCTGCACCTGCACACGCACAAGCACTCGTGGTATGTCCTACCAGAGAACTCTGCCTGCAGATTGTAAAAGAAATTGAAGCGTTTAAAAAATACTTACCCGGATTATCTGCGGTGGCTGTTTATGGTGGTTCCTCCATCGGACTGCAGATACGTGATATCCGCAGAGGTGTTCAACTGGTCGTAGCAACACCTGGTCGATTGATCGATCTGATCGAACGCAAAGCCATTGAACTGGATAAGATTCAATATGTGGTATTAGATGAAGCAGATGAAATGCTGAACATGGGCTTTCAGGAAGATATCGAGTTCATCCTGAAAAATACGCCTGCCCGAGAAAGCACCTGGCTCTTCAGTGCCACCATGCCATCGGAAATCAGAAAGGTGAGCAAGAAGTACATGAATCAACCCAAAGAAGTGACCATCGGCAAGGTGAATACCGCCAACGCCAGCATCGATCACCAGTATTATGTTACTTCCGCTCATCACCGTTATGAGACATTGAAACGCATCATCGACTTTAACCCCGGTATTTATGGCATCATCTTTACTAGAACGAAGGCCGATGCCCAGGAAATTTGTGATCGCTTGACACGCGAAGGATATGACATCGATGCATTGCATGGTGACCTATCGCAGCAGCAAAGAGAAAAGGTGATGGGTCAATTCCGTGATAAAAGTCTGCAACTGCTGATTGCTACCGATGTGGCAGCACGGGGTATCGATGTGGCTGGTATTTCGCATGTAATCAATTACGAATTACCCGATGACGCAGAAGTATATACCCACCGCAGTGGTCGTACCGGCAGGGCCGGCAACCAAGGTATCTGCATCTCCATCGTTCACGGAAGGGATATGTATAAATTCCGTCAGATAGAGCGGATGAGCAATTCCAGGTTCCATAAACTCGATATTCCATCGGGTAAAGATGTTTGCCGCAAACAATTTTTCCACTTCATGGATAAATTATTGTCAGCAGATATCAGTCATGGAAACTATGAAACCTATCTGCCCATGCTCACGGAAAAATTTGCTGATATTACTAAAGAAGAAGTGTTGAAGCGGGTAGCTGCAATGGAATTCGATCGATTCCTGAAATATTATGAAAATGCAGAAGACCTGAATGTACGTGAGAAGGAAAAGTCTGCCAGAGGCGCAGCAGGAAAAGCCCCTGTTGCTGACTATCAACCTGCCGGTCGTGGCGACAGCAGAAAAGCTTATACCCGTGGAGGAAGCGGCTATCGCCGACTCTTTGTGAACCTGGGTACCAAAGATGGTTTTTATAAAGCCAGCTTCCTGCAATTTTTGTTGGATATGAGTGACCTGAAAAAAGAAGTGCTTGGTAAAATCGATTTGAAAGACATGAATAGCTGGATTGAAATAGATAAGAGCGCTGCTCAGCAAATGATCCGTGCCATTGATGGTAAAAAATACCGCGGCCGGAACATTCGGATGAATGATGCAGACGATCGCACATCACCCTATTCATCTAAAAATAAAGGCGCTTAAGACAATAGATCACCGAAAAATAAAAGTATATGGAACAGGCAACACCAACTGCTGTGAACATCGATACCTTGTTCGCAAAACGTCCCCTGATTATCTCCGGACCCTGTAGTGCTGAAACCGAAGAGCAAGTACTGCAAACAGCTACTCGTCTTGCGGCTACCGGAAAAATTGATATGTTACGCGCCGGCATCTGGAAACCTCGAACCCGCCCCGGTAGTTTCGAAGGGGTAGGAACGAAAGGACTTCCCTGGTTGCAAACCGCTAAAAAGATCACTGGATTACCCGTGACGGTTGAAGTAGCTACCGGAAAGCAGGTAGAAGATGCCTTACACTTCGGAATTGATGTGCTCTGGATTGGTGCCCGAACCACCGTGAATCCCTTCAGCGTGCAAGAAGTGGCTGATGCACTGCGCGGCGTAAAAATGCCAGTATTGATCAAAAATCCCATCAATCCAGATCTAGAACTTTGGTTGGGAGCCATGGAACGGGTTTCTAAGGCAGGTATTGAACAAATCGGACTCATACACCGTGGATTCAGCTCTTATGGCAATACCGAATATCGAAATGCACCTATGTGGCACCTCGCCATCGAAATGAAACGACGCTTTCCGGACACACTCATGATCAACGACCCATCTCATATCTGCGGTCGTCGTGATATTCTGCAGGATGTTGCTCAAACGGCCATCGACCTCGATTTCGACGGACTGATTGTGGAAAGTCATATCGATCCCGACATGGCATGGAGCGATGCTAAACAACAGATCACTCCAGAAAGAATGGGAGAGATGGTGAGCAGCATTCGCTGGAGAAAAGAAGATACCACTTCGGAAGATTATCATGCCAACCTGGAAAAACTGCGTCAGCAAATCAATAACCTCGATGACGAATTGATGCAGATTCTAAGCCAACGCATGAAAGTAGCAGAGAAGATCGGACAATATAAAAAAGACAACAACATTACCATTCTTCAAACCAACCGCTGGAACCATATTCTTGATCGCGCTTATGTGAAAGGTGAAAAACTCGGTCTCACGAAAGATTTTGTGACCAGGTACTTTGATGCAGTTCATATGGAGAGCATCCACCACCAGAATAAGATCATGAACCAGTAAACTGTTCATTCTCATGCCCCGGAAACAAGTAGCGTTTAATTTTTCACAGGCCAGTGTTACCTGTTATTTCAATACCCCCTTTGCGGCTATTGAAAAGTTGACAGATCCCGACAAAGCCGTATTGATTACCGATGCGCATGTATTTGCCAAACATCGAAAAAAATTTCGCGGATGGAATACCATTGTACTCAAGCCGGGTGAACAATATAAGATCCAGGCCACTGTTGATGTGATCATTGAACAATTGATTGCATTCGGTGCCGACAGAAATAGTTTTTTGGTAGGTATAGGCGGAGGTGTTATTACTGATATCACAGGTTATGTGGCAGGCATCTATATGCGAGGCGTTCGCTTCGGATTGGTGCCCACCTCCTTGCTGGCAATGGTCGACGCCGCTATCGGGGGAAAGAATGGAATCGATGTGGGCGTGTATAAAAATATGGTCGGACTGATTCGTCAGCCGGATTGGTTGTTGTTTGATGTTGATTTCCTGCGAACCCTGCCAACGCCGGAATGGCGAAATGGATTTGCTGAAATCATAAAACATGCAGCCATTCGAGATGCTGCACTCTTCCGCTTTTTGCAACAACATACCATTGCGTCACTAAAACGGCAGCCTGCACTGCTGGCAAAACTGATTCGAACCAATGTGATGATCAAAATGAAAATCGTTACGACCGATGAGTTTGAAAAAGGGGATCGCAAACTGCTGAATTTCGGACATACCCTCGGACATGCCATCGAAAACCAATATGAACTAAGTCATGGTGAAGCCATTAGCATAGGCATGACCTATGCTGCTCTTTTATCAGCATCAGTCAATCATTTTAAAGATGCTGAAGCAGTCATCGCATTATTGAAAAAATATGGCTTACCCACCCGCGCCCAATTCGATTGGAAAAAGGTTGAGAAGGTACTGGCAATGGATAAGAAAAAGTCAGCTGCCGGTATGCAATATATTGTTTTGGAAAAGCTGGGTAAAGCTGTTGTGCATCCGATGCCTGTTCAACATTTGATTACCCGGCTGAAAGAATTGAATTAATACTGCCATTTTTTATTGTCACATGAAAGCTACCGTTTTCCCCTCTGCTGTCTCTGGCATTTTGCAGGCCCCGGCCAGCAAAAGCAGCATGCAACGTGCCTGCGCTGCAGCACTGCTGCACCGGGGTGATACGTTGTTGCTGAATCCCGGACATAGCAATGATGACCTGGCAGCCATCGATGTGATTGGTAAACTTGGAGCAACCGTTTCCATGCAGCCAGACCATTCTATGCTCATCCAATCAGAAGGTGTTCATCCGATACATCAAAACATTCATTGTGGTGAGAGCGGATTAGGAATTCGTATGTTCACGCCCATCGCAGCTTTGAGTTCTTTACCCCTCACCATCTCCGGCAGCGGCAGTCTGGTAACCCGACCCATGGATTTCTTTGATCAGATCTTTCCACAGTTAGGCGTTACCATAAAGTCCAATCAGGGTAAATTACCCTTAGCAATACAAGGACCACTTCGCCCTGCATCGATCACAGTGGACGGATCCCTGAGTTCGCAATTTCTGACCGGACTGCTCATGGCATTCGGTGCCGCTGTTACGCGGGAAGAGATCATTACTGTTGACCAGCTGGCCAGTACACCTTATATCGACCTCACCATCGATGTGATGCGGCACTTTGGAAGAGAGGTAGATCACCGAGATCATCGCTATTTTCATATAAGACCGGCCAAACAAACGCCACCTCATCACATCACCTACACCGTGGAAGGTGATTGGAGCAGTGTTTCATTTTTGTTGGTCGCCGGTGCCATCGCCGGGTCGGTGCGCATCAATGGGGTACACAAAGCATCTTCCCAAGCCGACAAAGCATTATTAGCGGCATTGCGCGATTGCGGCGCCGCACTATCCATCGGCGATGATTATGTAGAAGTTGCCTACGATCGGTTGGCAGCTTTTCAATTTGATGCCACGCATTGTCCCGACCTGTTTCCACCTCTGGTGGCATTGGCAGCCTGTTGTGCAGGCACCTCGCTTGTTAAAGGTATTTCACGTTTAGCCCACAAGGAAAGCAACAGAGCACTCACCTTACAGCAAGAATTCACTAAATTGGGGGTAGATATTCAACTATCAGGAGATGAGATGCTGATTACCGGTACTTCGCAATTGCAAGGTGCAGCCGTTCATTCGCACCACGATCATCGCATTGCCATGGCATGCGCCGTTGCTGCATTGCGTGCGAACCAATCTGTCGAAATAGATGTGGCAGAAGCTATCAACAAATCATACCCCGATTTTTACAGGCACCTCGCCGCATTGGGTGCTGAAATAAATTTATCTGAAGAATAAAAAAACGAAGTCTTGAATACTTTTGGCCGACTTTTTCGACTACACATCTTTGGTGAATCGCATGGTCCCTGTGTTGGTATTACCATTGATGGTTGTCCCGCCGGACTCCCCCTGGAAGCGACAGATTTTGTTACCGACATGGAACGCAGAAAAGGTGGCATACAAAAAGGTACCACACCGAGACAGGAAGATGATATACCCGTTTTTCAATCCGGCTGGTTCAATGGTTTTACTACCGGTGCTCCATTGACACTTTTGCTTGAAAATAAAAATACACGCAGTGAAGATTATGCCAAACAACGTGCCTTCCCACGACCGGGGCATGCCGATTGGGTGGCAGGAGAGAAGTTCGGTGGCTTCGAAGATTATCGCGGTGGCGGTCATTTCAGCGGCAGACTAACTGCTCCTCTGGTGGCAGCAGGTGTAGTAGCCAAAAAACTCATTCAGTATTATGCCGGGAGTCAACAGCGACAAATACAATTGCAAGCACATATTTTGGAAATAGGCGGGGAGACCGATCTGGACCGCGGCTTACAAAAAGCCATTGATGCCAAAGACAGCATTGGCGGTATCGTTGAATGTAGGGTGCAGGGTTTACCCGTAGGACTGGGAGAACATTTTTTTGATTCGGCTGAATCATTGCTGGCACACGCTGTTTTTGCCATACCAGCCATCCGGGGCATCGAATTCGGAACCGGCTTTGCTGCCGCCCGCATGATGGGATCACAGCACAACGATGCCATACAGGATGCCAATGGCAATACCCTCACCAACCATGCCGGCGGAATGGTGGGTGGACTGACCAACGGACAAGAACTGGTGTTTCGCATAGCCGTTAAACCAACTTCCTCCACACCCCGGGAACAGCAAACCTGGAATCGTGCCACCGACCAGGTCGAGTCATTTGCCGTGCGGGGTCGGCATGATCTTTGCATCGCTTTGCGGGTTCCCGTTGTATTAGAAGCGGTGACTGCCCTGGTGCTTACGGACTTGCTGATGATTGATCGTCAGCTTCCCCCCATACTAACTACTAATAACATTTAAAACAGCTTACACGTGGAAACAGCCTACATATACCACATTACTTCCCGCAGTTGGTGGGAAGCAGCTCAAAAAGCAGGTCAGCTTAGCTCACCGCGCTTTGAGGAAGAAGGATACATTCATTGCGCAACACTCAGTCAGATACCCGGTGTATTGGAAAGATATTTTCAGGGACAAACCGATCTGGTTCGACTGACCATTGACAAGGCAAAAGTGAAGCCCCCGCTGGTGTATGAACTGGCAGGCAAGCTCAATGAAGTTTTTCCGCACGTTCATGGACCCATTAACCTGGATGCGGTGGTAGCCGAAGACCCCCTCTAGCCAAGCTTAGATAGCTTCCCTCATATTTACATATAATAAATAATTAT
>JBEIUM010000335.1:0-1797 GCA_040374385.1 Sediminibacterium sp. | reverse complement strand
GATTGTTCGTGGACTGCAGAGAGTACATATTGTAAGTTATTACTGAAAAAAGCCAGATTGACCTCGGTTCTTTTCCCCGCAATGGCAGATAATGGCCGAGGTTCCACCAAAATAACCCCGCCAATCGCATCTGAACCATACTTTAGTTCATCTACTCCCTTTATGATTACCAATTTATCAGCAATAAAAGGATCGATTTCAGGGGCATGTTCATTGCCCCATTGTTGCCCTTCTTGTCTCACACCATTATTAATTGTAAGAATTCGATTGCTATGTAATCCGTGAATAATAGGTTTTGAGATGGCTGATCCGGTCTGCAGCAGCGTAACTCCATTGATCCTACTCAGGGCTTCTCCCAGTGTACCACCCCGGCTTTGCTCCATCTGACGCTCGGTTAATTCTTTTTTAAATCCTGAATTCCTAATGCCCCGCCGTGCATCAACGGTTACTTCTTTTAAGTCGGAATGAATGCCGGTTAAAAATAGATCAAGGTGAAAGTCTTTGTCAAGATAGATGTAGCGGACTATAGAGTCGCAACCGACATGGCTTACCACCAGTGTATATTTCCCTTTGCATAGTCCGTCGATAATAAAATCACCCTTCTTATCGGTAGAAACAAGGCTGCCTGTTTCTGTAATTCGAATATAAGCAGCAACCAGCTTTTCTCCGGTAGCTGATTCTTCCACATGCCCCATCAATTTTATACGACAATCCTGACCCGGCAGCGAAGAGCTGAGGAGAAGGAAAATGGTTGTATAAATAGCGAAACGTGACATAAAGTGATCGTGAATAAATGAAAAGGGTAACAGCTTGTATTAGCTATTATCAATACGTCTGCATGATGGTGGTATGCCAATATGAATTGGCTTACTTACGCAGCTGAAAAAATGAGTGTGGGCGGACCTCTATCGGCGGAAGTGCCAAGGGGTGGGTGGCTGAAAGCAAGAATAGCTTCCTTGTAAAATGCAGTACTGACAGAGGGAACGATTAATTCAATAGCAGCAACTTCATTGCTATAATAACTATAGTGGTGGGAGCAGATCTGGCAATAAGTTCCTTGTTCTTCACCAACGGATGGAACTTGTTGCTCCGAGCAAGATTGACTTTTACTGGTGCTGATGGTCTGACTGTGGTGGTGCCACCACTGTGATGGCGTTATGATGAATGCGTACAACGCAATCATCATCGCAGCCAAACAATTTTTGTATGTGATCTTCGAAATCAACTAATTGCAATAATGTTGCAAAAATACAACATTTTGAAGAAATACTTAAAAAAACGGGCTGCTTTGCTTTTAATAGGGCAACTATCCCCTACCTACCCTTAGGGAAATGAAGAAGTTCCTTCCCCCGGCTGATATACCCGAGCTATAGGTTCGGTATCGATGATCTGTGATGTTTTCTACTCCGGCACCTAATCTGACCAATTCGTTTATCTGCCAATTCATTTTATAATTCAAAGTAAACCAGCCCGGCGAATAGGGCTGACCATTGGCATCTTTTGCATAAATAGCTGTTTTTACCCGTTCTTCCAGGTTCAGGTTGGCAAAGCTGACATTTTCACTATATGAACAGTAAATCTGTTGAAGAAGTTTTTTCTTTCGAAATGTCAATTGGCTGATCCCAAATCCGGGGGCGGCATGTCTGGCTGCACTGATTTCTCCATTTGGCATTTCTTCTTTTCCAGCCTGGAAGTTATACTTAGAAACAAATCGTAAATGAGGCGATAAAACAATTTCAATTCCGGCCTGTATTCCTGCCACTTGACTGTAAGCCGTATTTTGAATGGCGTATACTT
>JBEIUM010000149.1:0-6466 GCA_040374385.1 Sediminibacterium sp. | reverse complement strand
TCTGTTGACTCAATGTAGGATAGCTTATGCCTAATTGCTCGAGGTAGCTATTATATTTTGTTGGATCATAGTAGAAGGGTTTCATCTTCTCGCGGTGTTTTTCCATAATCTCCTTATTCAGGTAAATAGGCGGCGAATCTTTGGCATTAATAAATGGAATGTATTGTTGTTTTTTAGTCTGAACATTCGAAAAATAGTCTTTCGCTTGTGCTAAGATTGCAGGGGTGGTCATCAGGTCTATCAATGTGAGTGCTGTTGCTTTGGCACCGGCAACACATCCTTTGTGTGCAATGGGAGTAGCCATTGCAATGGCATCGCCCCAATGATGTCCTTTGGTGCCTTGAATATTTGCCGGATAGCGGAGAACAATGGTCGGAACATTCCAAGAAATATCAGCAATATCATCCGACCCTCCACCCCAGGAGAATGCAACCGATCCTTTCAGGGTATCAATAGTCTTTCTCATTCCTTTGATTGGCCTTCCCTGGTTATCTTTTTCAGGCGCCTCCAAAAGCTTTTGAACTGCCAGTGCCAGTTCTTCATCTTCTTCCGACCATGTCGGCATGCCCACCCGCAGAATATTTTTATACATGGCTTCTGCCAGGGGCTTGTTGAAATGTCCGGGCCAGGCAGTTCCAAGAATGTTATATGTCATTTTAGTATCAGTCATCATTGCTGCACCTTGAGCTATTTTGATGCCGGACTGGTAATTTTTGAATATATCATCGTAAGTTCTTTCTCTAAAATAATACCATACACTTGCTTTGGATGGAACAACATTGGGTTGGTCACCGCCATCACGAATAACGTAGTGAGATCGTTGTGTGGGCTTTAAATGTTCCCGCTTGAAATTCCAACCCACATTCATCAGTTCTACTGCATCGAGTGCACTCTTTCCTCTCCAGGGAGCACCAGCTGCATGGGCTGCATCACCCTCGAAATCAAAATTCACACTTACCAGTCCGTTCCCGCCATTATCTCCATAATCAGTTGAAAAATCACTGCTCACATGGGTGAATATGCAGGCGTCTACATTTTTGAAATAGCCATCACGAATGTACCAGGCTTTGCTTGCCACCAGTTCTTCAGCAACCCCCGGCCAAATGACAAGCGTGCCGGGGATTTTGTTTTCTTCCATGATCTTCTTTACTGCAATGGCAGCATAGATAATTACAGCTTGCCCTGAATTGTGCCCCTCACCATGTCCGGGCGCACCATCAACAATCGGAGATCTAAAAGCAACTCCGGGTTTTTGCGAGGCCTTAGGGATACAATCTATGTCACTGCCCAACGCAATTACAGGACTTCCGGTGCCCCATTTGGCCATCCATGCCGTGGGAATCCCTGAAATTTCTTTTTGCACTTCGAATCCATTTTTTGTCAGTATATCAGTCAAGTAACGAGACGTTTCAAACTCCTGGAATCCTAGCTCACCAAAGCTGAACACCATGTCGACCATCTCCTGAATATTTTTTGCTTTTAGCTGAACTTGTTCCAATGCAGCTTTTTTTAAGCTTTCTTTCCAGAGTGAATCTTGTTTTTTCTGCGCCCATAACAAGGTGGGGAGGATGACTATGATGCATACCAATAGAAGCTTTTTCATATAAACGATTTGAATGAATAAGTGCTTAGGTAAATGTAATTAAATAATCGGGCGTTCTATTTATTTCCTGCACTCGTTTTAAGAGAAGTTTTCTTCATAAACATGAAATTTGTTGTCACATTTCACTAACTTTCTACCAAACTTTTCGATATGCTTCGTCGCTTCTTCTCCGGATTGATTTGCCCTTTGCTCGCTATTATGTTTATAACGCCGCTGCGTGCTCAGGTGAAAGACAGTCGTCCCATCATAGGTCGCTGGGACTTAACCGTTCAAATGGATCGGGTAGCGCCCTCCTGGCTGGAAGTAAAGTTGTCGGGATTGAAAACATTGGTGGGATATTTTGTGGCGGAAGGCGGCAGTGCGCGACCGATTTCTGAAGTGAAATATGACAATGGAAAGGTCAGCTTTTCCATCCCCACGCAGTGGGATGTAAGCACCAATCCCATGGTATTTGAGGGTGTTCTGGAGAATGAACAATTGAGTGGGTTTATCACTACTCCCAGGGGGGCACGATATCCCTTTACCGGTGTTCGGGCACCCTTGCTGAATAGAACAACACCTGTAGTTTGGGGAAAGCCTATTCCATTGTTCAATGGTAAAAATCTCGATGGTTGGCACATGTCAGGCAAAGAGCAACAGTGGGTGGCAGAAGATGGCCTACTGAAAAATCCCCGCTCCGGTTCGAACATTATTACAGATGCTCAATTCACTGACTTCAAGTTGCACATAGAATTTCGTTATCCTGCCGGCAGCAACAGTGGCGTATATCTCCGGGGCAGATATGAAGTACAGGTAGAAGATAATTATGGGTTGGAACCTTCTTCCACCCTATTTGGTGGTGTATATGGGTTTCTCACCCCCAATGAAATGGTGGCAAAGAAGCCGGGTGAGTGGCAGACCTATGATATTACACTCATTGGCAGAAGGGTGACTGTTGTGGCCAATGGCAAAGCAATTATCGTAGATCAGATCATTCCGGGTATCACCGGTGGTGCACTTGACAGCAAGGAAGGAGAGCCCGGCCCCATTTATCTGCAGGGCGACCATGGTCCGATTGAATACAGAAACATCATTCTAACGCCTGCCAAATCGTGAGCCTCCTTCAATTAGTTGGCCAAATACTTGCCTCACCATTCATTATAATGGTTCGAATTTATCAGTATGGTATTTCTCCCCTGATGGGGCCGAAATGTCGATACACACCGAGCTGCTCGCAATATGCTGTCACAGCATTAAGTCGGTTTGGATTATTCAAGGGAGGTTGGCTGGCGATCAAGCGCATCAGCAGCTGCCACCCCGGGGGAGGAGAAGGATATGACCCCGTACCTGATAAGTGAATTATTTTTTAATCGGTTGCGTGAGCACCTCCAGTTTGCCAATCGTTTCCCGCACTTCGCGGATACTGTAAAAGCGATATACTTCCGGCATGGCACCATCTTTAGCATACGCGGAAGTCATTTTATGGTAGGGGCCTACAATTTCCGCATCTAAATTGGGCGTGATCAGTGCTGCCTGGTTGGGCAGGATATAAAAATTGCGATTCGCAGCTGAAACATTCTTTCCTTCCACCAGTAGTTTCAGCGAATCCAATTTATGAAGAATGGTCGCCTGTGAGATGACCTGACCTGCATTTTCAGCAGATACATAATTCTGCTGGCTGCCCAGGATGGTGTCATTTTTTACATTCACTACATAAATACCATTTTCTTTTAGCTCAATGGAGGCTTTTCCTGCAGGTGATTCCAGGCTCCAGCTGCTGCGACCTGTTTGCAGTATGGTTTCTTCGTGGCCACCGCCATCTTTTGATTGTATGGTTCCCGCTTCTTCCTGAATGGTGGCCGGACCTTTACTTAAAATAACCAGTCGCTTGTTATTGCAGGAGGTAAGGATAAGAAGTACTGCAAGACAGGTAAGGAGTTGTTTCATAAAGCAAAAATAAAGGGCTGCTGTTTTGCAGCAGCCCGGTGGTTGAATGATTTATTGAGCGGCAGCGAATCGCTCGGCCACTTTATTCCAGTTCACTACATTCCAGAAGGCGGCAAGGTATTCTGCTCTTCTGTTTTGGTATTTCAGGTAGTAGGCATGCTCCCAAACATCAGCGCCCAGGATAGGTGTGCCTTTGGTTTCTGCTACATCCATCAGCGGATTGTCTTGATTGGGTGTAGAGCAGATCTCCAACTTGCCATCTTTTACAATCAGCCAGGCCCAGCCACTACCAAAGCGGGTCATACCGGCATTGGCAAACTTTTCTTTGAAGGCATCGAATGAACCAAAAGCGGCTGTTATTGCATCGCCGAGTGGTCCGGCAGGACTACCGCCAGCGTTGGCTGCCAGGCTCTCCCAGAAAAATGTGTGGTTCCAGTGACCACCTCCATTGTTTCTTACTGCGGCACTGATGCTGCCGGCAGCAGCCACCAACTCCAGTAAGCTTTTACCCTCGTGGGCAGAGCCTGCAACAGCTTTATTCAGATTATCTACGTAAGCCTGGTGGTGCTTGCCATGGTGGATCTGCATGGTCAGGGTATCGATATGCGGTTCCAGCGCATCGTGGGCATAAGGAAGTGGAGCCAGCGTAAAAGACATAATTTTTATTTTTTAGAGGTGAAAACGATGGTACAAAATTAGGTGGCTTATGCCATTCATGCGGTGCTCTTCTGTTAATTGTTCCAGATTTCGACAATCTGAGTAAAACTCAGCGCTTGTTCCGGAAGAAACGGGTCATCAGCTCTGCGCATTCTACCTCGCGGATGCCACCCAGCAGTTCGGTGGAAGGATGCAGGGGCCAATGAGGATTGGTTTTTGAGCGAAATCCATTCTTGGGGTCGGAAGCGCCATATACCACTCTACCAATCTTCCCCCAGAAAAGGGCACCGCAGCACATTAAACAGGGCTCCAGGGTTACATACAGGGTTGCGTCGGGCAGGTATTTCGTGCCCAACAGATGAAAGGCACTGGTGAGTGCCAGCATTTCCGCATGTGCCGTGGCATCCGTCAATTTCTCTACCTGATTATGACCACGGGCTATGATGCGGTTTTGCATCACAACAACAGCGCCCACCGGTACTTCGTCGGCTTCGAAAGCCATGTTGGCCTGTACCAGTGCCTGCTGCATAAAATAATGATCATCCGGTATAGAAAACTGCATGGTAGATTAGATAAAAAAACTGCGGCATGAGCCGCAGCAAAGGTAGTGAGGGTCGTTCACAAAAATCAGTGTGACTTGATCCGGATATTGCGGTACCAGACATCATCACCGTGGTCTTGCAATACAATGTGGCCTTTTGTAAATGTGCCGAAATCTTTTTTCGTTTTGAACTTGCTGCCGGCTATCATGGCTTTCCAGTTTTCGTCGTCGTAACGCGTCCGCAGCACTTCTTCATTGTTTAAGCGGAAGATAAGTAAGCCATGATCGGCAATGATCTCGGCTTTGTTCCATTGTTCATAAGGTTTCGCAACACCTTCTTTGGATGCCAAGAGATCATAGAGATTGCCTGCCCGGTGTTTGGGAATTTTTCCATCGGGATGCCCATCGTTATCGAGTACTTGCATTTCCGGACCTGTATGCCAGGATTCTTTGAAGCGATCATTTTCCTCCTTCGACCAGAAGATAATGCCACTATTTCCGTTTTTGCAGACCTTCCATTCCAGCTCCAGGTGAAAGTTTTCAAATTCTTCATCACTAACAAGGTCACCCGGACCCTTCCTTTCTTCGGCCGATTTGCTGGCAGCATCAAAATATATACAGCCATCTGCCACTTTCCAGGATGGGTTAACAGTTGTTTTTCCGAATGTGTGCCAGCCGCGCAGGTCTTTACCATTGAAAAGCGAACGCCATTCGTCGGGCTGCGTACCGGTAGGAACTACAACAGGCGCATTGCTTTTGATGGGAATAAAAAGCTGCCAGATACTGATGAACAGAAAAACAAGAGAAGAGCCAATGGCTGAAAGTGGGGGCATACAGAATAATTTAAGGTGCTTTTTTTAGCAGGAGGATGTATTTTACCATTTGGCGGGCATCGTCTTCGGATAATTGTGGGTGGGCTGTCATCGGAATTTGTCCCCACACGCCTTGTCCGCCCTTAATGATTTTGCCAGCCAGCAGCTCGATGTTTTCATCGGTTGATTCATACTTGGCTGCAATATCCTGATAAGCGGGGCCGATCAGTTTTTCAGCCACTTTATGACAGGTAAGGCAATCTGATTTAGCAACGAGTTCCAATCCTTTTTGGTAATCGGGATTACTACTGTTGGAAGAAGTAGATGCGGCAGCAGCTGGAGCCGCCTCTTTTTTTTCTGTCTGACCACCGCAAGCGGCCAGTAAGGCACATAGGCTGAGTGCAATACAAATTTTTTTCACGGGTATCAATTTTACAGGTCAGCTATAAAGGTATCAATCAATTCCTAAAATACTGCGATTCGTTTTTTCATCTGCCCCTGTTCCGGCAAAGTCGTCAAACGCTTTTTCAGTTACACGGATGATGTGGTTCTTGATAAAGGGTGCGCCCTCGGCTGCACCTGCTTCCGGATGTTTGATGGCACATTCCCATTCCAGCACAGCCCAGCCCTTGTATCCATAAGCGGCCAGTTTGCTGAAGATGGCTTTGAAGTCTACTTGTCCGTCTCCCAGTGACCTGAAGCGACCTGCCCGGTTCACCCAGCCCTGGTAGCCGCCGTAAACGCCCTGTTTACCGGTCGGGTTGAATTCGGCATCTTTTACATGGAACATGCGGATGCGTTCGTGGTAGTGATCTATGTAGCTCAGGTAGTCGAGGCACTGCAAAACGAAGTGGGAGGGATCGTAGAGCAGACAGGCGCGGGCATGGTTGTTTACTTTCTCGAGGAACATTTCATAGCTGGCTCCAT
>JBEIUM010000046.1:0-15149 GCA_040374385.1 Sediminibacterium sp. | reverse complement strand
TTCTCCACGTAAGTCACGGGCTACTATTTTACCGGCTGGATCTACCAATATGTTAGCAGGAATACTTCCAATGCGGTACAATTGTGCCACGGCATTGTTCCAATATTGCAAATCACTCACATGGGTCCATGTGAGGTTATCTACCTGAATGGCCTGCAGCCAATTGGGTCGGGCATTATCGAGGGATACACCTAATACGGTAAAATTCTTATTCTTGAATTGATTAAAGGCATTCACCACATTGGGATTTTCGGCGCGGCAGGGTCCGCACCAACTGGCCCAGAAATCGATGAGCACATATTTACCCCGAAAGGAGGACAGCGATACAGATTTGCCATTTACATCTTGCTGAACGAAATCAACGGCCTGGGTACCTACTTGTCCGATCATGGCCTGCTTGGCTTCATTGACAGACTTTTCAATGTTCTGGGCATAAAAGCCACGGCGAGCGGAAGGTTGCAGTTGATTGTACCTGCTTTCTATATCTGCTACGCCATCAAAACTTCCCATCATAACCGCCATTACGAGTGAGCTTACAGGAGATGACGGTTTTGCCTGCATGAACAAAGTGGTGGCTGCGGCTGCCTGTTGTCTTACCCCATTGTATACTTTCATGATCGAGTCTTTGCGAGCGGGATTGGCTTCGGTATTGACAGCTCCACCCAACTCACGTAAGCGATTGATATAGGGAATGAACTGCTGCTTGAACATATTGAAATCTTCATTCAACACGCTTCCGGTCACTGTTGCAGCACCGAGGTTATTGACATCACCATTCAGGGCGACCTGCTCATTTTGTAAGAAGAGATCGGTACTCTGGCTGTAGCCTATAAAACCCAGCTGAAATAAATCTGGTTCCCGAATCGTGCCTTTCAGTGTGAAATTGCCATTCACAACGAGGGCAGTAGCAACCGTGCGGCTGCTGTTTGAATTCATGAGAAAAGCAGTTACGCTGTCTTTCAAACCGGTAACATAACCCTTCAATACAAAGGGGTCTTTGGACTGAGATTGAGACAGCAAGGGTAGTAATAGAAGGGCCAATACCATTCTTTTCATAGACATATTTTTTGGTAGGATGTCCGAAGATCAGCTGGGAATATGTCGTTCACGCAGCTTTTCGGTCACCGTTTGCAATTTAAAACCTTTCGCGTTAAGCAAAAGTAAATAATGAAACAACAAATCCGCTGCCTCATTTATAAACAGGTCTGAATGGTCATCTTTTGCCTCAATCACCAGTTCAACCGCCTCTTCGCCAACTTTTTGGGCTATTTTATTGAGTCCTTTCCCAAACATCCGTGCTACATAAGAGGTGTCCGGATCGGCCATTTTACGGCTTTCGATGATGGACTCTAGCTCCTCGAGAAAGTCGGCACTGGTATTAGACATATTCCAACAGGTAGCTGCTCCGGTGTGGCAAACGGGGCCGGTGGGATGCGCCTGAATGAGGAGGGTATCCCCATCGCAATCCAGTTCGCCCGTTAGGAAGTTGAGATAATGTCCGCTCTGTTCTCCTTTGGTCCAGAGACGTTGTTTGCTTCGACTGAAAAAAGTGACTTTTCCGGTCGCCCGGGTTTGATCCCAGGCAGCCTGATTCATGAAGCCCAGCATCAGCACCTGGCGTGTGCGGGCGTCCTGAATGATGGCAGGCATTAATCCGTCGGTATATTTTTGAAATTGAGGCTCCATATAATAAGCAGTTGATCTAATTTATCGAATGGCTATTCCTGTTTTTCGAAGGTAGGCTTTAAGATCTGGAATGGCTATTTCGCCAAAATGAAAAATACTGGCAGCCAGGGCGGCATCGGCGTGTGCCAAGTTGAAAACATCAGCAAAATGTTCAGGTTGACCACCGCCACCGGAAGCAATGATTGGCACGGATAGTTCATCTGCCAGTTGACGGGTTATGTCGAGCGCAAATCCCTGCTTGGTGCCATCGTGGTTCATGGAGGTGAGCAATATCTCACCGGCACCTTCCCCCACCCCTTTTTTTGCCCATTCAAAACAAGTCATCGTTGTTCTGACACGACCCCCATTGAGGTACACATACCATTCGCCATCTGCCTCTTTTCGCGCATCAATGGCAAGCACCACACATTGACTACCGAAATCTTTTGCCAGTTCCCCAATCAAAGCCGGTCGTCGAAAAGCAGCAGAGTTAACACTTACCTTATCGGCACCATTTTGTAAGAGAACGCTTACATCTTCTACCGAAGCAATGCCGCCGCCTACCGTAAAGGGTATATCAATGTGCCGGGCAATGCGATTGACCAGTTCATGGAATGTTTTTCTTTCTTCAATGGTGGCTGTGATATCGAGAAAAACCAATTCATCAGCTCCCTGGGCAGCATAGCGACCGGCCAATTCTACCGGATCGCCGGCATCGCGAATATCTTCAAAGTTGATTCCCTTAACGGTTCGCCCATCTCTGATATCCAAACAAGGTATGATTCGTTTTGTCAGCATGTTGTATTATTTCCAGTTGGCCAGTTGTTCCAGGGTAATTTTATTTTCATAGATGGCTTTCCCTACGATGGCACCCCGGCATCCCAGTTCCTGCAAGGCAGTAAGGTCTTCGATACTGCTAACACCGCCGCTTGCAATAAAGAAAAGTCCGGGATGTCGTTCAATGATCTCCTGATAAAGCGGCAGCGATGGTCCCGACAACAAACCATCCTTACTTATGTCGGTACAAAAGACCTGTTGAATGCCGGCGGAAGTCCATTGTTCGATGAATGGAAATATCTCCTGATCGGTGGTTTCAGTCCAGCCACTCACTGCCAACTTGATTCCCTTTACATCAGCACCGAGCATGAAACGTTCGGCACCAAATCGGGTGATCCATTGGCTGAATTTTTCTTTTGCTTTGACTGCTACACTGCCAACGGTCACCCAGGTAGCGCCGGCACTGATAACAGATTCCACCGCTTCATCTGAATGGATGCCGCCGCCAAAATCAATTTGTAAATTGGTTTTAGCAGCAATTATTTCGAGTACATCGAGGTTAAAAATCTTTCCTGCTTTGGCACCTTCCAGGTCAACCAGGTGAAGCCTTTGCATACCGGCATCCTCGAAACGCCTGGCAACAGTCAGCGGGTCGGTACTATAGGTTGTCTGTTGCTGATAGTCACCTTGGGAGAGACGTACACAATTACCGGCAATGATATCTATGGCAGGGATGATTTGCATGATTTGCATGATTAACAGAGTTGAAGAAAATTTTTCAGCATACGGGCACCTACTGCTGCACTTTTCTCAGGATGAAACTGGCACCCGTAAAAATTATTTCGATGTAAGGCTGAACTATAGGGCTGAATATAATCTGTTCTGGCAATGGTATGCGCACCACAGGCAGCATAATATCCATGAACAAAGTAGCAATAGCTGTTCTCCTCGATACCCTGCATCAGTGGAGAGTGCAGATCATAAATAGTGTTCCAGCCGATCTGAGGAATTTTCCATTGAAGCTGTCCGACCGGGGGTGCCTGGTTGCCGGGTTGCATGCGCAGCACCTGCTCATCAAAAATGCCCAGACAAGTTGTATCATTTTCTTCACTATAAGCACAAAGCAATTGCATACCCAGGCAAATGCCCAGAACAGGTTGCTGAAGACCGATGATGACCTGGTCTAAACCCCGTTCCCGCAGGTAGTGCATGGCGGTACTGGCCTCTCCTACTCCGGGAAAAATGACCTTATCGGCTTGTCGAATCAACTTGGGATCATCGGTTACCAATGCAGTATATCCCAACCGTTCCAATGCATAGCCAACCGAACGAATATTGCCCGCGTTATATTGAATGATTACCACTTGCATATCAGGCCGGATGAAGAATGGAATGAATAAATTTTTGGGTGGCATCGGCATAATGTACCTGACCCTGCAGGGCACGAATGTAGGCTGAACCGATAATGGCACCTGCAGCATGTTCACACACAGTCAGGAAACCGGCATGATCGCGGATGCCAAATCCGACCAAAATCGGGTTCTTTAGCTGCATAGAAGATAAGCGTTGTAAATATGCTTTCACCTGATCCATATTTTGGTCTTGCCCTGTCGTTGCGGAGGAGCTCACAGCATAGAGAAAGCCCGAACTGAGCGTATCGAGTTGCTGAATCCGCTCGGGGGATGTTTCCGGTGTTACCAGAAATATGAAATCCAGACCGTACTGACGAAATATATCACCATATTGACGCTTGAATTCGATGGGGGGTAAGTCAGGTAATATGATGCCGTCAATACCTACGGCCGCTGCGCGGGAACAAAAGTGTTCAATGCCATATTGCAGTACCGGATTGAGGTATCCCATTAATATTACGGGCATATCATTACCAATACCTTGCTCGGCAATCGGACGCCGTAAGTCTGCCAATTGATCAAAGAGGAGGTCAATGGTCATACCATTACTGATAGCGATTTCGCTGCTGGACTGTATTACGGGTCCGTCTGCCAGTGGATCGCTGTAGGGCATACCTAATTCGATCATATCAGCACCACTTTCTTGCAGGGCGCGTAAGATCGGTAATGTACTGTCCAGATGGGGGTAGCCCGCTGTGCAATAAACATTCAGTAGATGTGATTTTTTTCTTTCAAACAGTGCTGCAATGCGACTCATATATTTTCAGTTAACATCATTTGGTAAAACGGTCCATCTCCTGCATGTAGGTACCGAGGTCTTTGTCACCTCTTCCGCTGAGACAAACAACTACCCGATCCTCCGGCCGCAACCCCAGTCTGGGCAGCACGGCGAAAGCATGCGCTGTTTCCAGCGCAGGAAGTATACCTTCTGTTTTACTAACATGAAAAGCCCATTCAAGCGCCTCGGCATCGGTGGCACTCTCAAATCGAGCCCGTCCACTTTCATAAAGATGGGCATGCATTGGCCCGATACCGGGATAATCTAACCCGGCTGAAATACTATGGGGTTCAACCACCTGTCCGTCATGGGTTTGCATCACCAGGCTCATGCTGCCATGCAAGATACCCGGTTTTCCTAATTGTGTGGTGGCGGCACTCATGCCACTGTTTACGCCATGTCCGGCCGCTTCAACCGATACCAGCTGAACGGAGGGCTCATCAATGAAGTGATAGAAGGCACCAGCGGCATTGCTGCCACCTCCTACACAGGCCACCACATGCGTGGGAAGATCGGTGCCGGTTTTTGTCAATAATTGATGCCGTATTTCTTCACTGATAACTGATTGAAAACGGGCCACCATATCAGGATAAGGATGGGGTCCTACGACACTGCCAATGATGTAATGAGTATCATCCGGATGATTGATCCAGTCACGAATGGCTTCATTGGTGGCATCTTTTAATGTTCTGCTGCCACTCATGGCGGGAACTACTTTTGCCCCCAACATTTTCATACGGGCTACATTGGGTGCCTGCCGCTGCATATCTTTCTCTCCCATGTAAACAATACATTCCATCCCCTTCAAAGCACAAACAGTTGCTGTTGCCACACCATGCTGGCCGGCACCTGTCTCGGCGATGATGCGGGTTTTCCCCAATCGTCTTGCCAATAAGATTTGTCCGACTGTATTGTTGATTTTATGTGCCCCGGTATGGCAGAGGTCTTCCCGTTTCAGATAAATGGTGGTACCAATTTCTGCGCTCAGTCGCTCGGCTAAAAACAAGGGAGTAGGCCGACCGACATAATCGCGTAACAATGCTTCCATCTCCTCTCTGAAGTCTGACTGGTGCATGATAGACAAATACTGTTCCCGGAGTTCACTCACGTTGCGGTAAAGCATCTCAGGAATATAGGCACCGCCAAATTTTCCATAATACCCGTCAATATCGGGCTGCGGAACGGATGTAAGGGTAGTTGACATACGGTTAATTTTATTTTGAATGGAGCGCTTTAATAAATGTATCTATACTATTTAAATCTTTTATGCCGGGGGCCGTTTCAAAACGACTATTAATATCAAGGGCAAACAGGTCGGCTGCTACCGGATCTTCATGGAAGGTATGAATGGCCTGTACATCATCCGGACCAATGCCTCCACTTAGAAAGAATGGCTTCCCGATTTTCAATCCTTTGAGCAGTTCCCAGTTGAATTTCTTTCCTGAACCACCATAGTTAGAAGTAGCAGTGTCAAAGAGAAACATATCGGCCACCCCCTGATAGTCTTTTATTTTCCAAAGCACCTGGTCATCATCCCGCAGACGAAATGCCTTGATTACAGTAACATATTCGGCAATCCGTTCGCATGTTTTGGGTGATTCCTCACCATGTAACTGCACCATACCCAGGCCAGCCTCATCTACAGTCCGTAATACTTCATCTGTGGATGCGTTCACAAAAACACCCACTTTATTGATGTGCTTCCCCCTGATCTTTTTAAGTGTCGCCATATCAAGAAATCGCTTACAATAACGGGGTGAGGGGGCATAAAAAATAAATCCCCCGAAAACTATGCCCATCTCATCCAATGCCATCACCTGGTCATAGCCGGTCAGTCCACATACTTTTATGCGGTAATTACTTCTACGGGGTGCCTGTTGTTGTTCGCTCATCGAATGTTATTACGCTTACGCACACTGTTCAGTTCAGCCGCAAATGATAAAAATGCATTGCCCGGATCAGGTTGCTTCATAAAATACTCCCCCATTAGAAATCCACTGAAGCCCGCCGACTCCAATTGCAGCAAAGTATCGATGGAATCAATGCCACTTTCAGCAATGGCAGGGATATCTGTCGGTAACTGCGCGACCAACTCGATGGAATGTTGCCAGTTGACTTCAAAATTTTTCAGGTTGCGGTTATTGATGCCGACCAGACTCACCGAAGGATGTATATGTTCCAACTCAGCTTGATCGTGTAATTCCAATAATACTTCCATCCCCAAAGAGCGGGCCGCTTGTGCTAGTGCTTTTACAGCGGCTGGTGTCAGACAGGCAGCAATTAATAAGATGACCGCTGCTCCGTGCGCCCTGGCCTCCAGCAATTGATATTCATCGATGATGAAATCTTTGCGCAGTACTGGCACCCCCCATTGGATGGCTGTATCAAGATCTGACCAACTGCCGCCGAAAAAAGACTCATCTGTCAATACAGAAATACCTGCAGCACCGCCTGCTGCATAGGCGCGGGTGGTTGCCAACACATCGGCATCGATGTGGATATTGCCTTTGCTGGGTGAACGTCGCTTAAATTCTGCGATGATGCCACTGGTAGTTCGCTGCTGCAGCGCATATCGTAAGCTGGGCAGCGGTTGCTGAAAGAAAGGACTTCTCTCCAGTTCCGCCGCAGGCGTACTGATTTTGCGGGCAGCCACTTCTGCTTGCTTACTTGCTATGATGGTATCGAGTATATTCATGGCTGCAGGGATATTAATTTTTCCAGCGAGCGGAGTGCAGCACCGGTTTCAAGACTTTCTACGGCGTGCTGGTAAGCATCTTCATAACTGGCATAAGCACCGGTACCCATCAATGCCATGGCAGCATTTGCCAGCACCACGGCATTTTGTGCCCAGGAACCTCTTCCACCGATGATCTCACGAAACAGATTAGCCGCTTCTTCCAGCGTATCGCCTCCATAAAGATCTTCGGCCATGACCAGACGTTTACCTAATTCGCGTGGGGAGTATACTTTTTCTCCTTCAGCGGTAATCACTTTGGTGTCATTGGTCAATGATATCTCATCATAACCATCGAGGCTGTGAATGATGGTAAATGGACGACCGCTGTATTGAAGCACATAATTATAGATGCGTGCCATTTCCAAACTATAAACACCAATTAATTGTGTGCTGGGGGCAGCCGGATTCACGAGTGGTCCCAACATATTGAAAAAGGTTCTTACGCCGAGGTTTTTACGAATGGGGCCAACTACTTTCAGGGCCGGATGGAAGAGCGGAGCATGGAGAAAGCAGATATTGGCAGCTTCCAATTCTTGCCGCAAACGGGCAGTGTCATTGGTGAATCGGTAGCCCAGTTGTTCCATCACATTCGAAGAACCGCTGATGCTGGAAGCTCCATAATTTCCGTGCTTTGCCACTTTTTGTCCGGTACCCGCTACAATAAAACAGGCAAGTGTAGAGATATTGAATGTGTTTTTTCCATCACCGCCGGTTCCTACGATATCCATCACTTTATGATTACCGAGATCTACTTTCACAGCCAGTGAAAGAAGGGCATCGCGAAATCCCAGCAGCTCATCAATGGTGATGCTGCGCATCAGATATACCGTGATAAAGGCAGCCAACTCACTTTCATTGTAGCGTCCTTCCGACATGGCAAGCAGCACATCGCGGGCTTCCTCACGGGAAAGTGTCTTGTGTTCAAAGAGGTAATTCAGTATTTTTTTCATGGTAGTACGGATATTTTATCGTTGTTCGTTCAACCAGTTTTTCATCATTTGTAATCCCTGAGGGGTGAGGATACTTTCCGGGTGGAATTGAACACCCTGTACATCGAGTTCACGATGACGCAGTGCCATGATGTACTGATGTTCATCTCTGGCTGTTACTTCCAGACAAGCCGGCAGCTCTGTATCACCCACCACCCAGCTATGATAACGACCTACGGATATTGGCTGTTCCAGTCCCTTAAACCAATCATTTGCTCTTTCAGGTGGGGCGATGATTTCAATGGGCGTTGCCACACCATGAAAAACAGCAGGCAGATTGACTAACTGAGCCCCGAAAGCCTGTCCGATGGCCTGATGACCCAGGCAAACACCTAAAATTGATTTGGTGGCTGCATAATTTTTTATGAGCGGCAGCAGACTTCCGGCTTCTTCGGGTATGCCGGGTCCGGGCGATAATATGATTCGGTCAAATGCAGCCACTTCAGCGAGGTCCATCTGGTCGTTTCGCACCACGGTTACCTCATCGGAGGTCAGTTGTTTCACCAGGTGAACCAGGTTAAACGTAAATGAATCATAATTATCAAAAACCAATATCCTTTTCATCTGCTTACTTCGTAATTTATAATTGTGAGGATCCAGCCAGTTGGATGGCGTTCTTCAGCGCATTGAGTTTGTTATTTACTTCCTGTAGTTCACTTTCCGGTTGACTGGCCGCCACTACCCCGGCACCTGCCTGATAAAAGAGGGTATTGTTTCGACTCAGTAAACTTCGAATCAGTATAGCATGGTTACAACTACCATCGAATCCAAGTGTACCAATGCATCCACCGTAATAACCTCTGTTGGTAGGTTCCAGTTGGTCAATGATTTCCATGGCCCTGATCTTGGGTGCTCCGCTCAAAGTACCTGCCGGAAAAGTGGAAGCCAGCAAAGCAAGGGGATTGCTGCCGGCACGAACCTTACCCGCTACTTCACTGACCAGATGTATCACATGGCTATAATAGTGCACTTCCCTAAAATGGCGCACTTCCACTTCATCGCATTGGCGACTGAGGTCATTGCGAGCCAGATCAACCAGCATGATGTGTTCTGCATTTTCCTTGGCATCGGCCAGCAATTGGTCTGCCATTTTTCTATCGGCGACTTCATCGCCGGTACGGCGGAAGGTGCCTGCAATCGGGTGAACGATGGCCTGACCATTTTGTACAATGATCTGTGCTTCGGGTGATGACCCCATCATCTGATAGGACCCATAATCAAAGAAAAATAGATAAGGTGATGGATTGATGTTCCGAAGAGCACGGTATACGTTGAACACATCGCCCCTGTAAGACTGTTCGAAGCGGCGGCTTAAAACCACCTGAAACACATCGCCACGCATGCAGTGTGCTATTCCCTTTTGCACCATGTTGCGTTAAAAATCGTCCGACATGTTGGAGCGCTCTTCACCCGCAGCCTGAAAGGGATACACAGGTACATCTCTGCTGCGAATAAGCGATAATACGGCTGCTGCATCACCTTCGATGCCCGGTATCCTATTTTCACAAAGAATGATCTCATCTTTGAAATGATTGAAAACGATCACATATTGATATAGCCGATAGCGCATAAGTGGTATTCTACCCGTATCGGTATCATCTTCTTTCAAACGAACCGATTCAAAAAAGGGAACAGCATCATACGAAGTATATCCAAACAATCCTTGTGCGACGGTGGCCTCCGATAATTCGGGAGGTGTTGCCTGAAAAATCTGCATGAAGTCCCAAATACGATTGGGCACAGATTGGGGCTGAAGAATCGGTTCCCGAACGGCCTCTTCTCCGGGTAATTTATAATCCAGTGAATTTCGATCACTGATTTCTATGCCGGCAATGGCATGAATTCCAATAAATGAATAACTATTATCCGCAGCATGGTGGTCGGTACTTTCCAGCAAGATGGTGTCGCGGTATGCATCGCGCAAGCGCAAATAGATACCAACCGGCGTGTACATATCTCCCAGCATTTTATAGCAGCGAGTCGTGATGTTTATTTTTTTCATAGTACCCTTTTTGAGGCAGAAAAAAACCCCGACAATTATTTGCCGGGGTTGGTTATATATTCTACATAAGAAATAATAGCATCACCATCCCCGGAAGAGATCGCCATGCCACCATGCATTCTTATGCTGAAATCCTTTCATAGCACAAATATGCGAATTACCCGGGTATTTTCCAAGTTTTTTCTTTTCAGCATTTTGTCAATCTTTGAAGACCAAATCGCCTGACACCCGTAAACAAAACAACGCCATGAACCGAATCCTCTTTTTTCTTTCGTTTATAAGCTTCTCCTTCACGCTCCCGACACCTGTTCCAGCACCAGCCGATGATGTTGTTGGTATCTGGCTCAATTCAAATGGGAAAGGAAAAATCCAGGTGTTCCGTGAAAATGGAAAATACTTCGGGAAGATCGTTTGGCTGCGTGAGCCTTTGAATGAAAAAGGTCAGCCTAAGAAAGATGCCATGAATCCCAATGCCTCACTGCGTGTTCAGCCATTGGTAGGTTCGATCATTCTGCGGGAATTCGTTTTCGAAGACGGGGAATGGACCAATGGACTAATCTATGATCCTGAAAACGGCAAGGAATACAAATGTTATCTCCGGCTGAAAGATCCGAATACCTTGCACCTGCGTGGTTACATTGGTATCTCATTGATAGGCCGTACTGAAATCTGGAAGCGATCGCAGCTCTAATCTCATTTTATAATACACCCTTGGTAGAAGGAAGATAATTACTAAAGGGATCTCTGCGAACTGCCATGCGTATGGCTTTAGCAAACGCCTTAAATATCGCTTCGATTTTGTGGTGTTCATTGGTTCCATTGCAGTAAACGTGCAGGTTACATTTAGCTGCATCACTGAATGATTTGAAGAAATGATAAAACATTTCAGTTGGCATGTCGCCCACTTTCTCCCGGGTAAATGCTGCTTCCCATACCAGCCAGCTTCTGCCACCGAAATCAATCAGCACCTTTGCCTCGGCATCGTCCATAGGTAAGGCAAAGCCATATCGTTCCATACCTCGCTTATCTGTCAGCACCTTCGCAAATGCTTCTCCCAAGGCTATGGCTGTATCTTCAATCGTATGATGCTCATCGATGTGCAGGTCGCCCTTTGTTGTTATCGCCAGGTCGAGTTTACCATGACGCGCAATCTGATCGAGCATGTGATCAAAGAAACCCAGTCCCGTTTGAATCGTCGATTTACCTGTGCCCTCTAAACGAAGCTGAATATCAATTTTAGTTTCATGCGTATTGCGGGTATGACTTACCTCACGTAAACCCAATTTCAAGTAGGCATAAATATCTGACCAGTTATCGGTCTCCAGTACAATAGAACCGCGAAATGCTGCTTCCTGTTCCGGTGTTAAATGATGTACTGCTTGGGGTGGCCGAAAATAAATAGCCTTGCATCCGAGGTTGCAGGCCAGTTGTAAGTCACTCCAGCGATCGCCAATGACGAGTGATTGGGAGAGATCGAAATCGGGATGCCCCATCAGGTGTGTCAACATACCGGTACCCGGCTTACGGGTGGGTTGATTGTCTTCCTGTCGGGTTCTGTCTACGAGCACCTCATCAAACTGAAAGCCCTCGCCTGCGAGCGTGCGCAGCATAAGATCTTGTATGGGATGGAAATGTTCTTCCGGAAAACTAGTTGTGCCCAACCCATCCTGGTTGGTGACCATCACA
Organism: Sediminibacterium sp.; assembly: GCA_040374385.1. Classification (GTDB taxonomy): domain Bacteria; phylum Bacteroidota; class Bacteroidia; order Chitinophagales; family Chitinophagaceae; genus Sediminibacterium. Next base: position 3,103 of record JBEIUM010000046.1, on the reverse strand, counting down.
TGATAAAAATCAAAATCGGCAGCAATACGTGATAGTGTGGGTATAGCACCCGGTACGAATCGGGTCTTTTCAATATGATCGATCTGAAAATCATCCGGCTCGAGCAGAATCACCCCATCTCTGTCAATAAATAATATACGCTTCATGGTTTACTTGATTTTTGCCCGCACCGTTTTCACTTCAGCGGCTGTTACAGCACCGGCCTGGTTACTCCAGCTGTTGCGGATGTAAGTGAGTACGTCTGCCACTTGCTGATTGGTTAGGTATGCATGACCTACCATATTATTACTGTAAAACTCCCCGTCGATCTCAACACGGTCTGACATGCCTTTGAGTATGACACGAATCAGTTTCGACTTATCTTTTCCTTTCACTGCAGAAGCACCATCCAAAGGCGGATTCATGTGGGGAACGCCACCACCGTCTTGCTGATGACATGCCATGCAGCGCTGTATGTAAATTGTTTTACCCCTTGTGATGGAAGCTGCTGTGGAAGATTGCGCATTTGCATCCCAGGAAAAACAGCAGAGCAAAAGAAATAAAGAAAAAGAAAGGGGGAGATTGATTTTACTTTTCATCCTTACTATTAATTACCATTAAACATAATCCGGAAGATGGTTCCCTTATTATCATCTGATACATAGAGTGAGCCATCGGGTCCCTGTGCTAAGCCACATGGGCGGTGTTGAACTGCGCGGAGACTGTTGATCACGTCCACACCTGCAAATCCATTGGCGAATACTTCCCACTTGCCGGTGGGTTTACCATTTTCAAAAGGGATAAAGACCACATAGAAACCTTCCTGTGGCAAAGGTGTACGATTCCAGGAACCATGAAAAGCCAGAAAAGCGCCGTTCTTATACCGTGCCGGAAACATATCACCTGTATAAAAAAGGAGCGCATTGGGCGCCATGTGCGCAGGAAAAGCCATGGTTGGCTGCTTATACGTAACTGAAGGTTCCTTCTGACCGTCTCCACCATACTCGGGGGACAAGATGAGTTTGTTCCGTTTGTTATCAAAATAAACATAGGGCCAACCGGCATTATCACCGGGATTGATCTCATACATGGTTTCTGCGGGAATTTCTGCACTCGTGGTATCATTGTAGTACTGTGGGAACAGGTATTTCAGCTGATCGCGACCATGCTGTGTAACAAAGAGTTTATTCGTTTGATGATTCCAGTCCAGCCCTACCACATTTCTTAAACCGGTTGCATAACGCACCCCATTGGCATAGGTCTGGTTCAATACATCTGCCTTGAATTGCCAAATGCCGCCGGCTGAGTCAAGTATCGGACAAGGACTCATGCCCATCGAACCCACTTGACGATCTTTCTCTTGACAAGCGTTGGAATAGGCGCCAATGTTCACATAAATATGCCCCTTGTTATCCAGTGTGATGGATTTGGATGCATGCTGCCGGCGATTAATGAGTCCGGTGATGATTTTTTCAGGCGAGTCGGTATTTTCCACTTGGCCCTTGTCGTTTAACTTATATCGGAAAACATCTTCGTCACTGGAGGCATACAAATACCCTTTATGAATAGCGATGCCAGTACCTATATAATTTCCAAATCCACTCACCTCTTCTGCCCTACCGTCTTTGTCAAGATCACGCAGGTACATGATTCCGTTGCCATTCAGTTTACGTTCCAATTTCACATAGATTTCTCCTGCTTGATTCACGGCAATGTGACGGGCTCGACCCAGGTTTTCTGCCACTTTCAAGGCACTGAAGCCCGAAGGCAATTTCAGTCCGGCATTATTTGAATCAGGCTTGATGATATTCGGCCGACGATTTTGTAAGGTATCTCCTGCCTGTGTTTCACAAGCTACAGAACATGCTAAAAATAAGAGCCAAGTTAATTTGCGCATAATGAGGGGGTTAAAGACATATGAAATTACAAATGAAACAGCAATTCGGTTTAAATAGTTACCTGTTCATGCCAGACTGCCAGGGCATCGACCAAGCGGGTGTTTTCCTGTTCGGTTCCTACAGTAATGCGGAGACATTCATCGCACAACTGCACCCTACTTCTATCGCGCACAACAATGCCTTGTTCAAGCAGGAACGCATATACTCGTCTTGCCTCCTTTATTTTAACCAGTATGAAGTTCGCATCAGAGGGATAAACAGCTTCTACCAAGGGCATTTGTCGAAATACATCTGCCAGGGCATCGCGCATATCGACCAGGAGTTTGATCATATCATTCACCTGACCCACTTCATCCAGGGCCTGCAGCGCCAGTTGCTGAGCCGGCTCACTGATGTTGTAAGGAGGCTTTACCTTATTCATTATATCAATGATTTCTTTACTGGCGAGTGTTATTCCAATGCGAAGACCCGCCAATCCCCAGGACTTGCTGAGGGTCTGTAACACCACCAGGTTGGGATAATCCGTTAATGCACTGATCCAAGAACGTTGGCGGGCAAAATTGATATAGGCTTCATCCACTACGACCAATCCCGAAAAATGATTCAAAATGGTTTCAATGTCGGTAAAATGCATCAGATTGCCGGTGGGGTTATTGGGCGAGCATATCCAGATGATGCGCGTATCATCGTTCACCAATTGCTCCAGGTGAACCAGGTCAAGTTGAAAATCGGGCAGAAGTGGAGCTTGCAATACCTCTACATCATTGATGTGGGCACTCACTTCATACATACCATAGGTCGGCGGACAAATGATGGTATTGCTCTTGCCGGGTTCAGCGAAACACCGAAATAATAAATCAATACATTCATCACTGCCATTGCCTAATAAGATATGCGCTGCATCGATCCCTTTGATCACTGCCAATTTTTCACGCAAGCGAACCTGGTGTGGGTCGGGATACCGATTGTACCATTGGATCAGCGGAGAGCCGAGGCTGTTTTCATTGGCATCCAAAAAAACTTTTGCCTCACCGCTGAATTCATCCCGGGCGGAAGAATAGGGCTGTAAATTTTTGATATTGCTTCGTATCAACCTGTTCAGATCAAAAGACATGATAAGTTTATTAAAACTGTTGGAATGAATTATGGTTGTAATCTGATTTCTACTGCGCGGGCATGGGCTTGCAGTCCTTCAGCCAACGCCATTTCCACTACAGTGGGTGCTA
>JBEIUM010000310.1:0-2152 GCA_040374385.1 Sediminibacterium sp. | reverse complement strand
GACCTTATCCAATATTAAGTTGTTGCATCACTGCTTTGTTGTAGATATCATCACCCAGCATCATCTTGGATACCTGGTTACCAAGTCGAGTAACGACATCACCTGTTATGGGGTGTATGTGCTGAATCTTACCACCGGCGAAACAGAAAAAATTCTTGCTAGGGTTACACTCATGGCTACCGGCGGTTGCGGACAGGTGTATCGTACGACTACAAATCCGCAGATTGCGACAGGTGATGGTATAGCCATGGTTTACAGGGCCAAGGGTAGAATAGAGAATATGGAATTTATTCAGTTTCATCCAACTGCCTTATATGAGCCGGGTGTATCTCCCTCTTTTCTTATTACGGAGGCTGTTCGGGGTGATGGCGGTATTCTGCGCAATAAAAACGGCGAGGCTTTCATGCCGCGCTATGATGAAAGGAAGGACCTGGCACCCCGGGATATTGTTGCCCGTGCTATCGATAATGAAATGAAAGTGTGGGGAACAGAACATGTGTTTCTGGATTGTCGTCATATGGATGCTGAAAAGTTTCAGCATCATTTTCCGAATATCTATGCCCGCTGTAAAAGTATTGGCATTGACGCCATGCAGCAGCTGATACCTGTAGCACCGGCAGCACATTATAGTTGTGGAGGAATAAAAACCGATGAGTGGGGCAGGACTTCCCTGCTCAACCTGTATGCCTGTGGCGAGTGTGCCAGCACCGGATTGCATGGGGCCAATCGACTTGCCAGCAATAGTTTACTGGAAGCCATGGTTTTCGCCCATCGCGCCTATCAACATGCTGCTGAACAAATTGATACCATCGACTGGCGCGATGATATACCCAATTGGAATGCCAAAGGAACGACCGATCCGCGGGAAATGATTTTGATCACCCAGACAAAAAAAGAGCTGCAGCAGATCATGAGTGATTATGTGGGCATTGTTCGCACCGATGAGCGCTTGCAGCGCGCGATGAAGCGACTGGATTTATTATATGAAGAAACTGAAGCACTGTATAGAACAACCAAACTTTCTCCTCAGCTCTGTGAACTGCGGAACCTGCTCACAGCTGGTTATCTGGTAGTGAAGGGGGCACAGTTTAGGAAGGAAAGCAGAGGACTGCATTATAATACCGATCATCGCGAAAAGAGTCCATTACTACAAAACATCGTCCTTTGATTAATTGAATATTCGGGCACGGCTTACTTCGTATCTTTGCCTAATCGATATTACCTTCATCATGTACTACTTTTATTACACTTTATTATACTTGCTTTCTCTCTTGCCCGATCGGCTGTTGTATTTTATAGGGGATGGTTTTTATGTGCTGGCTTATTACGTCATCGGCTATCGCAAGAAAGTTGTGATGAGCAATTTGATGATTGCTTTTCCTGATAAAACTGAAGCGGAACGGGTGCGCATTGCCAAAGATTTTTATCATCAGTTTGTGAATACAATGGTTGAGACGATTCAGCTGATTGCTATGTCTGACAAACGATTTGATGAACGCGTAACTTCAAATGCTGAAGTCCTTAACCGATATATTGATTCCGGAAAAAATGTGCAGCTGCACACAGCTCATTTCTTTAATTGGGAGATGATCAATCTTGGTGTAGCCAGGAAAAGTCTTTTCCCCTTCGTAGGTGTTTATATGTCATTCACCAATAAAGCCTTCGATAGAATTATGTATCGGATGCGGAAAAGATTCAACACCATTTTGATACCTGCTGCAGCATTCAAAGATCGTTTCAATGACTACGTCAAAGGGAAATATGCGCTCGGACTGGTAGCTGATCAGAACCCTGCAAGAATTGATAAGGCATACTGGGTATCATTCTTCAATAAGATAACTGCCTTCACTTCGGGACCCGAGCGGGGGGCCAGGGCAAATGATACGGTGGTTATATTCATTAGTATACAACAACCGCGGCGCGGTCATTATCACCTGCACTACGAATTGATTACTGAAAATCCGGTAACCCTGCCTGAGGGCGAACTTACTAAAATGTATGTTCGATACCTGGAAGCTGCCATCAGGGCCAATCCTTCTAATTATTTGTGGAGTCACCGCAGATGGAAATGGGAATACAATGCTGCCGACCCTGCACAGCGGTTGATTTCCTGAAATAAGAATACTTGGCAGTTGGGAGAGCTGGGAATAAT
>JBEIUM010000232.1:0-4262 GCA_040374385.1 Sediminibacterium sp. | reverse complement strand
ATCGAGACTGCCCTTCACCGGAATATCGAGGCGTATATTACCCTTTACATCGCGCAGCAATGCAACGGCCAGTGGCACAGGCAGGTTCATCGCCGTTGCATTCTTCACTTTCTTACCTGTCTTTACCCGCTCAATCTCCAGTATGTTCTTACTGTTGAGTTGATTGTTAAGAACGGTCGTCACATTCTCGTAGCGAATTTTTCCCCGCAGAAAAGGAGTGGCCACATAGTATTTGAAATAAGGATTGAAATCAGTGATCAATAAATCGCGGAAACCGGCATCAATGATGATGTCTTTATAATTCTTAGGATTCACCTTGAGGGTGCCTTTTAATTTTCCGGAAGTGTTCAGACGAGAGTTGATGGCAAAATTTAAAAAATCATTCTGGCTATTGATGCGTTCACTGGTCAGCTGAACAGAATCGAGTATATAACGGAACCGATCACCACGGGTATAGTCGGTGAATACACACTGACCGCCATTGATGCTCAACTTATTGATCTTATACTCATTCCTGTCGTATTGTTGAACCAGGTCCTGTATATATCCCGCCATCATCAGGAAGATATTGGAATAGGCGATGGAGGAACTATCGCCACTCACTGCAGCAGGTGTGGTAAATATGCGTTCATAGTTAAAGCCCTTATCGTACATGGTCAGCCGGATAAAGGGGCGATTCATATTGATGTAAGCAAAATCATACCGATTCTTCCTGGTTTGTATGGTATCAACTTTTACAGCCATTTGATTGGCAGCAGTGAGCAACTCCCCTGATTCATCTACAATGGCAAACTGCTCTGCAGTCATATCGCCCGAGAGAGCAATATCCAGCGGACGGTCGGCATTTCCTTTCCAACGGAAATTACTGCTGACCATTCCTTTCAACTCGCGCACCTTCATGTAATCGCGCAGATAAGGGTACATCCACCCGATATTCACTTGCTCCACCTTCCCCACCAGGTAATAATCATTGGTTTTACTGTCAAAATCGAGCAACACATTGCCTGAGCCACCCGTTTTAAGTCGGGTGGAAATTTCTGCGTGGTACTTCGTGTCATCCCAGGCAATATCACGTACGGCAACATTGGTTTTATTCATTTGAACCGTTACAGCCGGCTGGCTATTCTGATAAATCAAGGTACCATCGTGGATGCTGAGCTGACGCACCCAATATTGGGTGGGAGGCGTTCCTTTGGGCGGGGGTGGACCGGAAGTAAATCGTTTTACCAGGTCATCATAGTTAAAGCGACTGCCTTGCTGCACAACACGTATCACCGGACGATCGATGCGTAATTTCTTTACGAGGTAATTAGAATAGAGCATGCGCCATAGTCCAACACGGGCATCTATCTCCCCTACTCCAATAAAAACCTGCCGCTTATTTTTTTCATGAATGCGTAACCCCTTTACATTGATCTCGCCATTGAAGAGATTGATCCGGAGGTAATCCATATTGATCAGCCGACCGGTATATTGCTCACTGTATTTTTCAATCAGGTAGCGGGCAATGGGTGAAATAAAGATGGCTGCCAATATAAATAAGGCCAGCAAAGAAGTGATGACAAACAGCAGAATTTTTTTCCAATTGAACATAACTATTCGGGAGATTCAATGAAGGGCGGTTAAAAATACCACGCCATGCAAAATAAGAAACTTTCCAAATTTAAGGGGCCTTGGGCCGTTTGTAGAAATCTGTCGGTAAATGGTGGGTAAAAATATGGCCGAATTATGGCCCTTACACCTAAATTTGCTGAATTCTTTAGGCATGAACCCTACCCTCTCCTCGAACGAATCCATTCCCTCCGGTAAAAAAAAGATCATTGTCCTGGGCAGTGGTCCCAACCGCATTGGTCAAGGAATAGAATTTGATTATTGCTGTGTTCACGGCTTATTAGCCATCAAAGAATGTGGTTATGAGGCCATCATGGTGAATTGTAACCCCGAAACGGTTTCAACCGATTTCGATATGGCCGATAAACTCTACTTTGAGCCGGTTTTTTGGGAACACCTATGGGATATCATCGAGCTGGAAAAACCGGATGGAATCATTGTACAACTGGGTGGCCAAACAGCCCTTAAACTGGCAAAGCGTCTACATGAAAAAGGCGTTCCTATCGTAGGGACATCTTTCGATAACATGGATATTGCTGAAGACAGAGGTCGATTCAGTGATCTGCTCAAAGAACTGAACATACCTTATCCCAGCTATGGTACTGCGTACACAGCGGATGAGGCAATTGAAGTTGCCAATCAGGTGGGTTATCCGGTACTGGTGCGCCCCAGCTATGTATTAGGTGGACAGCGCATGCGCATCGTGATCAATGATGAAGATGTTGAGAAAGCCGTGGTAAGTCTGCTCAAACACCTGCCTGGCAACAAGATCCTGATTGATCACTTCCTCGATCGCTGCCAGGAAGCAGAAGTAGATGCCATTTTTGATGGGGAGACCTTTCATATCATGGGTGTGATGGAGCACATTGAACCCGCCGGTATTCATAGTGGCGACAGCAATGCTGTGCTGCCTGCTTTCAACTTGACGCCCCTGATCGTAGAAACAATGGAGCATTATGCCGAGAAGATTGCAAGGGCACTCGATATACGCGGCTTGATTAATATCCAGTTCGCCATCAAAGACAATATGGTCTATGTGATCGAAGCCAACCCCCGCGCATCACGCACCACCCCTTTCATTGCGAAGGCTTACCAGATCCCCTACCTGAACATTGCCACCAAAGTCATGCTGGGTGCCGCTAAGCTGACCGATTTCAACCTCGAAAAAAAGCTGGAAGGCTATGCCATCAAGGAACCGGTATTCAGCTTCAACAAGTTCCCGGGCGTAAACAAAGAACTGGGACCAGAAATGAAAAGTACCGGCGAGTCGATCCGCTTTATCAAAGACCTGCGCGACCCCTACTTCCGAACCTTGTATAAAGAAAGAAGTATGAACCTGAGCAGGTAAATACCCCTGTTTTATTCCCCGCTTTTTCGCCCTTCTCTTGCTAGTCCCCATCAAGTGGACTTTTATTACATAGGTTGCTGCCTATGTATCGTCTTCTGCGTAACCATTGGAAACCTGTTCCCTTCATCAGCATGGGTATCCCCTTTGTAGGGGGTATTGCAGTCGCGCAATGGACGCACTTCCACCCGGCCACCTACTACTTACTCATATTAGCTGTTGTTACATTACTTGCGTTGGAGTTTATTCCGATCAGTTGGATAAAATCTTTGTCTACAGTCAGGCGATTTTTATTCTTTATTTTTCTCTTTCTGGCAGGCTTCATCAGAACCGGTACCCAAATGCAACAGCCGCCAAACAACCAACTTAGCCTCCCTGATTCAGTGAACATAGCCATTGTGTTGGAAGCGTCGCTAGTGCCGACCCAAAAAGGCTGCAGGGGAATCGCTTCACAGGTATTTATTGAACAAGAGGGGAAGTTCAAACGCATGCCTGGCAAACTTCTCTTGTATGGAGATAATGACCTACAGAAAAAATATACGCAAACAGGTTCGGTGCTGCTGACCCGAACCCTTCTTCACCCCATCCGGCCGGCCCCCAATCCGGGTGGATTCAATGCGGCAGCTTACTATGGTAAAAAAGAAATTTTTCTCAGTTGTCAACTGAAAAGTGTGCATACGCTTATTTCCGAACAGGACCGCAGCAATAAACTCGATAGACTCATTGTTTGGTTACGTCATTTTTGCTTAACCAGCCTGGCAACCTACATCCGGAGTAAAGATGAACTTGCCATTGCCGGTGCCTTGTTGATTGGTCATCGGGTCGACTTGCAGCCGGAACTCAGATCTGCATACAGTGATACCGGTATTATCCACGTCATCGCCATTAGCGGTATGCACATGGCTTTATTATTCGGCCTGCTACACCGCCTGCTCCAACCACTCGGGAAACATGGTATTCTTCAGCATCTGCAGCCGATCATATTATTAAGTAGTGCCTGGATCTTTTGTTTACTCACCGGCGCAACCCCATCCGTATTAAGAGCAGCCTGCATTTTTACCGGTATCGTACTTGGTGAGTGGTGGAACAGAGCAACGCAAGTGTACAATTCACTGGCCGCCTCTGCCATCTGTCTACTCATCTATGACCCAAGTTTACTGACTGATGCCGGATTTCAGTTATCCTATGCTGCTGTCACGGGCATACTATTATACGCACGAACCATCTATTCCCGCTGGCACATCTCAAATCGGTTACTAAAACATATCTGGGAATTGATCAGTGTTACAATGGCAGCACAGATCTT
>JBEIUM010000134.1:0-7038 GCA_040374385.1 Sediminibacterium sp. | reverse complement strand
TAAATACAGTACTTCCGATGAGGGAAAAGAACGATCAGCCAACTATGAAAAGAAATATAAGAAATATGAACGCATACCACAGCCAAAAGTAACTGATGTTCTCCTCTATGCAGACATATTTCCGCAAGAACGAGCGGTGAATATGAAAGTGCAACTGAAGGTGAAGAACAAGACCAATCGTACCATTGACTCGCTGCATTTGCTTTCCGGCGATGGCCAGCATTACCAACTGTTGTACAATGGTTCTGAGTTACAGCCTGTATTCACTGAAGTTAGACCCCGTCCGAAACTCACCCTCGTCTACAATCGTCCGGATACTGGAGGTTACCGGATTTTCCGACTGCCTGCTTCCCTCCTTCCGGGTGATACTGCCGTTTTGGAAATTAGAACAAGGGTAAGTAACCCTGGATTTGTGAATAACGGACTTACCAGAGAGATTGTGTACAATGGCACTTTCACCAATGAAGGTATTCCCTCAATCGGCTATAACGCAGACCTTGAATTGAGCAGTGATGAGGATAGAAAAAAATACAAACTACCGGAGAAGCAAGATGAACAACCACCCCACCGTGATCCGTATGGTGAAAGTACAATGCTGTTCAACGATGATGCCGATCTGGTCAGTTTCGAATGTTTTGTTAGTACCACTCCTGACCAAATTGCTATCGCACCCGGATACATCCAGAGAGAATGGACCGAAAACGGTCGCCGCTATTTTCATTACAAACAAGATTCCAAGTCCGATTACTTTTTCAACATCGTATCAGCACGTTACTCGATTTTGAAAGACAAATGGGTTAGTCCTGAAGGAAAAGTGATTAACCTGGAGATTTATTATCACAAAGAGCATAACTACAACCTCGACCGCATGATGTCGGCCATGAAAGATGGTCTCCGCTATTATCAAAAAAACTTCGGACCTTATCAATACCGGCAGGTTCGTATCCTTGAATTCCCCCGCTATGCGGCATTTGCACAATCCTTCCCCAACACCATCCCCTATTCAGAGGATTTCGGTTGGTATGCAGACTTCTCCGACCCGAATGACTATGACTATTTTTACTATGTGACGCTTCACGAGCTAGCCCACCAATGGTGGGGTCACCAGGTGGTTCCCAACTATACCCGCGGTTCCAACCTGGTTTCTGAATCGCTCGCTGAATACTCAGCTCTGATGGTGGCAAAAGAGAAGTATGGCCATGATAATGTGCAGAGATTCCTGCGCTATGACCTGGATGGGTATCTCCGAGGCAGGGCTGGTGAATCAAAAAAAGAGAATGTGTTTATTAATTGTAACCGTCCTTACCAATGGTATCAAAAAGGGAGTCTCATCTTATATGCCCTGCAAGATTATATTGGTGAGGATAAATTGAATGCGCAAATCAAGGCATTCAGGGATAGTTTCGCATTAAAAGAAACGCCCCCATTCGCTGGCAGTTATGATCTGTATGCGTTTATACAAAAAGCCGTTCCAGACTCTTTGCGCTATTTCCTGGAAGATTCGTGGCTAAAAATTACCCTTTATGAAAATCGCATACTCAAAGCAACTGCTAAACAGTTGAAGGGAGATGAATACGAAGTGAGTTTAACGGTGAGGGCCAGGAAAATGTATGCTGATGAAAAAGGGAATGAATCGGAGGCAAACAATACGAATGACTATATTGACATAGGTATTTTTGCAGATGAAAAAATTGAAAAAAACGGCAGGAAACTTACGCAACCTTTATACCTGGAAAAACATCGCCTGAAAAATGGTGATCATATAATAAAGATCCGCGTGAAGGGCAAACCTATAAAAGCCGGCATCGATCCGTATAACCAACTCATCGATCGTATACCGGAAGACAATAAAATAGATGTGGAGCTGATAAAATAATAGGTCTAACTGCCAACAATATAACCAAGGTTATAAAAATTCTTCATGATAGATGGGCTGCCGGCTGTCTGAGAACTTGCCGGTAGCCTTCTGTTATCATCCATTGAGCCAATCCATAAGTCAACATCACCCACACATCCCAGGTTGCAGGCGATTGAAAGAGGAACTTATTGAATGCCAGGATGGCATCAGAGAGAATAAAAAGTCCGATACCAGGAATAAAAAAAGAAACCGCAGTGCTGCGAAAATCTACCTGGTTCATCAGATTAAATGCCATCACCAGACTGAAGGATATCAGCACCATATAAATGACAACCGGCAATTGGAAGGAACCCAGACTGTCTTTCAGTGCAATATAAAAACCCAAAACTGCTAACAGGGCAAAAACGAAGCCCATGCCCGTATAGATAGATATACGAATTGGCTGTAGCATGAATAACAAACGACTGTTAGAGATATGTGTTAGCATAAAGGAGAGCATGCCCACCAGGAAAAAGAATGTTCCATCTGCCATCAATAACAAGTCGCCCCACCACGAAAAAAGCAGGGCGGCAATGGCCCATTTACCAAATCGATTTTCGAGTATCGACTTTCCGGTCGCCATGATCAGGTATACAATGAGCAAAGGAAGCAAAAGAGATTTTGTTATCATTCTGACACCCCCTAACCCAAAAACAATGGAAAAGAGATGAATGGCCAGGAGAAGCACAAAAGCCCCCCTGAATTGTACTACCAATTTATTCTTCATGAGATCAGAATGATTAAATGTTAAAGCATGTCCTGGAAAACACTGATATCACAACAATACTTACTTTTGCGCCACCATGCGCGAAGAAGAGGAAAATTTTATGCACTTTTGGGCAGCCCGCGGAGCAGACGAGAAAACCAGTCCCCGTCCCTTGCTGATTGGTTTCTCTTTCGGACTGGTTTTCGGCATTGCCACCCTTGTTTCGCTTTATTCCGGTTGGGATAAACGAGCTTTTATGGTGGCTAATTCTCGGCTGAGCATGGGTTTTCTGCTGATTATTATCCTGGCAGTATCTATTTTTGTAGCCTATTTCTATCGGTATTTCCGCTGGGAACGGAATGAGGAATACTATCAGTCCCTACTGGCCAAAAAAAAACGTGAAAATAAAGATACCATGCAGCCTCCGGCGGCTGAAAATGGTCTAACCTAAAAATCGATATAGTGAAAAAATTAGTTCTCTTCTCCCTGATTGCCCTGACTAGCTATGGTTGCCTGAAAAACGAACCAAGTGGTTGCCAGCCAGTACCCGTTCAATCTGAGAAAGCCCCCATGGTGGCTTTTTGTACTGCCCGTAATATCAGTTATACCGAGCACAGCTCAGGCCTGTTGTACCAGATCATGGACCCCGGACAGGGAACCCTGGCACCGGCCGCCTCCTCGATCGTTACGGTACAATACGTTGGTAAGTTGATGAATGGAACGACTTTTGACTCCTCTTCTACCCCATTTACCAGTGGCTTATCCCAATTAATTGATGGCTGGAAAATCGGTCTGCCCCTGATCAAAAAGGGTGGTAAAATCAAGCTGGTAATCCCCTCAGCCCTGGGTTATAGCTGTACCGGCTATCCCCCCATCATCCCCGCCAACAGCCCATTGTATTTTGAAATTAGTCTGGTAGACCTCCGTTAAGGCCGCCCCGGATAAAAGTCCCTAAAAATGCCCCTTGCCGGTACCCGCTCAAGCCGGGGGCAAATTGGCTGTATTTCAGCGGCATTCCCCTATCTTTGCGGCTCTAAATTTGAAAACCGTTACGATATGCAACTGAAAGGGCTGGTGAAGATTTTTGCCATTGTATTGATTATCATTTGTGTCTATCAACTCTCTTTTACCTGGCTGGTGAAGAACCATGAAGGTGAAATGGAGAAGAAAGCAGCCAGCTGGCTGAAACAGTACCCAACTGCCAGCCAGGTTTATCCCAACGATAAAGAGCTGCAGGAAAAGTACAACGATAGTCTGGCCGACCTGAAAAAAGAGCGCCTCCGCAGATTACTGGATAGCACCAAAGACACCAAACTTGGTTTTGGTTTTACCACGTACAGAAGTGCTAAGGAAAAAGAGTTAATGCTCGGTTTGGACCTGCAAGGTGGTATGAGTGTAACGATGGAGGTTGGATTGGACGGATTACTGAAATCGCTGGCCAACTTTACAAAAGACCCGGTTTTCAATAAGGCCCTGCAGCAAGCTGTTGCCCGTAAAGCCAATGGTGGTGCAGATCTGATTACACTTTTCCGTGAAGAATACAAGAATTTGAACCCAACCGGCAAACTGGCACCCTTCTTCGCAGCGCGCAGTAATGGTAAAGTAAAATTCGATGCGAATGATGACGCCGTAACTGCCTACCTCCGCGAACAGGCGACTTCTGCTTTCAACAACACCTACCGTATTCTGCGTACCAGGATCGACCGTTTTGGTGTAGCTTCTCCCAATATCAATCCTGATCCGGCCAAGGGAATTATCAACATTGAACTGGCGGGTGTAAACGATAAAGACCGTGTACGTTCCTATCTTCAGTCCACAGCTAACCTGCAATTTTTTGAGACCTATACGCTCGAAAGCCGCGACATTCAAAATGCCCTGATTGCTGCTGATAAGACCGCCGAAGATTATGTGAAAGGAATCGTCACTACAGATTCAACTAAAGCTGATACCAAAAAAGATTCAGCATCCAATCAACCCAAAGCAGGGACCGATACATCTAAAACATCTACAATTTCTGCCATATCCAATTTGAATGCAGGTGGTACCGGAAGCCAAAAATCTGATTCTGCGCTTAAAAATCCCATTTTCAGAATCCTGCAGGTTGCGCAACCTTTTCAGGGATCCAACGGTAAGCCGGTGTTTCCCTCTGCCATTGGTTACATCAATTCTAAAGACACAGCCCGTCTGAATGATTACTTGTCGCTCGACCTGGTTAAAGCAAAATTCCCGCCCAACCTGGTCTTCATGTATGGCAAAATGGAAATGCAATCTACCGATCCCAAGGCGTCGGATATTCTAACCCTGTATGCTGTAAAAGCACTCGATAACGGTCAAGCTGAACTCGAGGGTGACCACATCAGTAGTGCCACACAGGATTATGACGAGAAAGGTAAGATTGCCATCAAGATGAATATGGATAAAATTGGCACCAACATCTGGGCGAAAATGACAACCCGAAATGTGGGAAAGCCGATTGCCATCGTACTTGACAATTTCGTTTATTCTGCACCCAATGTAAATGATCCTATCACAACCGGTAATTCACAGATCACAGGTAACTATACATTGAAAGAAGCAAAAGACCTCTCTGAAATACTGGAAAGTGGTAAACTGCCTGCTCCTGCCAAAATCGTACAAGAACAAGGCGTAGGCCCCACACTTGGTCGCGAGACCATTATTGGCGGTGGATTATCTTTCTTGATTTCCTTCCTGGTGATTTTTGCCCTGATGCTATTGTACTTCAATACTGCAGGTTGGGTAGCTAATATTGCCCTGATTTTGAACCTGCTGTTTACGGTAGGTATCCTCAGTTCATTGGGCTTTACACTAACCGCTCCGGGTATTGCCGGTCTGGTGCTGACCGTTGGTCTGGCAGTAGACACGAACGTAATCATCTTTGAAAGAATCAAGGAAGAACTCACGCGAGGTAAAAGCTATTCTGTTGCCGTAGCAGATGGTTACAGACGATCACTGGCCCCCGTATTGGATGCCCACGTAACCACCTTGCTGACTGCCATCATTCTCGCCTACTTCGGATTAGGTCCGGTACTGGGCTTCGCCACCACACAGATCATTGGTATTCTGCTGTCACTTTTCTGTGGTATCCTGGTTTCCCGTCTGATCACTGACATGTACACCAACCGGAACAGACACTTTGAATATTTCACCGGTATCTCCCGTCGTATTTTCCGTCATGCCAGCATTCGCTTCATTGAATATCGTAAATATGCCTATATCTTATCCATCTTTATTTTTGCATTAGGCATCAGTACGCTTTTCATGAAAGATGCCTTTGATGAAGGAGTAGAGTTCTCAGGTGGACGCAGTTATACCATCCGCTTTGATAAAGCAGTGAATGAAGACCAGATCAGAAATGAGTTGAAAGAAGAATTCAAAGAGCCGGTGATCATTAAGACGGTAGATGTAAATAATCAATTGAATATTACAACCTCCTATATGATCCGCCAGCAGGGCGACAACATTGATTCATTGGTTGAGCGCAAACTCTATAATGGATTAAAATCACACCTCCCTGCCAATGTGAGTTTTGAAAAATTTGAGCGGGATTATAAATTGGGATCACAAAAAGTATTACCTACTATCTCCGATGACCTGAAATCGGGTGCCACCAAGGCTGTGATATTCGGTATCATCATAATTTGTCTTTACATCTTCATTCGTTTCCGCGACTGGCGCTATTCATTGGGTACGATTTTCGCTTTGTTACACGACGTATTT
This sequence comes from Sediminibacterium sp., assembly GCA_040374385.1. Lineage (GTDB taxonomy): Bacteria > Bacteroidota > Bacteroidia > Chitinophagales > Chitinophagaceae > Sediminibacterium. The sequence continues at coordinate 697 of JBEIUM010000134.1, read as the reverse complement.
GTAACATTGATTGTATTCAGCTTCTGCCGTAAGATCGTTCCATTCCCGCTCGAAATCGACCAGCACTTTATTGCGGCGGTATTGACGGTGATTGGTTTCTCCATGAACGATACGGTAATTGTTTATGACCGTATTCGTGAAGACAGCAAATTAATGAAGGGTGTACCGAATGCGATCATCATTGACAAAGCCATCAATGAAACCTTAAGCAGAACGGTGATGACCTCACTAACGGTTTTCCTGACTATTCTGATTCTATTTATTTTCGGTGGTGAAGTAACCCGTGGTTTCTCTTTCGCAATGTTGATCGGGGTAATCACAGGTACTTACTCTTCTATCTTTGTTGCCGCACCCATCCTGGTTGATTTTGCAAAAAACAGACCGCTGGGCAAACTGGAAGACACCAATAAAAAGAAGAAATAATACTGTTACGTATGAACATAAAAAAACCTGCCAGCTGGCAGGTTTTTTTTATACAATTAAGTTGCGTTACACAGAAAAGGAAGTGCCACAACCACAGGTCTTCGTAGCATTGGGATTGCTGAAAGTGAAGCCGCGACTGTTCAGTCCACCCTGCCAATCAACCTGCATGCCATACAAATACAATTCATGGCTTTTTTGCATGATGCAAGGTATCCCCTCGATAGAAAAATGCTGATCGTCGGCAGCCGGCTGCTCAAATCCTAACACATAGGTC
>JBEIUM010000120.1:0-7493 GCA_040374385.1 Sediminibacterium sp. | reverse complement strand
GGTATGGGCTTTGCATGGACAGATGGGGGCGGGAAAAACCACCCTTATCGCTCATCTTTGCCAGTTCTTGTCCGTCATAGATGCTGCCAGCAGTCCTACCTTTTCCCTCATCAATGAATATCGGTTGCCGGAGGGTGGGATACTCTGTCATATGGACTGGTACCGTCTAAAAGACAGGGAGGAAGCTATACAGGCGGGGGTAGAAGATCGGTTAGTAGGAGATGAAAGATGCCTGATCGAATGGCCCGAGCGGGCAGCCGACCTGTTGCCTGCAGATACTTTTCACATTTCCCTGACCGTAGTCGATGCTACAACGCGTCGCCTATCAACGGAGTAAGTTTGTTCGATGGATAGCCTTATTTTGCTCCAGATTCTGCTACAAAAAAGTTATATTTATACGTTCCTGACTTAATCTGTTTTTCATGGCTACAAAATCTGCCGTCCGCGCTTCATTTCAGTATGAACCTCAGGAAGAGGTATTGGATGTAAAACCACAGGGTACCAAGTTACACATTGGAATACCGAAGGAGACCGCTTTTCAGGAAAACCGTATCGCACTTACGCCGGATGCGGTAGGCGTGTTGGTGATGAATGGTAATCGGGTAACAGTAGAGCATAAAGCCGGAGAGTCGAGCCATTTCTCTGATCGTGATTATGCCGAGGCGGGAGCAACCATTGTTTATGACCGACAGGAAGTATTTCGTTGTCCCATCCTGGTGAAAAGTGCACCTCCGGTGGAAGAAGATATGCCGCTGATACAAATGAACCAGACCATCATTTCTCCGGTTCATTTTTCTGCATTGAAGAAAGAGCTGATCACGCAGATGATGGACAAGCGCGTGACTGCTTTAAGTTTTGAAAATTTCAAAGATGAAAGTGGTACTTATCCCATTGTTCGCAGCATGAGTGAAATAGCAGGTAGTGCGGTGATGTTGATTGCCGGTCAATACCTGAGTAGCTTCAACCAGGGCAAGGGTGTTTTATTAGGCGGCATCAGTGGCATTCCACCTACGAAGGTGGTGATCATCGGTGCAGGTATTGTGGGTGAATTTGCTACACGCAATGCCTTGGCGTTGGGTGCTTCTGTAAAAGTATTTGATAACAATGTCTATCGGCTGAAGCAATTACAGAATAATTTAGGTCAGCGAATATGGACCAGTGTGCTGGAACCCAAGATTCTTGCCAAACAATTAAAAACCTGTGAAGTGGCGGTGGGTGCATTGAGCAATGAGGTGGGTCGGGCTCCGGTGGTCGTTACCGAAGCCATGGTGGCTGCCATGCGTGAAGGAAGTATCATCATAGATGTGGCCATTGATCGGGGGTGGATGTTTTGAAACCAGTGAATTAACCAGTTATGAAAATCCGATTCGCATCAAACATGGGGTGATACATTATGGGGTGCCCAATATACCCAGCGGTTTTGCCCGTACTGCGAGTCAGGCCATCAGCAACGTGCTCATGCCCTTGTTACTCGAGATCAGCGATGAGGGTGGGTTGGAAGAAATGATCTGGCATCAGTTGCATGTACGGGAAGGAGTTTATATCTTCCGCGGAGCGCTGACTGATTTTTATATCAGCGAACAATTCGATTTGAAGTTTACCGATTTGAATTTATTGATTGCCAGCAGGAGGTAAGTACCTCTTTTCTCAGCGATAATCCGGCAGGTGGATGCGTCCGGAGCAGTGTTCTGTTTCTACCGGGTCATTGCTGCCTATGATGGTCAGTCTGTTTTTACCGGGGCCCTCGCACAATGTTTTATAGAATTCGAATCCGTTGCGGTCGAGGTTGGTGCAGGGTTCATCGAGAAGAATCACCGGAACATCGGAATAAAATGCCTGCAATAATTTCAGTCGTTGTTTCATGCCACTGCTGAAATAACGGATTTGCTTTGTTGCCGCTGCCGCTAATCCCGCCACTTGCAGCATTTCTGTTGGGGTAGTGCCGGGGAGCAGGGGTTTGAATTGCAGGTGAAAATGCAGAAATTCTAAGGGTGTCATTTCCTCAATTAATTCCAGGTAGGGCGCAGCCATAGAAAGGTGGGTATGAACCTGGTCATCGGGTATTGGCTCGTTGTTTTTTCCCGTATAGGTCAGCGAACCATCGCTCAGCAGGCTGGCGCCGGCGATGCATTGTAGCAAGGTACTTTTACCACTTCCATTCGGACCGGTAATAGCATATGATTTACCGAATTTGAATGAAAAGGTAAGATTGCGAAAGATCCACTCCCGGTTGTATTTTTTTCCTGCATTGGAAAGCAGGATGGAACAACTTTTTTCTGTCTGTTCGCTGGTCGTATACGATGGGGTAGCGGGTGCTGTCATGCCGGGCAGTTATAACCTATGGGGGCGTCGGGATTATTCATCTTCCGAAGCACCTTTCACATAGCGTTTGATGATGCCCCTGCCGCTTTCTCTCACAAATGTTACTATCTCGTCGCGTTCATCGGTGGCAGGAAGTTCTTCTTCGATGAATTCAAGGGCCTGGGATGTATTCAATCCCTTGTTATAAATCGTGCGATAAACATCGAGGATGTGGTTGATCTGGTCCAGCGGGAACCCACGTCTTTTCAGACCAACGCTGTTTACACCACCATAGCTGAGTGGGTTGCGAACAGCTTTGATATAAGGCGGTACATCTTTACTCACGAGGCTGCCTCCTGCAACGAAAGCATGCTGTCCGATTTGTACAAATTGGTGAACGGCACTTACGCCGCCCACTACAGCCCAATCACCAATGGTAACGTGGCCGGCCACCTGAACGCTGTTGCTGAGAATGCAATTGTTTCCGATGATACAATCGTGTGCGATGTGGCTATAGGCCATGATCAGACAATTGTTTCCTACTACAGTTTTTCCTCGGTCGGTTGTGCCGCGGTTGATGGTAACGAATTCGCGGATGGTGGTATTATCACCGATTTCAGCCGTGGTTTTTTCACCATTATATTTCAGGTCTTGCGGTATGGCTCCCAGTACGGCTCCCGGGAAGATGCGGCAGTTCTTACCGATGCGGGTGCCCTCCATAATGGTTACATTACTGCCAATCCAGGTGCCCTCGCCAATTTTCACATCCCCATGTATAACGGTAAAAGGATCAATTTTTACGTTCGGTGCCACCGAAGCGTTGGGGTCAATATAGGTATAAGGATGTGTCATGTTGCGGCGGTTGAATAAATGGTTGGTATCAGTTTCTCTTGACGATCTGGGCCACCAGGTCGGCTTCAGTTGCAATTTTACCGCCTACAAAAACAGTCCCCCTCATTTCACAGATGCCCCGGCGGATGGGACCTGTCATTTCCAATTTTAAAACCATGGTATCACCCGGGCGCACCATTTGTTTGAATTTGCAATTATCGATCTTCAGAAAATAGGTGTCATACTTGCCTTCGGGCATGGAATTGATACAAAGTATTCCTCCGGTTTGGGCAAGGGCTTCAATCTGTAAAACGCCTGGCATAACAGGGTTTCCGGGGAAATGCCCGGGGAAGAACCACTCATTGAAGGTGACATTTTTAATGCCGACAATATGGGTATCGCTGAGTTCTACAATCTTGTCAACAAAAAGAAAAGGGTGGCGGTGCGGAAGTGTTTTTTCTATCTGATCGAGTGAATATACCGGTGGAACGGAGGGGTCATATATCGGTACATTCTTCACGTGCTTGTTTTTCCGGATATAGTGTTTGATCTTTTTAGCAAATTCTATATTCGTGCTGTGCCCCGGACGATTGGCGATGATGCGCGCCTTTATGGGATAACCGATCAGTGCCAGGTCACCAATTACATCGAGGAGTTTATGACGTGCCGGCTCATTGGGGAAGCGGAGTTCAAGGTTATTCAGATAACCTTCGCTCTTTACCTCTATTTTCTCGCGGTTGAAGATCTTGGCGAGCCTTGCCATTTCAGCATCTGAAACAGTTTTATCTACCACCACAATTGCGTTGTTGATATCACCACCTTTGATAAGGTCATTATCAATCAGCATTTCCAGTTCATGCAAAAAGCAAAAAGTACGGCAAGGGGCAATCTCACTCTTAAATTCCTTGATGGTTTTTAAGCCGGCATGCTGCGTTCCGAGAACGGGACTATTAAAATCGATCAGGGTGGTCAGTTGATAATCGAGCGAAGGCAGCGCCACCATTTCAACCCTTTTCTCATCATCGTAGTGATAGATGTTTTCATCCAGGCTGTACCAGGCTTTAGCCGCTTCCTGTTCTTCCACTCCGGAAGCTTCGATCAGGGCAATGAAGGGGGCAGAACTGCCATCCATGATGGGTACTTCCGGACCATTCAATTCTATCAAGGCGTTATCGATGCCCATACCGACTAAGGAGGCGAGTATGTGTTCAACGGTACTTACTTTAGCGTCTCCCACCTGTAAGGTAGTTCCGCGGCTGGTATCGGTCACCAGGTCGCAATCAGCTTTGATGATGGGTTGGTTCGGCAGGTCGATACGTTGAAACTGTATGCCAAAACCGGGATGTGCCGGCTTTAAAGTCATGTCAACCAGTATACCGGTATGTAAACCGGTACCGCTGATGTGGATGGGTTGGGACAGGGTATGTTGCTTGTCCGGATTAAATTGATTGTTCATACATGTAACCTTTTTGAAATGTTATCCTTTGGTGAACAATGGTTACCAATCGGGACTAACAAAACAAAACTTACTCAAAAGTACGATTAAAGGCGGTATTTTGGGGCAATCTCAGGGTTTTGTGCCCTTATTCAGCAGCTCGCTGAGTTGTTTTTCTAGTTCAGCTACTCGTTTTTCAAGTTGAGGCAGCTTTCTGATGTTCGCTTGACTCCGCATATCGGCACTGAATTCGACGGCAGGAAATCCGGTGTAAGTTTTATTCGGTTCTTTCAGACTTTTTGTGATGCCTGCTTTCGCACCTATTTTGATATGATCTGCAATTTGAATGTGACCAACGGAACCTACTTGTCCGCCTATCATCACCTGTCGGCCCACTTTAATGCTGCCACTTAATCCGGTTTGTGCAGCAATCACGGTGTTTTCTCCGATTTCTACGTTGTGCGCGATCTGTATGAGGTTATCGAGTTTAACACCTTTTCGTATTACCGTTGAGCCGATGGTAGCCCGGTCGATGGTGGTGTTGGCACCTATTTCTACGCCATCTTCAATTACCACATTTCCTATTTGCGGCACTTTGCTGAGGGTTCCGTCACTTTGGGGAGCATAGCCAAACCCATCGCTGCCGATAACCGTGCCGGCATGTATCGTTACGTGATTACCAATCACACAGTCATTATAGATGACTACACCCGGATGCAGGATTACCTGATTTCCGATGACCACATTTTTTCCGATGAATACGCCTGGAAAAATTTTCACTTGATTGCCGAGTTGGGAGTGATCACCGATGTGCGCGAAAGCGCCTACAAAAACGCCCGTACCTAATTGTGCAGAGCTACTGATATAACTGGGTGTTTGAATGCCCTCCATGGCAGCGGTCGTCAATTCCTGGTATTTAGCCAGCAGGGTAGCAAAAGCACTGTAGGCATCCGGTACCCTTATCAGCGTGGCAGGAATTGTTTCCTGCAATGCCAGTTGCTCGTTGATTAAAATGACAGATGCTTTGGTTGTATAAAGGAACTGTTCATATTTCGGGTTCGCGAGGAAAGATAACTGACCGGCACCAGCTTCTTCAATTTTACCAAAGCTATTGACCGTAACCTGGGGATCTCCCTCTACCTTGCCTTGAACCAGCAGGGCGATTTGAGCTGCTGAAAATTGCATAGCGTTTGAATAAATGGGTAAGGGATAGATTGTTGTTGGGTTAGCCTAACTGAAACCAATTGCCTCTCTAGCAACCGATCAGGTGAGCACGCAAATGTAAAATTTTTTAACGGGGGTGGAAAGATTTTCCTGAATCAGGGCATTATCGATGCGGGTGATGTCTTTCACGGATCCGTCTTTGAAGAGAACCTGTATTCTTTCGTCCCTGGTTTGATAGAGGGTATTGCTGGCTTCACCGGTGAAACAAACATAAGGCAGGTCTTCTTCACGCAGGTTATGTTGTTGTTGCAGTTCCTGTTTTTTCTGTTCTACGTAAGCTGTGCTGAAGGGGGCAGATTGTATCTGACATTTAAAGAAACGTCTGCTCAGCAGCCGCTGGCAGAGCATGGAGAGCAGCGGGTCTGGATGTTGACTCCATCTTTTAACAGCGTGCAAAACATCGTGATCGTCGAGTGAGCAAAAGCGTTGTATATTTTCCTCGGATAGTCCGGTAGCAGGATGTGCCAGGAAAAAATCCAGTTCAGTCAGTGTTTGCAGGTTTTTATCTTTAGGGGAATAGATGTCGCGTACACGCTCTAAAATTTTTACCAGCATTTTTTCTGCCGCTAATACTGTTTTATGCAGGTACACTTGCCAGTACATCTGACGTCTTGCGATCAGAAATTTTTCTACGCTGTAAATACCTTTTTCCTCTACCATCAGTTGTCCGTTCCATACCGTCAGCATTTTCAGGATACGGTCATATCCGATCACACCTTCACTTACGCCCGAGAAAAAACTATCGCGGCTGAGGTAGTCCATCCTATCCATATCCAGTTGACCGCTGATCAGTTGATGTAGAAAGGGCTGATGATACTGGTTGGTAAAAATGCGGATGGCGAGATCGAGCTGACCACCACTCTCCTGGTTAAGTTGGTGCATGATTGCCAGCGACATCTCTTCGTGGTGAACATTGGTCAATAGTCTTCCTTCCAGGGCATGCGAAAATGGACCATGTCCTATATCGTGCAGCAGGATGGCACATTTTACTGCGAGTTCTTCATCGGCAGTGATTTCAATGCCCTTGCTTCGTAATTCCGTAATGGCATTTCCCATCAGGTGGTAGGCACCAAGGGAGTGGTGCAAGCGGGAATGTACGGCACCCGGATACACCATAGATGCCATTGCCATTTGTTGTATCCGCCTCAGTCGCTGATAACAGGGGTGTTCCAGCAGGAAGAATACCAGTGGGTGGGTGATGGTGATGAATCCGTAAACGGGGTCATTGATGATTTTTCTTCTGGCGGGCATCCCTTGTTTTTGAATTGTTAAATCAATTGTTTCGCGCCACACAAAAGTACAAAGAAGATAAAGGAAAAGGATAATGAAATAGATTTATGCCCGGGATGCCGGTCTGCACCTGATTTCCGGCTAAACAGGTTACCATGCCAGTTACAAGAATACTTTGGGTAGATGATGAGATTGAGAGTCTGCAGTCGCAGATTATCTTTTTGCAAAACAAGGGGTATGAGGTATTGCCGGTCTCCAATGGATTTGATGCCATTGAAGTAGTCAAGCAGCAATACATCGATGCCGTACTGATGGATGAGTCGATGCCGGGTATCTCCGGTTTGCAGACCATGCTAAAGTTGAAGGAGATCAATAAGTTATTACCGGTTATACTCGTCACCCGCAACGACACAGAATCATTGATGGATGAAGCCATCGGCAGTGAGATAGCTGATTACCTGATCAAGCCTGT
>JBEIUM010000175.1:0-5780 GCA_040374385.1 Sediminibacterium sp. | reverse complement strand
TGTCATGAAGCCTGTAATCAACCAGACAGCTACCAGCCACCCGGCACTACCTACATGTCTTGTGATATCGGCACTTACAATGAAAATGCCGGAGCCAATCATACTACCCGCCACAATCATAGTGGCATCGAGCAGCCCCAGGGATGGTTTGAATGCTGAAGAAGGTGTATTCATATCTGCTCCTACCCGCTTTTGTACGGGAAGGGAAGATAATAAATTGAAACGAGATTTATTTCTTCTTGTACATATTGTTCAGGCCTGCCACCAAATCAGCGGTGATGTCGTAAGCCGGGTCTTTATAGTAAATCAGGTCAGGATAATTATTTAAAATGAGGGCATATCCTTTTTCCTGGTTGTAGGTTTTCAGAAAATCTTCGATCTTCTTCTTTACATCCTGTAATTTCTTGATCTGCTCTTCCTGGAATTCATCTGCCAGCATTTTCTCCTTGCCCTGAAATGCTTTCTCCTGCTGTAAAAATTCCTGCTGCTTAGCGGCCATTTCTGCCTGGGAAAGCAGCTGACTTAATTTTTGCAGCTCTTGGTATTTATTACTCAGGATGGTACGCATTTGTCCGATCTGACGCTGGTTCTCATTCGCTTTGGTCTGCAGTTGCAGCTGTACTTCTTTATAATACTCAAATTGATTTTGCAACGAGTCACCTTCAAAATAGGCTACCTTATAATTGCCTGCAGGTACGGGCACACTTGAATCAGAACTGCTTTTAACAGATTTGCCTGAGAACTGCAGGTAAAATAATACGAGCACGGCCAGGCCCAATGCAGCCTGTATGAGTTGATTGCTGTTTTTCATGAAATAGCTTGTAGAGGGGTGTTAAAATAATGGCTGCAAATTAAGGCTATTTAGCGAAAACAGGCAGGGATTGGGGCTACTCCCCCGAAAAAAAAGGCAGCAGGGGATGCCTGCTGCCTGTATAGAGGTAAAGAATTCAAAATCAATTATTCCTCTTCGTCAAAGCTCATGGCCTCACGGGTGGTTGTCAGCACTTCATATTCTTCCTTGCTGCCAACAATGAGGTTGTCGAACTCTTTGAGACCCGTACCGGCAGGTATGAGGTGACCAGTGATCACATTCTCTTTCAAGCCCAGCATGAGATCTGCCTTGCCTTGTATGGCCGCCTGGCTCAATACCTTGGTCGTCTCCTGGAAGGAGGCAGCTGAGATCCAGCTTTGCACACCCAGTGATGCCTTGGTAATACCGAGCAGTACAGGCTTGGCTGTAGCCGGACGAGCGTCACGCACTTCCACGAGTTTCTTGTCGCTCCGGCGTAGAATGGAGTTCTCCTCACGCAATTCACGCAAAGTGGTGATTTGTCCGGCTTTCATTTTGGCACTGTCACCCGGTTCGGTCACTACCTTTTTATCGTAAATACGGTCGTTCTCTTCGATAAAGTCAAAGCGATCTTCCAGATCCTCCTCCAGGAATTTGGTATCACCGGCATCTACAATCTCCACTTTCTTCATCATCTGACGAACGATTACTTCGATGTGTTTATCGTTGATACGCACACCCTGTAAACGATATACTTCCTGAATTTCATTCACAACATATTCCTGAACAGCATAAGGTCCTTTGATTGATAAGATATCCGCAGGGGCTACCTGACCATCAGACATAGGTGTTCCGGCCTTCACGAAATCTCCATCCTGCACCAGGATCTGGCGCGTCAGCGGAATCAGGTATTTCTTCACCATACCATCTTTCGATTCTACCGTGATTTCTCTGTTACCTCTTTTTACACCGCCAAAGCTTACCACACCATCAATCTCACAAACGATGGCAGGGTTACCCGGGTTTCTTGCTTCAAAGAGTTCAGTTACACGTGGCAGACCTCCGGTGATATCGCGGAGCTTACCCAGGATACGCGGGATTTTTACCAGTACCTGTCCGGCTTTCACCTCATCACCTTCCTCTACTATAATGTGAGAGCCCACGGGCAGGTTGTATTGCTTGTTGTCTTTACCGCTACCTACAATCAGGGTAGGAATACGTGTTTTGTCTTTGGTTTCGATCACCACTTTCTCACGGTGTCCGGTTTGCTCATCAGACTCATCGCGGTAGGTGATACCATCGATGATGTTATCAAACTTGATGGAACCATTGATTTCAGCGATGATAACGTTATTGAAAGGATCCCATGTACAGATAACATCTCCCTTCTTAACAGTAGCGCCATCTTTCACACTCAGGATAGAACCATAAGGTACGTTGTTGGTGATCAGCAGTCGATCGTTTTTCAGGTCCATGATACGTACTTCACCGGTACGACCAATTACCACTTTCACCTTTTTACCTTCATTGTTCAGGGCATCTACGGTTCTTAAACCGTCGAACTGAATGGTACCATCGAACTTCGCCGGCAGGGCTGATTCAACAGAAGCTGAACCGGCAACACCACCCACGTGGAAGGTACGCAGCGTCAGCTGAGTACCGGGCTCACCGATGGATTGGGCAGCAATGATACCAACTGCATCACCCCGCTGTGTTATATATCCGGTTGCCAGGTTACGGCCATAACATTTTACACATACGCCACGCTTGCTCTCGCAAGTGAGTACAGAGCGAATTTCCACTACTTCGATACCTGCTTCTTCCACTTTTCTGGCTTCGTCAAAAGAAATTTCTTTTCCTGCGCTAATGATCACCTCATCGGTAATGGGATGATATACGTCGTGCAGGGAAGTTCTTCCTTCAATACGATCGCTCAGTGGCTCGATTACATCTTCATTGTCTTTCAGGGCTGTCATTGCAATACCACGCAGTGTGCCACAGTCTTCTTCACTGATTACCACATCCTGTGATACGTCAACCAGACGACGCGTCAGATAACCGGCATCGGCTGTTTTCAAGGCAGTATCGGCCAGACCCTTACGGGCACCGTGTGTAGAGATAAAGTAATCCAATACGTTCAATCCACCTTTAAAATTCGAGAGGATGGGGTTTTCGATTACCTCACTGCCGGTGCTACCGCTCTTCCGGGGCTTAGCCATCAGACCACGAATACCTACCAGCTGTTTTACCTGTGTTTTACTACCACGGGCACCGGAATCCAACATCATAAATACTGAGTTGAAGCCCTGTTTGTCGGTTGTCATTTCACGGATCAGGCTCTCGGTGATCTTCATATCGACACGACCCCAGATATCAATTACCTGGTTATAGCGTTCGTTGTTCGTGATCAGACCCATGTTATAGTTTTCCCATACTTCATCCACCTGATCTTTGGCTGAATTCAAGAGTTCATTTCTAATTTCAGGAACGATAAGGTCGTTCACGCTGAAAGAAAGACCACCTTTGAACGCCATGCGGAATCCGAGGGTTTTAATATCATCGAGGAAGCGGGCTGTCTTAGGTACATTGGTAATCTTGATGATGTCGCCAATGATCTCACGCAGACTCTTCTTGGTCAGCAGGGCATTTACGAAACCAACTTCTTCCGGTACGTGCTGATTGAAGAGAACGCGTCCCACCGTGGTGTCGATCAACTTCTTCACCAACTGTCCGTTTTCGCGCACATTGGTTCTGAGCTTAATGTTGGCATGGAGGTCAACCCGTCCTTCATTGTAGGCGATGATCACTTCATCCATGCTATAAAAAGCCATTCCCTGACCTTTTACCACTTCTTTATCTACAGATTTCTTCCCTTTGGTGATGTAGTACAGTCCAAGTACCATGTCCTGAGAAGGCAGGGTGATGGGCGTACCATTTTGTGGGTTGAGGATGTTGTGGGAAGACAACATCAATAATTGTGCTTCGAGGATGGCGGCACTGCTCAGGGGAACGTGTACGGCCATCTGGTCACCATCGAAGTCGGCGTTGAAGGATGATGTAACCAACGGGTGCAGCTGTATGGCTTTTCCTTCTACCAATTTAGGCTGGAACGCCTGAATAGACAGGCGGTGCAGCGTTGGGGCACGGTTCAAAAGAACCGGGTGACCTTTCAGAATATTTTCAAGGATATCCCAGATAACAGCTTCCTTGCGGTCTACCAATTTCTTGGCAGATTTCACTGTCTTCACGATACCCCGCTCGATTAATTTACGAATAACAAATGGCTTGAACAGCTCAGCTGCCATATCTTTTGGTAATCCACACTCATGTATTTTAAGCTCTGGTCCTACCACGATTACAGAACGACCGGAGTAGTCAACACGCTTACCCAAGAGGTTCTGACGGAAGCGACCCTGCTTTCCTTTCAATACGTCGGAGAGCGATTTAAGGGCACGACCACCTTCAGCTTTCACCGCATTAGATTTACGGCTGTTATCGAAGAGGGAGTCAATGGCTTCCTGCAACATTCTTTTTTCGTTGCGCAGGATCACCTCGGGGGCTTTGATTTCCAGCAAACGCTTCAAACGATTGTTGCGGATGATTACCCGACGATAGAGATCATTCAGGTCAGAGCTGGCGAAACGACCACCATCCAGCGGAACGAGTGGGCGCAGTTCCGGAGGAATAACCGGAATGTATTGCATAACCATCCATTCAGGACGATTGGTGATGTGTCCACCCGCTTCGCGGAAAGATTCTACCACGCTCAATCTCTTCAGGGCATCTGCCTTACGCTGCTGAGAAGTTTCGGTCGCAGCGGAGTTACGCAGCGAGAAGCTGAGTCCGTCGAGATCAATGCGCTCGAGCAGGGCATGAACAGCTTCCGCACCCATTTTGGCAATAAACTTATTGGGGTCCTCATCCGGCAGGTATTGATTGTCTTTCGGAAGGGCGTCGATGATGTCGAGGTATTCTTCTTCAGTTAAGAGATCACCCATTTTCAGTTCTTCGCGGATACCGCCCTGGATAACAACAAACCGCTCATAATAGATGATCGTTTCAAGTTTCTTGGAACTCATGCCGAGGAGGTAACCAATCTTGTTGGGCAAACTTTTGAAGTACCAGATGTGTACCACGGGAACAACGAGTTTGATATGACCCATGCGTTCGCGGCGTACTTTCTTTTCCGTTACTTCCACACCGCAGCGGTCGCAAACGATGCCTTTATAACGAATGCGCTTGTATTTTCCACATGCACATTCGTAGTCCTTTACCGGACCGAATATTCTCTCACAAAATAAACCATCGCGCTCCGGCTTATAAGTACGGTAGTTGATGGTTTCAGGCTTCAACACCTCACCGAAGCTTCTTTCGAGAATGCTATCGGGTGAAGCCAGGCTGATGGTGATTTTTGAGAAGGAAGGTCTGGGCTTATTGTCTCTTTTGAATGCCATATGTCTGATGAAAATTAGAGGTGAAGTTTAGGTAGCGCTGGTTATTTTTTTGAGGCGTATTCGCCGGCAAAAGCTTTCTTCTGCCGGCGAAATGCGGAACCATTGCCGGGAGGCAGGTTCCGACGCACATCCATTATTCAAATTTCAGGTCCAGACCGAGGCCCCTCAATTCATGTACAAGTACATTGAATGATTCGGGTACACCGGCTTTTGGAATATTATCGCCTTTCACGATGGCCTCATAGGTCTTAGCTCTTCCTATGATGTCATCAGATTTCAGGGTCAAGAGTTCCTGGAGGATGTTAGAAGCACCGTATGCTTCCAGGGCCCATACTTCCATCTCACCGAAACGTTGACCACCAAACTGGGCTTTACCACCCAGCGGCTGTTGCGTAATGAGACTGTATGGTCCGATGGAACGCGCGTGCATCTTATCATCTACCATGTGGTGCAGTTTGATCATGTAGATCACACCCACAGTGGCTTTCTGGTGGAAACGTTCTCCGGTTTCACCATCATAGAGATAAGTATGTCCG
>JBEIUM010000319.1:0-2023 GCA_040374385.1 Sediminibacterium sp. | reverse complement strand
CACCTATTCCGCTGATAGCAGATGAGAGTTGTGTCTTTGAAAAAGATGTGGCTTCCTGTGCGGGATTATTTCATGGCATCAATATCAAACTGACCAAATGCAGTGGTATCACGCCGGCCTTGCATATGATCAAAAAAGCCCGCGAGTTAAACCTGAAAGTAATGATGGGCAGTATGAATGAAAGCAGCATCGGTACGGCAGCAATCGTACAGTTTTTACCCCAACTCGACTACGTAGATGCCGATGGGCCCTTGTTGCTGAGTCGTGATGTAGCAGCAGGACTAACTTTCTCCGAGGGGAAAATTGAAACCTCCCATTTACCGGGACTTGGTTTGAGTCGTATTCAACTCTCGCCAAAATCCTAATTAAAAAAATCAGACCATGAATGAGGTAAGAAGAGAAAGGTTAGAGCGGGTACTTATGAAAAGGCAATTTGACCTGACGGTCGTTATGGAAAACGTCAACGATCCGCACAATATATCTGCAGTCATGAGAACCTGTGATGCTGTCGGTATTCAGGAAATCTATGTGCTGAACTCGATTATCCGACCGCATAAAAGATTCGGTGCCAAAAGTAGCAGCAGCGCATCCAAATGGCTAACGGTTCATCATTTTTCCGACCTTGAATTATGTGTTAGCAGCATTCGGGAAAAATATAAAAAGATTTATACAACCTATCTAACGGAAGATTCGCTGAATCTATATGAGATGAACCTGACAGAACCCATTGCGCTCGTTTTTGGGAATGAACACGATGGCGTAAGTGAATCATTCCGCCAACTGGCTGATGGAAACTTCATCATACCACAAGTGGGTATCATTCAGAGTCTGAATATCTCGGTAGCTTGCGCTGTGACCATCTATGAAGCATATCGTCAGAAAACATTGGCGGGTCATTATGAAGCCGGTCGCTCACAGTCACAATCCGGATTTTCCGAAACAGCCAAGTCCTGGGGACTAACCTAACAAGTACTTCTACTAACTTACTATCCCTTTTCTTCCCTTTCTTCCTTTGCCTGCCGCTCCATGGCCTGCCGGGTTAAAACGGTAATACTTACGTTTAACTCAAACCCAATTAAAAGAATCAGGGAGTTTAAATAGATTAATAACATCAGGATCAGTACAGTTCCAATAGAGCCGTAAACCTTATCATAGGCAGCAAAATTATTCACCCAATAGGAGAAAAGTAAAGTAGTAAGCAATGTAAGAGCTGTAGCTAAAATCGCACCAGGCGATATCAATTTCCAGCGCTTTTTAAGCGAAGGAGCATATTTGTAAATAAAGGCAATTCCAAAATATAAAAGCGTAATGATGGTGATCCAGCGGGTACCATTCCACCAAACAATTCGGTCGCTTCTACCAATATGAAAGATATTTTGTAGTACGTAGATCAATTCATTTTTCCCCAAAAGGAGCAAGGAAACAGATACAACCACCAGTATCATCAACAAAAATGTAAGACGTATTGCTCTCCAGCGTTGGTGCATGAAATAGGCCTTTTTCTCTTCGATGGATTTATCAAAAGTTCGTATCACCCCCATCATAGCATTGGAAGCATAGAACATGACAAGTAAAAAGCCAAAAGAAAAAATGCCGACATGCTTATCCAGTAAGCCATCCAGTATATCTTTTATAAAAAAATAAGTGGCTGAATTCGGTGCGATGTCTTTGAACAGTGCCAGCACCTGTAATTCCATTTTTTTGGCTTGTGGAAAATAGGGGATAAGTGAAAAGAGGAAAAGAAGGGTTGCAGGAAGCGCCATGATTAGGTTAAAGGAAATGGCTGCAGCCCGATCATTTAATCCTACTTTATTTACCTGACGGATAAAAAACATCACTACATCGTATACCGGCAATTGCTGAAAGCCGGGTATCACCCAGTGTTTGCTCTTTCTGATGATAAAAGCAAGAACAGGTGTTCTCAATAAGATGCGTTCCCATTTCATCTTTTAGCTCGCTCTGCTGCCGCTTTTTTATTTTGTTCCACTGTTAATGCCTTTTGATACAACCTTGCATAATATTG
>JBEIUM010000207.1:0-4977 GCA_040374385.1 Sediminibacterium sp. | reverse complement strand
TGGACCACTTTTGTTGATAAATATATAATCATTTCATCTGCACCACCCGACTGTATTTGTTTTTTTCCTGCTGGCAGTATTGCTATTCAGTCCACTAACAATCGCATTTGATTTTTGTCGCTTTTTTACCACCTGCCTGCTGACAGATGGCCTCATCTTTACTGCATAAACCATTTTTATGCAACGAAAACAATTCCTCCTATCCTCACTGCTGGCAGCTCCTGCCATATTATCTTCCCGTCTACTTGCCCAATCTACCCTGAATTCCCACCCAACCCCATTTGTGGTAGATGCCGGTAAATCCAGATTCGGTGATGTAGTAAAATTCCTGGGCGTTCACCCCAATGACTTGAAGATATCTTCAAAAGATACAGACGGAGCATTGTCTGTTTTTGAATATATCGGATTAGGTAAGGTGGGCCCGATGATGCACATACATTTCAAGCAGGATGAAATATTCACCGTCATTGAGGGGCAATACAGATTTGTTGTAGATAACCAGGTACATGTACTCGGAGCCGGACAAACCATCTTCCTACCGAGGGGTTTACCCCATACCTGGATTCAGCTATCTGACAGGGGCCGCCTTATCT
Organism: Sediminibacterium sp.; assembly: GCA_040374385.1. Taxonomy (GTDB): domain Bacteria; phylum Bacteroidota; class Bacteroidia; order Chitinophagales; family Chitinophagaceae; genus Sediminibacterium. The sequence continues at coordinate 4,384 of JBEIUM010000207.1, read as the reverse complement.
ATATGCTTCAGCCTGCAGGGAAGATGGAAGAGTTCTTCCTCTATATGAATAACCTGAAAGAACGTCCTAGTCCTGCTGAAATGGACCGTATTCATGCAGAACATGATATGAAAGTGGTAGGACCACCCCTGGAGTTGTAAACTCGGGATAACCTGCAATAAGTAAAATGGCAAAATATTAGTAACTTACCTGTAACTCATTTCCATTGCTCCTCAAGGACTTTATACCTGCCCCGGATGTTCAAGCGTTTATTCAGCTCTATCGGATAGTTCATTTCCAATTTGAACCGGGTATGGTACCACCTGCCAAGGCCTATCCCCCGAGACCGGAGCACTGTCTCGCATTTTATCCCTTCGATACTGAAACAGTTCAATACAACAACTCCAAAAGAAGAGAGCAACACATCCCCATAGTATTGTATGGACAATTCGATGAAGTTACACACCGGATGATCGGGAATAATTTTTTGGTATTCCAAATTATCTTTTTTCCGGGAGCATTGTACCGTTTAACAGGTATGCCTTCCTCCGAAATTCATAATGAATACATAGATGCAACTTCCGTATTCGGCAACCATTTACATCGAGTGAATGATATGCTGGCAGAAGCCAACGACTACGGGGCAATGATAAGGGTAGCGAATGAATTTGTTCGGGAGTTAATCACAACCTGGAAAAGACCCAAGCGACCCATCGATGATGCCTGTTCACAATTGTTACAGTCAGAAAACTATTCCGTTGAGCAGATAGCGAAAGAGTCTTTCCTGAGTGTGCGGCAATTAGAGCGACTATTCAAGGAAAGGACAGGCGTAAATCCTAAGTTGTATGAGCGAATCATCCGATTTGACAAGGCCTTTCGGCTTAAGAATTCCCAACCCCGTTTTGACTGGCTCCGCATAGCAGTCGAATGTGGTTATCATGACTACCAGCATCTGTCAAAGGCATACAAATATTTCACCGGACTAACTCCCGCCGGATTTCATGCACTCGAGGAAAAGGCCCCGGAACGACTCTTTGGATTAAGTGAGGGGTTTTACAAGCGGGAATAAATCTATTTAAACATCAACAGGCGATGCGTCTTTTATTATCCTCAAAAGATAATTCATTCCAACAGGAACTGGAAATGAAAAGAATCCTCCATTTTAGTTCATTTTTCTACTCTATATAAAAAAAGTAACAAGTATGATTATTGATAGTTCTGCACTCACGCAAATGGAAAGAAGATTTAGAGCTAATTTGGTCAATTCTTTGGGTGGCTTTAAAAGTTTGGTATTAGTGGGAACAATTAGCAGCAAGGGCAATGAAAATCTCGCTCCATTCAGCAGCCTTTTTCACCTGGGTGCCAATCCCGCTTTGTGTGGTTTGATATTTCGGCCCGGTGAGCCAAGGGAAAATACGTTGGGAAATATTTTGCATACCCAACAATACACCATCAATCATGTATTGCCATCTTTTTATGACAAGGCACACCAATGCAGCGCAAAATACCAGGAAGGCTTGAGTGAATTTAAAGAGGTCAATTTAACCTCTCAGTACATAGATGATTGTATGGCACCTTTTGTGGTAGAAAGTAAGATCAAGTTTGCATGCGAATTGGTACAAACCATCCATATTGAGTTAAATGGCACTATCCTTCTCATCGGGAAAATTGTCAAGGTAGTATTGCCTGATCATATCATACAACCAGATGGTTTTATCGATTTAGAGCAGGCGGAGACAGTAACTTGCAGTGGTTTGGATAGTTATCATGTCACACAAAAGCTCGCAAGGTTATCATATGCAAATCTTACTAACCCTCCCGTAGAGATTTAAAAAAGCAATTTAAATTCTGTTATTGCTAAACAAGTCAAGGCGACGATCCGAAAAGACCAAAGTTCTATCCGTATTACCGTGAACTATCACTTTTCATTGTGAATAATTGCAGAAATAAATTTCTTTTATAGCAGGTTTTCACATGCTCGCATGGTTTACTTTTTTTGTCTTTCATCTTTTTCTTAAAACTATGCCGACAATTCATTCCCATTGTATTTAGTTCGTATCTTTATTTCAGATTCGGTTTCCGAAAGGAATGAAAAGGGAAATCCGGTGTAGTTACAACGAGTCCGGTGCTATCCCCGTAGCTGTGAATCCTGCCTCCGGGCAACGCTGAAGAACAAGCCACTGGTTAACCGGGAAGGCCTTCAGCGGGGATGAGCCAGAAGACCTGCCGCATCTCATAGAAAATAATTCAGCTTTCGGGTGAAAGGCTTGAAGATGGAGAGATGTAGGGCATCTTTTTGTTTTCATCTTTAACTACGGAGGCAGTCACACCAACAATTTGCCCAATGCAAAAATTGTTTTTCGTGCTGGCTGCTCTGGTAATGAGCAGTTGGCTATCTGCCCAACAGGATACCAGTTTCTTACGAGAAGTGGTGGTTACCGCCAATAAGGCGGCTCACAAACAAAATGAAACAGCCAAGGTCGTGTCTGTCATCAATCGGGAGATGCTTCGACAAAGTGGCGGAAGATCCCTGGGCGAATTGCTTAACCAGGTTGCCGGTGTTACAGTTCCGGGTGCAAATAATAACCTGGGTAGTAACCAAACCATCTCTATCAGAGGAGCATCTGCCGGTAATACATTGATCTTGATTGATGGCATCCCCGTGAATGATCCCTCCGTTATCAGCAATTATTTTGACATCAACCTGCTCAGTACTGATCAAATAGAACGTGTTGAAATTTTGAAAGGCGGTCATTCTACGCTTTACGGGTCAGATGCTGTTGCCGGTGTGATCAACATCATCTCCAGAAAAAACGATGCTGCTCAAAAGCATCCCCAATGGAATGCATCACTAGCCGGAGGTAATTTTGCAACCCTGCGGTCTTCTGTTGGCGTTGTGGGTAAGACAAAATCAATGGACTATTCAGTACAACTCAGCTCTCACTATGCAGGCGGTTTCTCTGCAGCAAAAGATACTTCAGGGTCTGGTCAATTCGATAACGATACTTATTTTCAACAAACAGCCCGTGCCCAGATAGGTATTAAAACCGGTGAACGCTCTCGTCTTAGCGCCTCTTTCCTGTACAGCGGGTATACAACAGATTTAGACGCAGGTGCTTTCAAAGATGAGAAAGATTTTACTGCCAATAATTTCAGTCGACAGTTCAATGTCGGTTGGAACCGGCAAGGGGCCAAAACCAAGATGAATTTTCAATACCAATTCAACCAGGTAGACAGAAGCTACTTGGATGATTCTTTGTTTATCAGCAATTCTGCTGCAGTATATACCAACAGCAGTTACCGAGGCAGTACCCATTTCGCTGAATTTTTCTTGAATCATACATTCCGTCAATGGGAATTACTTACAGGTATTGATTTCCGGCAACACAGCACCGTTCAGGATTATTTTTCGACAGGTGCCTGGGGACCTTTTAACCTTCCAACCCTAAAGGCCAACATGTCACAGATCAGTGGATACGCTTCACTGCAGTACCGCAAAAATAATTTCACTGCCGAATTGGGCGGACGCATCAATCAACATTCCGTTTATGGAACCAATGGTACTTTTACATTTAATCCAGCTTATCGCTTGAGTGAACGAGTAAGAGTGTTCGGTAATTGGTACACTGCTTTTAAGACGCCAACTCTTTTTCAATTGTATGATCCCTTTGCTGGCAACAGTAACCTGACTCCTGAAAAAGGCTTGATCCAGGAACTCGGTTTTGACTGGACTTCCTCCCAATCATTTCAAACGCGTGTGGTAGCTTTTCACCGGAACAGCAGAGAAACTATCATTTACACGTATGATCCGATGGGTTGGTTGGGGAATTACCAGAATGCTAGCAGGCAGACCAACTATGGCGTAGAGGTAGAAGCCACCTGGAACATACGACCCATACAATTCAGGGCCAATTATGCATTTACCGATGGAAGAACAACCGGTTCTTACGACGGCACCGGTGCCCCGCTGGGGAAGGACAGCAGTTATTTCAATCTATACCGCATTCCCAGGCACGCACTCAACTGGCAGGCAAGTTTTCAAAAGAATCAATGGACTTTCCAATTGAGCGGACGTGTAGCTTCTGCACGGGAAGAATTTATCTTCGGGGCTCCCCCCATTACCATGAAGGGGTATGCCACCATTGATGTTTATACTGAATATCGAACAAAAAAGAGGGGACTTCGTTTTTTTGCAGACTTGCGCAACCTTACCAATACCCGCTATGAAGAAATACGGGGATACAATGCCAGGGGCTTCACAGCAGTTATAGGTGTTTTATTGGGTAGATAGAATTGATCAGTTCTCCGATCTTGATGCCTCGGGAGATTGTTTGAAATTTAAGTCTCCGCAGGGTCCTCCAACGCTAAAGGTTGGAGAGACCCTTCGGAGAAAAAAAGAATAATT
>JBEIUM010000236.1:0-4162 GCA_040374385.1 Sediminibacterium sp. | reverse complement strand
ACGAAAATTAAAACTCTTTAAATACCTTTGAATCAACACGCAAAATCAACCATGTAAAGTGGCCCCCTTTCAACCGTAATGACTGGCCCCTTTTGAACCGGATTTAGTGGCCCCCTTTGACCGGAATATTCACCTAACGGGAAGAAAATCTATTTCAGAAGGGTGGAACTGGATGAATGGTTGCTTCGCAACCGCACCACTACACAGGATGAAATAGAAAGCAAGGCAGCAGATTATCTCATCAAAAAAGGGAGGATACAGCTATGACAGAAGTTATGAATCTGCTCCTGCAACTCTCCCAGGACTTTGAGGTAATCAGGGCTTATGTGTTGGCACTAAAGAAATCCAAGTTGGAGAACTTCAAAGAAACATGGATTGATGGCCAAGACGTAATGCACACCATGCACATTAGCAAGCGTACACTTCAATCCCTTCGGGATAACGGAACACTTCCATACAGCCGCATCAATGGCAAGTTTTACTATAAGGTTGAGGACATAGAAAACCTGTTGCAATCCAATTACTCACAAGCTAAATCAACAGGTGATGGAAATAAGTAAAACAGCCATTTTGGATAAAACACACTACGGGCTTAGAATCTATTCCCATGTGTTGCGGCAGTACTATCCGGGTGAAACAGTCCTTTCCCTTTCGGGAAGGGACTGCCAACCCACTAAGAACCCTTTCAATGGCAACAAGCCAACATTGAAAATTCAGATAGTAAACAATTGTGCAGAGCATTACGATTTAGAGAACAGCATCAGCAAAGGCGATGCCTTTGACTTCGCTGCATTGCATTACCAATTACAAGGTGATGAATTGTGCCAAAAGCTGAATGAAGAACTCTACTTGCGTATTGGTAAGCAAAAAGGCTTTTACAGTGATAATATCATTGCTCCGGTTGCTCCGCAACCTCAGCCTGTAAGAGTGCCAATCCCTGCTTTCAGTTATTTCAAAGCACCAGTATCAAATACGGTTCCATTCAAAGAAATCAATTTGTTGCAAGTGTACCACTTGCTTAAAGGCAATCAATTTGCTCAGTGTACAAGTACACTTCGCAGCATATCCGATAAGCAGGAAGCAAGGAAATACAAAGCATCCGTTTTTGATTATGTGACCTTTTCAGGCACATTCTCAAAACGCAATGACAAGTCATTGCTCAGGCACTCAGGCTTAATCACAATTGACTTTGATCACATTGGTAATGTAACTGAATTGAAAGACCGGCTACTGAAGGATGAATACTTTGAAACAGAATTATTGTTTGTTTCTCCTTCTGGTGACGGCCTAAAGTGGGTAATACCAATTGACTTGACAAAGGCAAAGCACCATGATTATTTCAAGGCCATTGCCAATTACCTCAAGCACACTTACCAGTTGGAAGTTGACCAATCAGGTAAGGACGTTTCAAGAGCCTGCTTCTTAGCAGAGGATGCAGGTGCATTTATCAATCCCAAATATTTATAATCAATGGAGAAAAAGATATTCAATCCGTTGGATTGGTTGGAGCAACCAAACCAACAACAAATAAATACTGAACCGCAGAAAGTAGAAGCCACTACCGATGCAGCAGAAGTTGAAAAAATCATTCAGCAAATCGAAGCGAAGCAAATTGACATTGCAACCGCTTACAGCGATTGGCGGGATATTGGATTTGCTTTTGCAGATGCTTTTGGTGAATCAGGAAGAGAATATTTTCACCGCATCAGTAAGTTTTATGCTGATTACTCAGCAACAGAATGTGATACACAATACACCAATTGCCTAAAGGCAAATGGTCACGGTGTTACGTTGAAAACATTCTTCTTTCATGCAAAGCAAGCAGGTGTAAACATTGCGGTTTCACCACAATACACCGAGCAGGAAAAAGTACAGTTACCAACTTTCCCTGAATCTATTTATCCTCAGCTTCCTGAGTTTCTTCAAAAGGTTATCAAGATTGCTTCATTCAATGAAGAACGAGATATTCTTTTGTTAGGCACTATCGTTTCACTCAGTGCCTGTTTTCAAAAGCTATACGGTATCTACGATGGCAAGAAGGTTTTCTCAAACCTGTACATTTTCATCACGGCTCAGGCATCAGCAGGTAAAGGCAGATTGGTACACTGCAAGCAGTTGGTAAAGTCCATTCATAAACATTTGAGGGAGCAAGCCAAATTGATGAAGCAGCAGCATGAATTGGAAATGATGGAGTACAATGAAAAGAAAGGTAAAGATGCAAGTGCTGAGAAGCCCAACAAGCCGCCTGAAAAAATGTTGTTCATCCCGGCCAACAACAGCACAACAGGAGTATTTCAATTGTTGTTCGACAACGAAGGAAGAGGCTTAATGTTTGAAACAGAAGGCGACACCCTGGCACAAGCATTCAAAACCGATTACGGCAATTACAGTGATGGTTTCCGCAAGGCATTTCACCACGAAACAATATCATACTACCGAAGAACAGACAGAGAGTATGTAGATATTGAAAGCCCATGCCTTTCAGGCATGTTCACTGGAACACCCAAGCAGGTTTCTGCCCTTATCCCAAATGCTGAAAACGGCTTATTCAGCCGTTTCATTTTCTATTTCATGAACATTCAGCCGGTATGGAAAAATGTATTCGCCAATTCGTCCGATAATGGTTTAGATGATTACTTTGACCAGTTAGGCAATGACTTCTTTGGTTTATACCAAACCCTGATGGCGAACCCTGAAATACAGTTCTGCCTCACGGCAGAGCAGCAGGAGCAATTCAATGCCTTCTTTGAGCAAATCCAAAACACCTACCTCAGCTTGCAGGGGCTTGACTACATGGCAACAATCAGGCGTTTGGGGTTGATTGCTTTCCGTATTTCCATGATCCTATCCGCTTTGCGGATTATGGAACATGGTGATTTGCCGGAACGCATCATTTGTGAGGAAAGAGACTTTCAAACCACGCTGGAGATGGTTCGTGTATTGGTGAAACATGCCAGTAAGGTATTTTCTGAATTACCCCAAGATGCACCAATGCCCAAGCGCAAAAACCAAAAGGAACGGTATCTGGATGCCCTGCCAGCCAGCTTCAACAGACAGGAGTACTTGAGAATTGCCGCCTCTATGTCCATACCCGATAAAACAGCCGAAGGGTACATTACCGACTTCTGCAAGCGGGGGCTGATTCATAGGGAAAAGCAAGACCATTACCTGAATCCCAATGCTAAGGAAACTCAGGATTTAAAGGAAGTTAAGGGCTAACCGCCCTTAGCTTCCTCCGTTTCCTTAAAATCCTGAAATCCCTCCATTTTAGGGCTATTTTCTTTTTGTTGTCAGGGATTTTCTTTTTTTGCCTATATTAGCCAATTATTGACAAGTCAAAATAATACAATGGACAGCCAGTTTGGTAATAGAGTTAGAGTCTTGAGGGAAAAGCAGAAACTGTATTTGCGGCAGGTTGCCCCCTTACTTGAGATGGATACCGCCCAGCTTAGTAAAATTGAAAAAGGGCAACGCCATTTGAAGAAGGAGCAGATCCCTTTGCTTGCGGAAATTCTGAAAGCTGATAAGGATGAACTCATTACCCTTTGGCTTGCTGACCAGGTTTTTGATGTTATCAAAGATGAAAGCATGGCTGACGAGGCTCTAAAATCCGTTTCACGTAAGATTAAAAAGAAGAAATGAACCATATCCAACATAATCAAATTGTCAACTTTATCTGGGGCATTGCCGATGATGTGCTTCGTGACGTTTACACCCGAGGCAAATACAGAGACATAATTCTGCCATTCACGGTATTACGTAGGTTGGATGCTTTGCTGGAGCTTTCAAAGGACAAAGTGATTGAAATGCATGAGCAACTGAATAAGTTGAAAATCGAAAATCAGTCACCACAGCTTAGAAAGGTTTCCGGTTATGTTTTTTACAACACATCAAAGTACACTTTCAAGAAGTTATTGAATGACCCTGCAAACATTCGGCAGAACCTTGAAAACTATTTGGATGGATTCAGTTCGGATGTGCAGGACATCATCAGCAAATTCAAATTGCGTAATCAGTTAGATACCCTTGAAGAAGGCAATATCACGTTCCCATTGATTGAAAAATTCTGTTCTTCTCAAATCAATCTCAGTCCGGTAGCGGTGAAAGATAAGGATGGAAATATTGTACATGAAGGCTTGAGTAATCTGGGAATGGGCTATGT
>JBEIUM010000298.1:0-2441 GCA_040374385.1 Sediminibacterium sp. | reverse complement strand
AGCGCAACCGAGCCATTTTGTACCGGTTTGCCCGCTCAAAAAACCTTTGGAAAAACCGGATTGCCATGCTCACTACCCTTACTTTTATACGAAAAAAGGATTGGGTAGATATGCTGCAATTGGCTACCATCTTTATAGATCATCCACATGATCTGATGCACAAGGCAACAGGCTGGATGCTGCGGGAAGCCTGGAAGCTCAACCCAACTATGATTGAGCGTTTTTTGTTGCAACATGCGGCTGCAATGCCCAGAACCATGTTGCGCTATGCCATAGAAAAAATGCATCCGACAGATCGATTGAGATGGATGAAGATGAAGCAAGGGAAAAAAAGTTTGGCTAAATGATGCGTGGTATAAAAAATTCAGTTCATTCCTCAGATTTCCAGTCCCGAATCAATTATTTTTGAAACATGCGTGTATTATTGGTGGAGGACGAAGAAAAACTGGCAAAATCGGTGGCTGCAGCCCTGGAAGATTCGGGATGTGATGTGACCATTGCCTATGATGGCATCATTGCTGAAAAGTTATTTAAAAGCCTTCACCCCGATTTTATTATCCTTGACATTAATTTACCCGGGAAAAATGGATTTGATCTATGTGCCGGCTTTAGAAAAGCGAATCCAACGGTGCCTATTTTGATGTTAACCGCATTAGGAGAGCTATCAGATAAAATGGAGGCTTTTTCTGCTGGCGCAGATGATTATTTAGTGAAGCCATTTCATTTGCAGGAATTGACTGCCCGCATCCATGCCATTGCAAAGCGCTTGGGCAGGACCACTGAAGTGCAGTCAGATTTGCTGAAGGCCGGCGATTTGGAAATGAATACCAGTAGCAAGGAAGTAAGAAGGGCAGGTAAGTTGATCCGATTATCACAAAAAGAATATCTGCTGTTGGAAACATTGTTAAAAGCCAATGGAAGGGTGCTGTCTAAAGCCGAGCTTGCAGAGAAGGTATGGGACATGGATTTTGATACCGGTACCAACTCTGTTGAAGTATATATAAATTTTCTTCGAACAAAGATCGATAAGCCATTTGAGCGTAAGCTGATCCACACCAGAAGTGGATTTGGCTATTATGTAAAGGAGGAAAATCCATGACGATTCGCCATCGTTCCTCACTTGTTATCGTTTCAGCAGTATTGCTGATGCTGTTTTTATTCAGCACGATGATTTATTTCTTATTCGTGCATAATCATCAAAAGCAATTTCAATCTCTCCTAAAAGATAAGGCTCTGCAAACCGTCAAATTACTGGATGAGGTGAAGGAGGTCGATAGTGCTTTATTGCGTGTTATTGATGCACACATCCTGCATGACTGGCGCAATGAGAAAACCATCGTTCTAAATAAGGAGGGACAGGTGGTTTACAGCAGTGTCGATGATCACCGGATCAGTTGGGATGCTTCCTTACTTGAAAAAATTCGCACGCAAAAAGAGGTTTTCTATCCGGATGGGGACTATGAAACGGCGGGCATATTTTATGAAAGCGGCGATCTGCAGCGCTATGTTTTGGTTGCAGCAATCGACCCGGAAAAGGGAACACTTTTTAAGGAGTGGCGTCTATTGCTCCTGGGGAGTAGCTTGTTTATTTTTCTGTTTATATTGATCACAGCCTATTTTTTTGCCGGTCGGGCCCTCCAGCCTCTCTCACAGTTGCAAAAGCATATTCGAACGGCTGCACAAACTCCACATACTTTTTCACCTGTTCAGGGAGACATGCTGGCGTCAAAAGATGAAATCGCTTCGTTGGCAAATAGCTACAATGATCTCATGCAGCAGTTGCAGCAATATGATGTTCAGCAGAAACAGTTTATTCGCTATGCTTCACATGAATTGCGAACCCCGTTGGCAGTTCTGATGAGTCAAATCGATCATGCCCTGCTGCGGGAAAGAAGTCCGGAAGAGTACCGTGCACTGCTCATGTCATTACAAAAAGAGCATGATCAACTGGCACAACTGATTTCAAGACTATTGTTCATTTCAAGGTCAGAGCAACTTGTTCCCGGCGATAGGAGGTCTAGTCTTTCACTTTACGGATTGGCAGAGGAGCGTATTGATAAAATGGAGCAGCAGCATCCGGAAGTGAAGTTTTCACTCGTTTTTAATCAATCCCCAACTGATCCGGATGACTATGATATGCCCGGCGATGAGGTTTTGTTACAGGCGGCTATAGATAATATGCTTTCAAATGCTGTTAAGTATGGTGCCGGTTCACCCGTAACTGTTATACTGGATGCCGACAAAGCTCATTTATCGATCGAAGTGCGAAACGGAGGCCCCCTCATTGCACCCGAAGAAGTCGATCAACTCTTCACACCTTTTTTCCGTGCCTCCAATAAAGGGCGGCAGCCGGGCAGCGGTCTCGGTCTTGTTTTATTGCAGAAGGTCGTTCGTTGCCACGGTGGAACGATCCATTACAGGATAAAAGATGGCCAAAATGT
>JBEIUM010000140.1:0-6698 GCA_040374385.1 Sediminibacterium sp. | reverse complement strand
AATTTTTTTTTAAAAATTAACATTTTGGTCTCTTTCGGTACCATTTTAAACGACTGTAACCGGCGCCCCCACGTACTCATTAATAAAAGAAATATAGGTTTTCATTTTTTCCGGAAGATGAGCTGCTTCTCTGCAGGCAACAGTTGGAGTGTTCCATCCAGCGAAACTTTTTAATACGGGCTCAATGGTGAGACCATTCAACTGGTAAGGAAGTTCTTTTGTTTCCTGTCCATTGATGTTGTAGGCGGTACACATTTGTAATTCACTAAATCCATCGAGCACATCGGCTTTTGTCATGATCATCTGGGTAACCCCATTGAGCATGGCAGCATAGCGCAGTGCAACCAGATCGATCCAGCCACAGCGACGTGGACGTCCGGTGGTAGCTCCAAATTCACTACCGGTTTTTCTGAGCAGTTCGCCTGTTTCATTCTCCAGTTCGGTGGGGAATGGTCCACCTCCTACGCGCGTGCAATAAGCTTTGGTAACGCCCATTACTTCTCCGATCATCCGGGGAGAAACACCCAGTCCGGTGCAAACACCTGCGGAAATGGTGTTGGAAGAGGTAACAAATGGGAAGGTACCGAAATCGATGTCGAGCATACTTCCCTGTGCCCCTTCTGCCAGCACTTTTTTTCCGGCGCGAATGTTTTCATGGATGAAATATTCGCCATTTACAACATTCAGGGTCTTTAAAAATTCCAGGGCCTCGAAAAATTCTTCTTCCCAGGCGCCTATGTCTTCTACAAAATGAAAGTTATCGAGTAGCTTTTGGTGTTTCAGTCGCAGGCGAATGTATTGTGTAGTGAAATTCTTCTGCAGCACATCACCCACGCGCAGGGCATTTCGGCCCGTTTTATCCATATAGGCCGGACCAATACCCTTCAGGGTGCTGCCGATTTTGCTGTCCCCCTTTTGCATTTCAGAGGCCTTATCGAGTGCGCGGTGTGTCGGCACAATGATATTCGTTCGCTCTGATATGAACAGGTTTTTCTTCACGTCGATACCGAAAGCAGCCACAGCATCGCATTCTCTTTTCAGGGTAACCGGGTCGAGCACAACACCATTGCCGATGATGTTGATTTTATTCTGATGAAAAATACCCGAGGGTATCTGGTGCAGTACAATCTTTTTTCCGTTCACATACAGGGTATGTCCGGCATTGGGTCCGCCCTGAAAACGGGCAATGATGTCGTAGCGTGGTGCAAAGTAATCTACGATCTTTCCTTTGCCCTCATCACCCCACTGCATACCCAGTATTACATCTACCATAAAATGGTTATTGATTAGCCACAAAAATAAGCGACCCCACCATTAAAAAAACAAACTGGCAATCTTAATTATGGATATGTGCATAAACATACCCAACCCAATCATTTATACGGTAGCAGATTCTGTGTCGAAACGGTCTACTTTTTCGATGCCTTGCAGTGATTTTAGACGGTTGACCAGTTCGTCCAGTTCTTCTTTGTCGTGCACAAATACTTTAATGGTTCCTTCGAACATTCCTTCCCGCGATTCGATGCTGAGTCCGGAAATATTGATGCGCAGGTCACCGCTGATTACATTGGTGATCTTATTCACCACGCCCACATCATCCAGTCCGATGATGCGCAGTCCGGTAAGGAAAGAAATCTCCTTGTTTTTGACCCATTTGGTTTTTACAACCCGGTGACCATAGTTGGCCATGAGTTGGGGGGCGTTCGGACAAGCAGTGCGGTGGATGATCATCCCTTTTCCGGTGCTAACGAAGCCGAATACATCATCCCCGGGTATGGGATGGCAGCATTTGGCCAGTTGGTACATAATTTTATCACTACTTTCTCCGAATATGATCAGTTCAGAATCTTTTTTGGAGCTATTTTTTATACCACCCGCATCAGCAACAGGTTCCGGTTGCTGTGGTTTGGGTTTAGGAAGTTCAATACGGTCGCCGTATAAGGAGGCTTCTTTGAGTTCACGTAAGTCAATCAACTTAGTGGCGATGTGATAATGCAAGTCGAGTGCCGAGGGAACCTTATAAAATTGAACGAGTTCTTCAATATTATGGGTGTTATAGGCGGCACCCATGTTTTCCATTTTCCGTTGTAATATGTACTTTCCTTCGTCAGCCACTTTTCGTTTTTCTTCCCGCAGGGCATCTTTGATTTTTGTCTTTGCCTTGGCAGTCACCACAAATTTCAGCCAGTCTTCGGTAGGCTTTTGTTTATTGCTGGTGATGATTTCAATTTGATCGCCACTGCGCAACTTGTGGCTGAGAGGTACCAGTTTGTGATGCACTTTGGCACCAATACATTTCGATCCAATGGCACTGTGAATGGAGAAGGCAAAGTCGAGGGCCGTACTACCTGTCGGCAACATTTTGACTTCCCCCTTGGGGGTATACACATAGATCTCTTCAGCTAAAAACGAAGTTTTGAAGTCTTGCAGGAAGTCTACCCCATCGGTATCCGGTCCGCCCAGTACTTCGCGAATTTGTCCGAACCATTTATCAAAGCGATCTTCCAGGTTGGTGCCTTCTTTGTATTTAAAATGGGCTGCTAATCCTTTTTCAGCGATCTCGTTCATGCGTTTACTGCGAATTTGAACCTCCACCCATTTTCCCTGTGGTCCCATAACGGTGGTGTGCAGTGCTTCATAGCCATTGTTCTTTGGATTACTCAGCCAATCCCGCATGCGTTCGGGTGCAGGGGAATACTCATCGGTAATCATGGAATATACTTTCCAACAGTCCTCTTTTTCTTTTTCGGGGGGAGAATCAAGAATAACGCGAATGGCAAAGAGGTCGTAAACTTCTTCAAAAGCTACCCCCTTCTTTTTGATTTTATTCCAGATGGAGTGAATGCTTTTAGGTCGGCCATAGATTTCGAAGCTAAAACCGGCAGCCTCGATTTTATCCTTCAGGGGGCGGATGAATTCATTGATATAGCGGGTTCTTTCTCTTCTGGTTTCCGATAATTTTCGTGCAATCTCCTTATAGTTTTCAGGCTCCATGTATTTCATGGAGAGATCTTCCAGTTCCGTTTTAATGTTATAGAGTCCCATACGGTGGGCAAGGGGGGCATAAACCCAAACGGTTTCAGAGGCAATCTTCAATTGCTTCTCCCGTTTCATGTGTTCCAGGGTGCGCATGTTGTGCAGTCTGTCGGCCAGCTTGATTAAGATCACACGTGGGTCATCGGTCAGTGTCAACAAGATCTTTTTGAAATTTTCTGCCTGCTGGCTGGTATTGGTATCCATTACGGAGGAGATCTTGGTAAGACCATCCACAATTTTGGATATTTCATTGCCAAATTCCTGTTCTACATCTTCCAGCGTCAGATCGGTATCTTCTACGGTATCATGCAACAGGGCGCAAATGGTACTGCGTACACCCAATCCGATTTCTTCCACACAGATCATGGCTACGGCTATCGGATGCAGGATATAAGGTTCTCCACTTTTCCGGCGCATGGTTTTGTGCGCTTCAGCAGCCATTTCAAAAGCCTGGCGCACCAATTCGCGGTCGCCCTTCTTCAGTTTGGGACGCAGGCTTCTCATCAGCGCACGATAGTGCCGGACGATCTCTTTTTTTTCCTGTTCGGCATTGAGATTGTACACCGGTAATCCTTCCCGCACCGCGGTTTCCTGCGTCGTTTCCATATCCTTACAAAGATACGAAAAAGCAGCTGCTTTTCCCTTTGGTTCAGGCCCTTAACCACCGCTTGTTTTAGTCTGCTTCACTATCCTCAGGCGAGTTGGTTACCTTTGCAGCGATGTCGAATCAATCTGCGAGTGCAGGGAACCTGCGTTGGGCGCTTTGGAAAAAAGTGTATGCCTTTGTGGTACCTTATCGTTCTACCTGGTACACAGCCTGGGTATTGGCTGTAATCATGGCTTTGGCTGCTCCTGTTCGTCCCTATCTCATTCAAGTGACCCTGCAGGCTGCCATGGGAAATGGGATCCGTCTGCCCGGTTGGCTCAGTAACCTACTGCCTGCTGCCTATGCCAAGGAGGTAGTAGGATTTGTTGTTATGGTAACTGTTTTTCAGTTGCTGTTCATATTGATCGAAACGGCAGTTCGTTTTCTCTTTTCATTTACCACGGCCCGATTGGGTCAATGGGTGGTGAATGATCTGCGACAGGCGGTGTACCAGAAAGTAGTACGTTGGGAGCTTAGACAATTTGATAAGACACCCATCGGCACGCTCACTACACGCACCATCAATGATATTGAAAGCATCAACGATGTTTTTTCTGATGGATTGATTCCCATTATTGCCGATTTGCTGACCATCCTAATTACCCTGATGACCATGTTCTCCATCAACTGGAAGTTGACGCTGATCAGTCTGGTGCCCTTTCCCATCATGCTGGTGGCGACGTATTATTTCAAAGAAAGTGTCAACAAAAGTTTTATGCAGGTGCGCAATGCCGTTGCCCAACTCAATGCTTTTGTGCAGGAACATATTACCGGCATGCACGTGGTGCAGGCTTTTGCTGCCGAAGAACGGGAGATGAAAAAATTTACCGAAATCAATGCGGTGCATCGCAAAGCGAATATCCAAGCCATCTTTGCTTATTCTGTTTTTTTTCCGGTGGTTGAAGTGGTGTTGGCGCTGAGTACCGGATTGCTGGTCTGGTGGGTGTCGGGAAAGACAGCTGATGCTGGGTTACTCGTAGCATTCATTTTGTACCTCAACCAGATCTTCCGACCCTTGCGGGTGATTGCTGATAAGTTTAATGTGATTCAGATGGGTGGCATAGCCGCTGAGCGGGTTTTTAAGGTGCTTGAAAATCCGGATGTCACACCGGCAGCCGGCCCAGCAGCTTTCCGTCCGGCAGATGTAAAGGGGGAGATTGAGTTCCGGCAGGTTTCTTTTGGTTACGATGCAGAGCGCGAAGTACTACAAGATATTCACTTCTCGGTTCCTGCGGGTTCAACCGTTGCCCTGGTCGGCCATACCGGCAGCGGAAAAACCAGCATCATCAGTTTATTGAACCGGCTCTATCCGCTTACCAAAGGTCAGATCTTACTCGATGGTGTTGATATCAATGAATATGATGTTGATGTATTGCGGAAAAATATTGGCGTGGTTTTGCAGGATGTATTTCTTTTTTCCGGCTCTATCACCGATAATATTACGCTGCGCAACTCGAAGATCACCCGTACACAGGTAGAGGAGGCAGCCAAAATGATGGGGGTACATGATTTTATTCTGCAGTTGCCGGGCGGCTACGACTATAACGTTATGGAACGTGGGAATACCCTCAGTTGGGGGCAGCGACAGCTCATTTCATTTATTCGCGCCCTGTTGTATGATCCCCGGGTACTGGTGCTGGATGAAGCTACCTCTTCGGTTGATTCTGAGAGTGAGCAGTTGATTGAGCGGGCCATCGATAAATTGATCCATGGGCGCACTTCTATTGTCATAGCCCATCGATTGAGTACCATCCGCAAGGCCTCCCGCATAATTGTTCTTGCCGGAGGTCGGGTGCAGGAGATGGGTACCCATGAGCAGTTACTCGCTTCCTGGGGTGCCTATAGCCGGCTGTATGAGCAGCAGTTGGCGGGCATCGAAATATAAATTACTAATAAGTATACCCTTATAAGTTATTAATATTTGTATTATTTAGAGCCGGCACCCTTCGATTTGCAGGGAAGTTTTTATCAGTACTGGGCAGTCATCGGTGGGGGAAGATTTGCTACATAAGTTTTGCACTTTTTTACTTTTTCATCCCTGCTTTTCAGCACATCCCCCTATCTTTGCCGCAAATTTAAATACGGGTATGGTGTTCAAAAGCTTGAAATATTGTCTGGTAGCGGTTTTGGGGCTTTTTTTAGCAGTTTTACCCTATACCCTAAGGGCCAATGAAAACCACGAAACTGCAGCTGCCGGAGAGCATGGTGAGGCCAAAAAAGAATTTGATGCTGCAGAGGTGATTTTCGGACACATCCTCGACAACCATGAATTTCACCTGGCCGATTACCGGGATGCTGCAGGTAAAGCTCATCCCATCTCTATTCCCCTTCCCGTTATTCTCTATTCTCCCCAACGTGGATGGACATCTTTCATGTCTTCCCGCCTGGAACATGGCCATGCCGTTTATAACGGATATCAATTGGTCGATAACAAGATTATAGCGGTTACCGCTGAAGGCACCAAGGATGAAAGTGTAAAGCTGCTCGATTTGTCACTTACCCGCAATGTGGTGCAGATGCTGATTGCATTGGCCATTCTCGTTTGGTTGATGTTGTCGATTGCCAATTCTTACAAGGCCGGTAAAGGTGTTACTTCAGCCCCCCGCGGTAAACAAAATCTATTGGAGCCGGTGATTACTTTTGTTAGAGATGAAGTAGCCAAGCCTAATTTGGGAAAGAAATACGAAAAATACCTGCCTTATTTACTGACTACCTTCTTTTTTATTCTGGTCAACAACATTTTTGGATTGATTCCCGGAACTGCCAATGTTACCGGTAACATCGCTTTCACTGTAGTGCTTGGATTGATTTCATTTGTGGTTATTCTTTTCAGCACCAACAGTCATTTCTGGGGACATATCTTCAATCCTCCGGGCGTACCGGGTTTTGTGAAGCCAATCCTCATACTCGTAGAGTTCCTGGGGGTATTCATCAAGCCCTTTGCCCTCATCATCCGTTTGTTTGCCAACATGGTGGCCGGCCACATCATTATTATCTGTCTCATTAGTTTGATATT
>JBEIUM010000067.1:0-12496 GCA_040374385.1 Sediminibacterium sp. | reverse complement strand
CTGACATGGGCTACCAGCAAGGGTGCTGCAGCGTTGCAGCTGGAAGATACCTTGGGTAAACTGACCCCCGGAAAGCGACCCGGCATCATACAATTAGATGCGCTGACACCTGACGAAAAAATAGATACGGCTACCCGGGTGACCCGTTGGTGGTAACAACCGTTATTGCAGAATTTCCTGCACAACCTGCCAGCTGCGCAACGTGCCGAAATCAGGTATGTGAAAAGAAAAAAACTGCAGGTAACTGTTCAATAATTCCCTCCTGGCAGTGCGCGACAAGGCAATCTGCTCCAACTGATTCAATTCTGTTGCCATCTTTACCTGAGAAGTGATAGCAGCCGCTTCGCCATCGAGAAAAAAAGGATGGGCCGGAACCTGCGCCACAAATTGCCCTTCTTGCAGATCAAGCACAGCAGTTGAATGGCTATAACTTCCCTGCAACTGAAATCCGAGCATCGATGACAAGCGTAGAGCAAATAAAAGCGGAAAGTTGGCTGTGACCCTATCTGAAGCTTCATCCAGGCCTTGCAAACTACTCTCAATAAAATAGTAAAGATCCGGATTAGGTTCAGGCTGGCGTATGCTGTGCTGCAACATCTCCACCATAAAAAGTGCGACTGCATTTTTGATTACCTCACTGTAAACTGAGGCATACAAATAGCCCCAGTTCACCTCCCGCACATATTGCAGGTTTTTTTGTTCATTGTGGTACACCACCAGCTCAAGAATGGCGCCAGGCTGGAAGCAGGCTGATTTCCCCTCTGACTTTCCGGATGATTTTCGTGCGCCTTTAACCAAATAATGCTGTAGGCCGAACTGTTCAGTATAAATAGAACTGATCAGGCTGGAATCACCGTAACGGGTGGTACGAAAAACAATGCCGCGGGTTGCCTGTATCATACCAAGGGTTGAAAAATTAGGAATCCGTACCTGAGCGCTCTATTGATATATTGATTGCAGTGGACAGCAAGTTCAGACCACGCCGCCGAATTGTTGCAGAAAGCGAACATCATTCTGGGAATAGAGACGCAGGTCATTGATCTGGTATTTCAATTGGGTAATTCGCTCAATGCCCATACCAAATGCAAAGCCGGTATATTTATTCGGATCAATGGAAAAGTTCTCCAACACTTTCGGATGCACCATACCACTTCCCAAAATCTCCACCCAACCGGTATGTTTACATACACTGCAACCTTTACCCTCGCAAATCAGGCAGCTGATATCCATTTCTGCACTGGGCTCTGTGAAGGGAAAATAGCTGGGGCGGAAGCGAATCTTGACATTTTTTCCCAACATCTCCTGAACAAAGAAATAGAGCGTCTGCTTCAAGTCGGCGAAGCTCACATGTTCATCGATGTATAATCCTTCCACCTGGTGGAAAAAACAATGCGCGCGCGCACTGATCGTCTCATTCCTATACACCCGGCCCGGACATATGACCCGAATCGGAGGTTGCTGCTGTTCCATCACCCTGGCCTGCACACTACTGGTGTGTGTGCGTAACAGCCAGGCAGGTTGCTGACTGATATAAAAAGTATCCTGCATGTCACGAGCCGGATGATCTTCCGGCAGGTTCATGGCGCCAAAGTTGTGCCAATCATCTTCAATCTCTGGTCCCTCTGCAACAGCAAATCCTAACCTTCTGAAAATGGCTACTATCTCATTTCTTACCAAGCTTAACGGATGTCGGGTACCTGCGGGGATTGGCGATCCGGGGAGGGTACGATCGATAGCAGAAGCACTGCCGGCAGCGGTTTGTGCCTGTTGCTGTCGCAAAACTTCCCAGCGTTCCTCCGCCATCACCTTCAACTCATTGAGGTGCTGGCCCATATCCCTACGGTCAGCAGGTGATACATTCTTCAACTCACCCATGAGTGACTTGATCAACCCTTTGGTACCCAGGAAACGAATTCTGAAAATCTCGGCCGCATCTGCCTGACCGGCATCAAACTGCGCCATCTCATTTTTACAGGCGGCGATCTGTTCTAAGAGTACATCCATTCGGTAAAGATAAAAAGCATCTTCCACATGAGGAAAAGATGCTGCTTTTCAGGTATTTACAACGCCTTTCACACTGCTTGTCGGTACGCCCGGAAAATCGTATCTTTGCAGACACTACTTATTTTTCTGATGGATTACAATACCCAGCGACCCGGACTCGATTTGAAAGAATATGGTCGCCACGTTCGGAAAATGGTCGACTTCCTACTGACCATTGAAGACCGTGAAAAAAGACAACAACAGGCACAATACATCATCGAATTGATGGGATTTCTTAACCCCCAGCTCAAAACGATTGAAGATTACCGTCATAAACTTTGGGACCACCTCTTTTACATGAGTGATTTTACACTCGATGTAGATAGTCCTTACCCAAAGCCTTCCCGCGAAACCTATCGTCAAAAGCCCGACCCCCTTCCTTATCCGAAGCGTCATCCAAAATATGCCCACCTCGGTCGGAACCTGGAAGTGGTGATACAAAAAGCGCTGCAGCAGGAAGATCCGGATAAGAAAGCCGGATTTGCCCATGCCATTGCTTATTATATGAAGTTGGCATACAGCAACTGGCACAAAGAGCTGGTACACGACGATACGATTCGCGCCGAATTGAACAACATCACCGGCGGACAGCTGGAATTCAGTAATACCCCCTTTATCAAACACCGCAACCAAAACTTTGAACGCGATGACTTTCCGCGTGGTGGTGGTAGATGGCAGAACAAGAACTTCAGTGGTCGTGGAGGGGGTGGTGGCCGCAAAAACCGCGGGGGCGGTGGCGGACGAGGTAACCAGGGCGGTCAACGTGGTAACAGAAACGACGGCCGGGGTAACCAGTTCAATCGTTATTAATCACTTCCTTCTTCTTTATTTCCCTACCGGTAATGCCAACGGAGGAATAGTTCATGTTCCTGGCATACTATGACTGGTTAGCCGTGTGCGTTCGTAAGATACCAGGCGCGAACAGCGGAAGCAAAATACCTGCGAATGCATAATAAATTGTTTCTTTGCTGAAAGACCGGATAATGGGCCCTCGCCAACACCCAATCATCATCATCACTGCCCCTTCCGGAGCAGGAAAGACCTCCATCACACGCTACCTGCTGCAAAAATATCCCTACCTCGCTTTTTCCATTTCTGCAGCTACCCGACAACCCCGTGGCAATGAAAAGGAAGGTGTTGATTATTATTTCATGAGCGAGCAAGCATTTAAGGAGAAGATCACCGCCAATGCATTTGTTGAATGGGAAATGTTTTATGAGGGAAAATATTATGGTACACTGCACAGTGAACTGAACCGCATTTGGGAACAGCAACAGGTGCCGGTGCTGGATGTAGATGTAAAAGGCGCCATCCACGTGCAGCAACAATATCCCGATCAATGTTTCGCTTTATTCATCGAGCCCCCCGGACTGGATGAATTAAAAAGAAGATTGGAAGCAAGGGGTACGGAAACGGAAGAGAGCTTATCTGCCCGCATCAGCAAGGCCAGCTATGAGATCTCTTTCAAACATCATTTCAACCAGGTGATCGTAAATCGTCACCTCGAAGATGCCTGCACCGAAGCGGAAAAAGCCATTCTTCAGTTCCTGGCATCCAAACATTTTGAACCGAACCCATCGCACTGAAAGAAACCATAGTTCATGTATCATTTATATTAAACCAGTATTTTTTCAGCTTACTTAAATAAAAAAATATGTCATTTAAAAACAAAACCATTTTCATCACCGGTGCCAGTCGCGGTATCGGCAAAGCGATGGCCCTGAAATTGGCTTCCGAAGGTGCCCAAATCGTGATCGGTGCTAAAAGTGTAGAAGAAGATCCACGTTTAGGTGGTACCATTTTCAGTGCCGCACAAGAAGTAGAGGCGGCCGGCGGCAAGGCACTTCCGATTCAACTCGATATCCGTTCAGAAGAACAGATACAGGCAGCCATGGAAAAAGCGGCTGCGCATTTCGGCGGCATCGATGTAGTCATCAACAATGCATCTGCCATTCAACTGACGCCTACTGATAAAACCGAAAGCAAGCGCTTTGATCTGATGCACGATATCAATGTGCGGGGAACTTTTCTGGTAGTGAAGCACGCTTTACCTTTTTTACGGAAGGGAAATAATCCGCATATCCTGACACTCTCTCCTCCCATCAACCTACATCCAAAATGGCTGGGCGGACATATTGCTTACACCATTTCGAAATACAGCATGAGTATGATGGCACTGGGCTGGGCAGAAGAATTCAAAGGAGATGGAATAGCATCGAACGCACTTTGGCCCCGTACAACCATCGATACCGCAGCAGTGCGTAATCTGCTGGGGGGACAAGCACTGGCCAATATGAGCAGAACACCCGATGTAATTGCAGATGCGGCACATTATATGCTGCAACAACCCGCCGCCACCTTTACCGGACACACTTATATGGATGAAGAAGTGTTGGCGATGGCAGGTATCACTGATCTTGAAAAATATTCAGTAGTACCAGGCGCAACCTTGTATAGAGATCTGTTTGTATAAAAATTTATTCATTGCCATGTTAGCTAAACTGATTACTGTCTGCGGACTTATCATCACACTGTCTTTGAATACCTCTTTGTTGGCACAATCCAATGCCGCAATGAAAAAAGCCACCCTGCAACAACTTGATGCAAGATTGCCGGAATACCAGTCCATCGCACAGCGTATCTGGGAATTTGCAGAAGTGGGATATAAGGAAACCAAAAGCAGTAACCTGTTACAAGAGCTCCTTCGCAAAGAAGGTTTTCGTGTGGAAGCCGGTGTCGCCGGCATGCCAACTGCTTTCATCGCTTCCTATGGCAGTGGATCACCGGTAATTGCTTTGTTAGCAGAATACGATGCGCTGCCGGGATTATCTCAGCAAGGCATTCCCGAAAAAAAATCTATACCTGGTCAGGATGCCGGACATGGCTGTGGACATAATTTATTCGGAACAGCTTCAGCCGCATCAGCCATTGCAATAAAACAATGGATGGATGCAGGTCAGTTAAAGGGAACAATACGGGTGTATGGCTGTCCTGCCGAAGAAGGTGGCAGCGGGAAGGTGTATCTGGTCAGGGATGGTTACTTTAAAGATGTTGACGTTGCGCTGCACTGGCACCCCAAGGATAAAAATTTTGTTACGACAGGTATCCGCCTGGCAAATACCTCTGCCAAGTTTAGATTTTACGGCGTTGCTGCCCATGCTTCCATGGCACCCGAGCGGGGGCGTTCGGCGCTGGATGCTGTAGAAGCCATGAACTTTATGACCAACCTGATGCGCGAACATATACCACAGGAAACCCGTATCCATTATATTATTTCACAAGGTGGTAAGGCGCCGAATGTAGTACCTGACTTTGCCGAAGTATTTTATTATGTGCGCCATCCGAAGCGAGAGCAGGTTCAATCCATTTTCGAACGACTGGTGAAAGCGGCTGAAGGCGCAGCCAAGGGCACAGAAACAAAAATGGATTATGAGATCATCGGGGGAACTCATGATCTGCTGATCAATCATTCGCTGGCAAAAGTGATGCAGCAGAACCTTGAACTGACCGGTGGCGTTCAGTACAACGAAGCCGAAGTCAAGTTTGCCAAGCAATTGGCGAGCAGTTTAACAAATCCGCCGGATTTATCAACTGCAGCGAGCATTCTACCACTGCCTGATGCAATTGGAACGGGTGCCGGTGAGGGCAGCACGGATGTAGGTGATGTTAGTTATGCTGTGCCAACGGTAGGACTTGAATCAGCCACCTGGGTACCCGGGGTAGTGGCGCACAGCTGGCAGGCCGTTGCCTGCAATGCAAATGGCATTGGTTACAAAGGCATGCAGGTAGCTGCAAAAACGATGGCGCTGACAGCCATTGACCTCTTCACCAACCCGGCCCTTATTCAACAGGCAAGAGAAGAGCACCGGAAGCAGATAGGTAACTATCAATACAAGGCTTTGTTGGGTAATAGACCACCTGCACTGAACTACCGCGATTAGCTATCAGTTTCGAACAAACAATAATTAATCCATTTTTTCCGGCCGCATTTGCGGGAACAGCAACACATCTTGTATGGAAGGTTGGTTCAGCATCATCATACAAAGCCGATCGATGCCGATACCTATGCCGGAAGTGGGTGGCATACCATATTCCAAAGCCCGCAGAAAGTCGTAGTCAATGAACATTGCTTCATCGTCACCCCGCGCCATCAATTTCATCTGCTCTTCAAATCTTTCCCGCTGATCGATGGGATCATTCAATTCAGAATAAGCGTTGGCAAGTTCCTTACCGTTGACCATCAATTCAAATCTTTCCACCAATCCGGGTTTTGAACGGTGCTTTTTGGTCAGCGGACTCATTTCCACCGGATAGTCGATGATAAAAGTGGGTTGGATAAATGTATGTTCTGAGGTGGCACTGAATAATTCATCAATCAACTTTCCTTTTCCAATTTTCGGATCAACAGCGATATTCAATTGCTTGCATACTTCCCGCAAGGCCGCTTCCTCCATTCCGGAAACATCGATACCGGTGTTTTGGTGGATGGCATCATATATGGTTACTCGTGGGAAAGGTGCTTTAAAATGTATGATCTTATCTCCCAGTTGCACATCGGTTGTACCATGCAGGGTAAGTGCAATGGTTTCAAACAATTGTTCCGTGATCTCCATCATCCAGTTA
Organism: Sediminibacterium sp.; assembly: GCA_040374385.1. Classification (GTDB taxonomy): domain Bacteria; phylum Bacteroidota; class Bacteroidia; order Chitinophagales; family Chitinophagaceae; genus Sediminibacterium. The sequence continues at coordinate 5,830 of JBEIUM010000067.1, read as the reverse complement.
TAATCTTTATAAGCAGTGTACCACTCCAATACGGTAAACTCCGGATTATGTGTACGGTCCATTCCTTCATTGCGGAAATTCCGGCTGAACTCATATACCCAATCAAATCCACCTACAATAAGTCGCTTCAGGTACAATTCATTGGCAATGCGCAGATAAAAAGGAATGTCCAATGCATTGTGATGGGTAATAAAAGGTCGGGCGGCAGCACCACCGGGGATGGATTGTAAAACAGGGGTATCAACTTCTATGGCACCGCGTTCATTTAAAAATTGCCGGATGGTATTCACCAGTTTGGTACGCAGAACAAATGTTTCTCGAACCGCCGGATTGATCACCAGATCGGCATACCGTTGCCGGTACCTGAATTCGGGATCGGTAACAGCATCATGTACATGACCTTCTTCATCTCTTTTAACCACGGGAAGTGGTTTGAGGGACTTAGATAAAAGTGTCAGCGTTTGAACATGTATGGAAGTTTCACCCGTTTTGGTTACAAAAGCAAAGCCGGTAACTCCAATGATATCACCCAGATCCAAGCCATGCTTTACCAAAACATCCCAGAGGGTGTGGTCGTTTTCCGGACAAATATCATCGCGTTTTACATACAGCTGAATGACGCCTTTACTGTCTTGTATCTTTAGGAAAAATACCTTCCCCTTATCATTGATGCTCATGATTCTGCCTGCCAGGCAAAGGGATGTAAATTGATCTTTACTTTCCTCTGTATATTGATTTTTAATATCCAGGGAATAGTGCGTTACTGGATACAATGAAGCAGGATAAGGATCGATGCCGGCGGCGCGTAATTTCACCAGCTTCTCACGGCGAATCAATTCTTGCTCTGATAAATGCAATTGGCTCATAACCTCTGTTGTCAATGAAACGCAAAGATACGGGCTGATGGAGAAACCCCGCACAGTCGTATCAAGTGTTCCTTCGATACGCTGTATGGGGTATTAATTACCGACATCGAAAAGTTGTTTCCGAACTGTATTACCTGATAGCTCAATCCATTCTCCGGGTTGCATCTTCCCCCATGTCAAGTTCCCGATGGCTGTTCGAATCAACCGAAGGGTTGGGAAACCGACAGCTGCGGTCATTTTCCTTACCTGCCGATTTTTACCTTCGGTAAGGGTAAGTTCTATCCAGGTGTCGGGGATGCTTTGCCTGAAACGTATCGGCGGATTGCGTTCGGGAACCACCGGTTCATTGGGGAGCCGCCGAACCCGGGCAGGTAATGTGGTGTAAGTCTTTCCATCTACTGAAATTTCTACCCCCGCCTGTAAATGCTGCAGTGCCGCTTCACTTATAGCACCTTCCACCTGCACCCAGTAGGTTCGTTGATGACGATGGTCGGGATGCAAAAGACGTTGATTCAATGATTTATCATTCGTAAGTAAGAGCAATCCCTCACTGTCATAATCCAGTCGACCAACCGGATAAACATCGCGGGGTACGCGCAAAAAATCCGATAATGTTTTCTTTCCATCATCGGAAGTGAAGGCGGTGAGCACCTGAAATGGTTTATAAAAAAGATAGTAATGGAGCATAAAACAAAAGTCCCGCAGAAGCGAGACTTTGTATATGGATGGGTTAGTAAGTACAGGGAAATATAATTTCCCCATACAATATTATAAAACGTTTCTGCTCTATCAAAAATTTTTTCAAACAATTTTATTAACATTTTCATTCGAATTGTGGATTATCGAAAATGAATGCATGTCGTGCGGCATGCGATGTTACTGTACTTGAAGAGATGAATCATGCAAGTAAGAAAAAATGAAATCGTCTGAAAGTATTGTAAACAATGAGTTACAGCAGTTTCGAAAAAAATATTTTTTGTACCTGCAATGTTTTTTTCTTGTAGCAAATGGAATAAAATATGCTGTGCGATGCGCTGCTCCGGCGGTCAAAAAAATATTCCCGCAAGGGCAGCCGGAGACTCACTAACTTTGATTTTTAACCAAAAAAAGGGCAAAGATGAAGTTTCCTGCACCTGTTACAACAGAATGGCTGGCGAAGTTTATTTCAGCAACCACCATTGGAATAACCAATCAACAGATTACCGGCATCAATGAAATTCATGTAGTTGAACCAGGCGATCTCGTTTTTGTCGATCACCCGAAGTACTATGATAAATGTCTGAACAGCGCAGCTGATTTTATCATCATCAACTCAAGTGACGTTTCAGTACCTGATGGTAAAATGATCTTCATCGTAGATGATCCGTTTGAAGCCTATCTCGCCATCGTACAGCACTTCAAACCCTTTAGTGTACCGGAAGCACCGATCAGCAGTGATCTGCAAGTGGGTGCCGGCACAGTGATCATGCCGCAGGTATTTATTGGTAAAGGTGTTTCCATCGGAAGAGATTGTATCATCCACCCACAGGTAACCTTGCTCGAGGGTACCGTTATTGGCGATAGGGTTGTTATACAATCAGGATCGGTTATTGGCAGCGATGCCTTCTATTACAACTCGAAGAAAAATCGACCGGTGTGGTATAAAAAAATGCTCAGCTGTGGTTACGTAGCAATCGGAAATGATGTTGAGATTGGTGCTGGCTGTACCATTGACCGGGGTGTAACAGGTGTAACCAGCATCGGAGATGGTACCAAACTAGATAACTTGGTGCACATTGGTCATGACACGCGGGTAGGTAAGAATTGTCTTTTTGCGGCACAGGTAGGTATTGCAGGAGGAACCATCATCGAAAACGGTGTTATACTTTGGGGCCAGGTAGGCGTGAATAAAACAATTACCATTGGTGAAAATGCCGTGGTACTGGGACAAAGTGGTGTGCACACATCACTGGCAGGGGGTAAAACATATATGGGATATCCTGTAGAAGAAGCTGGTGTGAAGAGAAGAGAGTTTGTGTGGGCAAAAAGAATTCCTGAACTCTGGAAGAAAGTAATGGAAGGTTAATGTTTCCCTGGAGATAGATGCAAAACTGCCTCGTATTCCCGACAAATACGTTCAATCGACTGCTCGATAGGGGTATATTGAAAAGAAGGGAATTCCGTCAGAAAACGACTGTTATCAAAATTCACCTTGGCACGCGCGGTTGCGGCAGTTTCCCGTGTGAGCAGAGGTTCTTTACCCGTCATCCAACCCTTTACCGCTTCGAGGCGCCAAACGATCTCGCTGAGCAATTGACTTACTTTCCGATGCGGAGGCCTCTTATGAAAGCAGCGGGCAATCAGGCTGAAAATATCTCGATAGGTTCTGTTCTCTGCACTTATAATAAAGCGACGGGCCGATACATTACTCTTCATTAAAAGTATCATTGCCCTGGCCACATCCTCTACATCTACAAATCCACTGCTACCCTCCGTATACCAGGGAAATTCATGGTAGGCGGACTGAAATATTTTTGAAGAGCCACTGCTCCAGTCGGCAGCACCTAAAATAATAACCGGATTAACGATTGCAACCGATAACCCTTCAGCCATTCCCCGCCATACTTCAGTTTCTGCGAGGTATTTTGTTTTACCATATTCACTGTTACTCGATTCGGGCGTCCAATTCATGCCCTCATGTATCGCTTCGTTTTCGCGTATGCGTCCCAGGGCAGCAACCGAGCTCACGAAAAGCAAACGCTGAACGCCGGCATCCAGACAAGCATTGACCACGTGAGCTGTTCCCTGCACATTCACCCGATGCATATCTACTTTACGGGCGGGATGGAAAGAAACCACTGCGGCACAGTGGTATACTTTTTCAACTCCTTTCAATGCTTCCTCCAAGCTCAGTATATCAAGTATATCACCCTTGACCCACTCTACCCGATCAGCCCCTGCAAATGAGGGAATGGAAGATCGGTAAAGGGCACGGACAGGCTGACCCTCCTCGACCAACTGCCTGATCAAACACGATCCAAGGAGTCCCGAACCTCCGGTAACAAGTATCATATGCTCATTTTAATCTTATCGGTGAGAAGTGCAGCGGTTGCAAATACCACTGGCTAAAACATCTGTACGATTGGTGCTGAACCCTTGGGGTAATCGCATCGCAGGTATTGGCAGGTGATCTAAACAATAAGTGGTTCCACATACATCACACAAAAAGTGTACATGGTTATCTTGGTGCGTTCCGCCACTGCAAGCCTCCCTGCACAAAGCATACCGTATAGAGTTATCAGTTGAAGGAATAGTATGCAGAATACCTTTCTCAACAAAAGTCTGTAAGGTTCTGTATATGGTCACCCTGTCAAATTCTTCCCCGATGCTGCTCTCAATGTCCATGTGTGCCAATGCGCCGTCCGACTCCATGAATAGCTGAAGTATCTTTTTGCGGCTGTCGGTGATATTCAGCTGGCTCCTCTTAAGTGTATCAATTACCTGTGTCATCTTAGCCTGTATTTCTTATCGCTAACCCCTTTTCAAGTCAGTCATCATGGCTGCTCATCGAGTATGCGTCGAATGTCTTTTTTCAATTTAGCCAGATCGGGCTCTTTCAATCCATCATATACCTGTCCACGTACCCTTCCCTCCCGATCGATGAGAGCAAAAAATTGCGTGTGCAGAAACTGGTCTTCTATTTTCGCTACATTATTTTTTGGATCATCCAGCAAGTAAGAAGAATGAGCCATCTGGTAAAGACTATCTTTTCGGCCCGTTAGTAAAATCCATTTTTTGGTATCTATGCGCAATGAATCAGCATACACTTTTAACCGGGCAACTGAATCCCGATCGGGATCACAGGTATGCGCAACCACCTGAAAATCGGGCTCTGCAGCATACTCTTTACTGATCTGAACCATATTATTGTTCATGCGCGGGCAAATACCCCTGCAGGTGGTAAAAAAGAATTCAACCACAGATACTTTTCCCATCATATCCTTCTCCGTATAGGGAAGTCCATCCTGGGTAGTGAACCGAAAGGGCTTCACATAACTGATAATCGCCGGTTTTGACTTCCAGTTATCGTTATCCCTGAAAACGATGAAGTAAAAAAATGCCAGCAGGGCAAGAGAAAAAAGCAGGTATCGGAACGTCTTCGTTTGCATAATCACATTCAACTGCAAAGGTACGAATCATTTTACCGGGTTGGTAATTTGGTGTATATTTTTGCAACATGGTTGCAATAGACTATCTTTACAGAATGAAATGGAAGCTAAACTGGGACGCATTGGGTATAGGTGCCACCTTAGCTTGCGCCATACATTGTGCCCTGCTACCCTTATTTTTTTCCAGTTTACCTATGCTGGGCATCAACATCATACACAACCGCCTAGTAGAATATATCATGCTGGTAATTGCATTGGCCATCGGGAGTTATTCGTTATCGCACGGCAGGAAAAAACACCATCATAGCTGGCTGCCTTTTGCTTTATTCCTCACAGGAGTTTGTCTGCTGATCGTTCGATTAACTTTCAGCATGGGGGAAGTGTATCTGCTGATTCCTGCCGTATGCTGCATCGTAGCTGCGCACTGGCAGAACTATCACTTATGCAGGATACATAACCATGCACACAGTGATGACTGTAATCATTAAAAAGCAGGCTTTACGATAGCTGATAGCTGACACCACCATCTTTCTCGTCTTTCAGTTGCACACCTAATCTGGAGAGTTCCTCCCGTATTTTATCGCTGGTAACGAAGTCCTTCTTCGCTTTGGCATCTTTACGAATGTCGATGAGCAGTTGTAACACCCCATCTAACTTACCACCCCCCAGTTCCTGCTCTTGCTGCAAACCAAAAATGTCTTCAATGAAACGTTTCATTTGTTGCTGCATGGCAGTTATCGTAGCTGAGCCAATTGAACCGGCGGTCAAGTGACCGTCTTTCAGGGAGTTGATCAGGGTAGATAATTCAAATAGGTT
>JBEIUM010000291.1:0-2599 GCA_040374385.1 Sediminibacterium sp. | reverse complement strand
TGTTTTTCAATCAATAAAAACTAACCGAACTTTAGAACCTTCGTATATTAACGAGTTACCGCCAATGCTAAAACAAGTACAACGATAAAAATTAATGGCACAGCAATACGACATAAACGATCCTTACGATCTCGACATCATGCGGGCGCAATACGACAATTACTCAGAAGAGGATTGGCAGGCGTTTTTTGATTTCACCCAACTGCCGGAAAACAAACGGGTATTCACATTTGAAGATAGAGGATGTTTGATGCGTATGGCCAAAAAAGCGGGGCAATATCACCGTCCGGCCGATAAGGACATCCGCTGGGGGCTTGGCTTAGCAGATAAAATTGAACGCCTGATGGCTCAGGCTGAAGCCAATGAGGATGCAGAAGAAGCCCTCGAGCACGACAATACAATCAAAGCGCGGCATGTTACCTTTCGGGTGGCGTGGCACGACAATAAATGGGATGGCAGCATTTGCAAAGACCCTTTAAAAAATCGCTATTGCAGCGGCTTTCATTCCTTGCTCTCCGAACGTTTGCGCAAGCGCAAAGAGAAAAATCTGGAACAGGAATTGGCTTTCAAAGGCCAGCCGATTACTGAAGAATATGTGCCGCCCTGCTTTTGGAGTGTCAACGTGTTTGGCAAGCAAAACATCACCGTAAAACATGACAACCCTGCCGACCCTGGGTTGACCCTGATTAAAGAAGAACTCCCTGCTCAATCCATGTTCAGTTGGCCATTTGCCGTTTCGTTTACCCGTACCGATGAACAGATGAAAGCTGATGGAGCCTACCCGAGAAATCTGGAATCGGTTCGCATCCCCAAGTTCAACAATGCCGTGCGCAAAGGCCAATCGGTGGCTTTTATGTATGCCAAATTTAGCAATCCACTAACGGAAGAAGATCAGCAATATCTGGTGGTGGGCTGTGGCTTGGTGACGGACAAAGGCGATTATCACTATTTCGGCCCTAAAGACTTAATTGATAAAAAGAAAGCGAGCAAACCCAAATACCGGAATTTCCCTTCTATGAACTGGGCGATTCGGTACTCCTTTCAGGAGCCCGATTTACTGGTGCGCATGCCCTATCATGAATATCTGGACTATGTGAATCAGCCGGGCTTTGATGCAGAGGGCAAAGAAATATTACTGAATAAAATCAAGGTTGCCATCACAGAGCCTGAACTCAACCACTGCTTTAAGTATGTGGCCATGGATGTGGATGACGATGAAGCCATTTTCATTTTAACCAAAATGCGCAAGCAGCTTATTGATTGCAAAGACGATGGCATTGTGCCGCCTGCCGAAATGCAAGACCGCATTGATGCCGTAGAGCAGTTGCTTTCTTTTTGCTGGAAAAAGCGCACCTATTTCCCCGGATTCTCATCCATCTGCCGCAGCATATTGAATTGGGATAAGCAAGAATTTTTATTGGATGAGCTGATCGAAGAATTGCAACAAAGCGAGCAAGATGACTACTACGACACATTCCTGGCATTGATTGATAATCCCGATAGCAACAAAATCTACCGCAAATATGCCGCCCTGCTCAAAGATGTAAAAGAGGCGTTGGAAGACAGTTATGGACTGACTGCAGAGCAGTTTTTGCATTTGTGCATGCTCAACCTGAAACCTTTTCAGTATAAACGCATCCTGTCGGGTAAGTTGAAATTATCGGGCGATTGGAAAAAAACGATTGATGACGAGCGGGCCAGTCATTCTTTGTCTGAAATAAGTTCGAACCCTTATTTGCTTTACGAAGATTACCAGGCTTATGATGCCTTACTCGATCCGGTTACCGGAGAAGAGACAGACAGCCCAATCGACCTGTTCAAAATAGATGTAGCCTACTTCCCGGATACCCGCTTTGGTATAGAGCGCAAAGACCTGCAACGGCAAATGCGCAACAACGACAAACGCAGGCTCAGGGCATTGACCATTCGCTATCTGCGCACGCTGGAAAATACCGGTCATTGCTTTGTGGATGCCGAAGAGCTGGAAAATGCCATCAAAGCCTATCCGCTATTCTACAACATGGATACGGAGTATCAGATACCCACTCATTTCTTCCATAATCTGAATGCTGATTACATCATTCACTTTGAAGAAACCGAAGACAAGGTGAAAGTGATTTCTGAAAACGACACCAACTACTTTTACCTGAACGAAGTATATCAGGCGGAAGGCGAAATCGAAAAGGTAATTCATCAGCTTATTCAAAACGAGCCATTACAAAGCACCTATCCCGACCTTGACGAATACATAAACGCCAGCTGCACGAAATTGGGAAGAAGATTGGGAAGTGCTTTTGAGGAATCATTATTTAGAGACGAGCGAAAGGAACTATATCAGAATATCTATCGCAACAGGCTATTTGTACTTGCCGGAAATCCGGGAAGTGGTAAATCGTATGAACTGCTTAAAATCATTACTGAATGGAAAGCAAGAGGCGAAAAGTACTTGCTGCTCGCCCCAACGGGCAAGGCTGCGTTGCGCTTAAAAACCGACCCTGATTTCAAAGACATTGAGGCCTTCACCATTGACAAGGTGTTGGCAGATATCAGGAATAAGAAAATGACTCTTCCAACCTTGCAAAGCATTCACAACATCATC
>JBEIUM010000050.1:0-14979 GCA_040374385.1 Sediminibacterium sp. | reverse complement strand
TATTAGAGACGGCCTTTTTTTATTTGTATCCCTGATGGAAAACATTTTCAGTTACACGCCTTATCAACTTCATTTTGCATCGAAGAATGGCACCTTTTTTTATTCCTTCAAAATCATTCATCTTTACAGCATCGAAACTTTGATATGCAGAAAGCCTTCACTTTCCCCTATTCAGATATGCGATTTGCCCATCCCGGCGATGTAACCGAATTGGTGAAGCTGGTGAACAGTGCCTACCGCGGTGACCATTCCAGACTGGGTTGGACAACCGAAGCTGATTTATTAGATGGCATTCGTACACATCCGGATCATATGCTCGGACAGATCACTGCGCCCGATTCGGTGATGATGGTCATAACCGATTCAACTGAGGCAATTATGGCTTGTGTATACCTGCAAGACAAGCAGCCCTTACTTTATTTGGGTATGTTAACGGTAAAACCTGAGCTGCAGGCAGCGGGTATAGGAAGACGACTTTTGGATACGGCTGAAACCTATGCCCGTTCTCTGGGTATGGAGGGAATGCAAATGACTGTCATATCGGTTAGGGATGAATTGATTGCCTGGTATGCCCGCAGAGGATATCAGCCTACCGGGGAAAAAATGCCATTCCCGGAGGAGCAGGCACTGGGTATTCCCCGGCAGCCCATTGAATTTGTGGTGTTGGAAAAGAAGTTTTAGAGGGTGATACATACCCGGAATACCCGTCTAACCACATTTTACCCACCATAGGTTGCCGTTCATCAAGATGGGTTGTTCCTAACAGGTATTCCACTTTATTTTGCATGAAACCTGATACGGTCAAACACTCGACCCTATTTTTTGTTAAACACTTAAATCTTCGCCATGAAAAAATTCATTACGCTGACTCTGCTGGGGTCATTACTGCTCTCTTCTACTGTTTTTTGTCAGGATGACAAATCAAAACGGCCTAGTCCGCCCGCCAAAGCCACTGAAACACTGAAAAGTGGTGCTGTGGTAACGATAGATTACAGCTCACCTGCCCTGAAGGGAAGGGTAATTGGAAAGGATGTAGAACCCAAGACCGGAGTAATCTGGAGAGCGGGTGCCAATGAAGCAACTTCTTTCGAGGCTTCCCGCAATGTTACCGTAGAAGGCAAGGCCCTGGCTGCCGGCAAATACGCTTTCTTTGTGCTGACAGCAGCCAATGGAGACGCTACCTTGATCTTTAACAAGAATTACAATCAATGGGGTGCTTACGATTATAAGGAGTCTGAAGATGTACTGCGCGTGCCTGCGAAAGTGGGTAAAGCAGCCAATTCCAGTGAAAGACTGACTTTTGCCATCAGCAAAGAAGGTCGTGTAACCCTGCAATGGGGTACGATGGAAATCGCTTTCAACGTTCAATAAATTGATAGATACTTTTAAACCATCGGAGCCGGTGGCTCCGGTGGTTTTTCTTTTCCGGTAATTGCATTCCATGGTACAAGCCTATAATTTTCTCGCCAGTTGGCAACTCTTTCCCGAAAAATGCCAATTCCAACATGGTATAACCCCCAAGAGCGGACAATACCGGATTGAGAGCATCCGCCATGGCCATGCGCTCAGCATCAGTTCGAACTGGGTGAGTATGGATAATGAGGCCTTTTACAGCCAATATGAATTGGTTCCCGATCAACAGCCACAGCCTTTACCAGCTGCCAGCCATGCGGATAGCGTTACCGGACAAATCATCAATGGGTCTACCCTGCAGGTGGTATTGCTCAAGGAGGATAAAAAAGTAATTGAAGTATTACATGAGATAATGCCAAATGGATACTTGAAAATCAGTTATTTAGGAGAAGATAAGTCAGGTAATGCATATACGAATACCGAGATCTATCACAAACAAATGAGCGTTTTACCATATGCCTCCTCGTTGGGAAGTGTTGCCATACGACCTACCAATGAAGGCGTCATCAAATACAAGGCATTGGCTGCCATGGAAGAGCAGACGCAAATGCACCTGGATCAAATACGGGAACAAATTGAATTATTAGCGCGGCAGGCACAGGAAATCAGAAAGCGGAAGGAACTGAGTTTGATGATCTACGAATCCAAGCTTTCCTTTCAGCCACAAATCGGACATACCTACCATCTGTATGAAAAAAAAGATGGTAACCACATCCTTTCACTGGTGGCCCCACATGAGTGGGGAGGTGCCGGTCCATTTAAGGCCTATGTATCTTCAGTAAAACTGTTGGCCGACCATACCTGGGTAGAGATAACCGAATAATCAGGAGAGCAGTTGATTCAAACTTCCCCCCTTCTCAAACAATCTTTCCACACGCTTTTCGATCACCGGATCCATTGCAACCGCAGGTGCATGATGTGGTTTGATGCGCGCATCTATCACCAGCGGTCCGCGACAGCCATAATGTTTGTGCCGGATGAATGCGTCGATGCCATGTATATCGTGAGAGGGATTGCAACGGGTAAAAGAAACCCATAAAAAATTACGTAAAGTGGCTGCAGTGAATGCTGCTTGATCACACCAGATCAACAACGGAATGCCATCATCTGGATTTTCCTGTTGCTTCCAGACATCGGTCGCTTGATCTATCCATCGCTGAGCAGCTGCCTCCCCTTCGTATCCGGTGGTTTGAAATGCCACGATACCCGGCATGATTAAACTGGCTTGCTGGAGTGCGGGACAACGTTGCAGCCATTCCGGCACCTCGGTTGATAATTTCCTTTTTTCCTCCCCATAAGCAGCTATTACGAGCTTACTGCCACTGTTCAGGTCTGTACCGGAATAATCGAGGGTATCGATGGTCGTTTGGGTATAAAAATGCAGGTCGCGCTCCCAATCAATGCGCTCCAGCATAAATTGAAAGAACTGAGAAACATTTCGGGTATGAATATGCGCCGGTGTGCCGGCAGTGATGAATAAAAACTTCGCCAGACTGAGTTGTCCGGTACCCAAAATATGGTTGGCGATGGTAAGCAGTTCAGCAGGCCTTGCAGTAGGCGCATAGGGTGTATAGCGTTCACTGCCGATGGCTAATAACAGTGGATGCACACCCGCCGCATCTACAGCATGCACTTCCTTTAATCCGGGTATCTCCGTTGAAACGGCATCGCCGGTTATTTCATGTATCAGGTGTCCGAAACTGGTATCTTCCTGTGGTGGACGACCTACTACCGTGAATGGCCAGATCGCATTTTTTCTGGCATATACTTTATGCACCCGCATCACCGGAAATGCATGTTGCAAACTATAGTAACCAAGGTGGTCTCCAAAGGGTCCTTCGGTTTTCACATCACCGGGATATACTTCACCTGTGATCACAAAATCTGCATCACCACTGATACAAAAACCATCCTCATAGCGATACCTAAATCTTCTGCCACCCAATATACCGGCAAAGCTCAATTCACTCATCCCTTCGGGCAGCGGCATAACTGCCGCAACGGTATGTGAAGGGGGACCACCAACAAAACAACTCACTTTCAGGGGTTGACCTGCTGCATTGGCCTTGGTCTGGTGCACACCGATACCGCGGTGCAACTGATAATGCAGTCCAATTTCTTCATTGGTCACATAATCATTACCCGTCAATTGGATGCGGTACATACCCAGGTTGGATTGTCCGATGCCCGGACTATCCAGGTCTTCGGAATATACTTGTGGAAGGGTAACAAAAGCACCTCCATCCATGGGCCAATGGTGGATCAATGGCAGATTAGAAATACGAATTTCCTGTTCCATCACCGGCGGACGACCAAGGCTGCGCATAGGCAGGGCATTCAATGCAGACCAACCGGCAGCGAGATGTTTCCAGGGTTGCTTCAATGCTTCTACCGGGCGATTGCGTAATTCAATCAGTTGTTGAACGGTAGCCAGCGTATCGCGAAAAATAAACTTACTTCTTTCGAGGGTACCGAAAATATTTGAGGCCGCGCGAAAAGGGGAACCTTTGACGTTTTCAAATAAGAGCGCCGGACCGCTCAAGGCAAATACACGTTCATGAATTGCTGCCATCTCCAGATAGGGGTCTACCTCCTCGCGCACACGTATCAGGTGACCATGTTTTTCGAGTTCAAGCAGGCATTCTTCGAGGGAAGCGTAAGGCATTCGGCAGTTTTAGTTGGTAGTCAGCGGATGTTGAAACTTTCCGCCTGACAAGGCGCAAAATTAAAGTAATCCATCCACCCCATCAAAAGCAACTGACCGACGGAAAAGGTTGTAATTTTGTGGTGTGACACAACTGAGTGTAAATATTAACAAGATCGCCACCTTGCGCAATAGCAGAGGGGGGCATCATCCGGATCCGATCCGCATGGCTTTGGATGCTGAGCGATTTGGTGCAGATGGTATAACAGTTCATCCCCGACCAGACGAGCGCCATATCAGGTATGCTGATGTGCGACAGTTGAAGTCCGTGCTGACCAAAGAATTGAATATAGAGGGAAACCCCTTGGAACCGCGATTTACTGCGTTGGTACTGGAGGTGAAACCTGCACAGGTTACGCTGGTTCCTGATACAGGTAGTCAATTGACCAGCGATCATGGATGGGATACACGCAACCAGCAAACCTTATTACGTCAGTTGATTCAACCTTTCCGTACAGCTGGCATTCGTGTATCAGTTTTCATTGATCCCGATCCGGAGATGGCTTCCGGTGCCCGCGAAGCGGGAGCCGATCGTATTGAACTATATACGGAGTCTTATGCACGCGCCTACGAAGCTGGTAAGGCAGATGAGGTAATCAAGGCATTTCAATATACAGCGGCGGAGGCGCATCGTGTAGGTTTGGGTATCAATGCCGGTCACGATCTGGACCTGCACAACCTGTCTTATTTCGCCCGCCACATTGCGCACCTGGATGAAGTCAGCATCGGCCATGCGCTGGTTGCTGATGCCCTCTATTTTGGCTGGCAGAACACGATACAGTTGTATCAGCGTCAGTTGGGGAAATAGTCTGCCCAATTTCTCTTCAAATTTGCGTTACCCTTCGTATATTAAATCAAATTTCCGCATGATTAAACTTGCTGCCGGGTTCATCTGCTTTTTTCCTTTGTGGTTATCGGCACAAAAACCGACCACCCTCCCACCTTTACCAACAGCTCAGCAACTGGCATGGCATGAAAAAGAGTTTTATCTCTTCATTCATTTTGGTCCGAATACTTTTACGAACAAAGAATGGGGCGAAGGCAATGAAGATCCGTCTATATTCAATCCGACTGATTTAGATTGTAACCAATGGGTAAATATTGCCAAACAGGCGGGAGCGAAAGGAATCATCTTAACTGCCAAGCACCACGATGGATTTTGTCTCTGGCCGAGCAAATACAGCAGCCATACGGTTCGGGAGAGCAAGTGGCTGGATGGTAAGGGCGATATTGTTCGCCTGTTATCAGCTGCCTGTCGCAAAGCGGGTATGGAGATGGGTGTTTATCTCTCACCTTGGGATCGCAACCATCCTCTTTATGGTACAGATCAGTACAATGATGTTTACCTGAATACGATGAAAGAGTTACTGACACAGTATGGAAACTTTTTCGAACTATGGTGGGATGGTGCGAATGGTGAAGGTCCGAATGGAAAAAAACAAGTGTACGATTTCAAAAGATTTGAAGACTCCGCCTTCCGGTGGCAACCGAACATCATCATCTTCAGTGATATTGGTCCTTCAGTGCGTTGGTGTGGCAATGAGCGTGGCATCATCAACGCTACCAACTGGAACCTGCTGGATACAGCCGGCTACAAGCGCGGTGAAGGAAGTCCGTCCATGGATACCCTCAATCGTGGTAATGTGAATGGCAAACATTGGATGCCGGCAGAAGCAGATGTCTCTATCCGACCGGGATGGTTCTATCACCCCGAACAAGATGATCAGGTAAAATCACCTGAAACATTGTTTCAACTTTATTTACAATCGGTAGGCAATGGAGGTAACTTGTTATTAAATGTGCCCCCCGACCGGCGGGGACGCTTCCACCCCGCTGACTCTGCCGCATTGGTGGGCTTTCGAGTATTGCGTGACAGGGCCTTCAAAAATAATTTATTTAGAACTGCTTCCATTTCAAGTAAGCAAACCACCAACAAGCGACTTGCGCAGTTGCTGGATGAAAATAAGGAGACCTGGTGGATGGCAGATCAAGTGAACCCTGTCGAAATAAATTTGCACCTGCAGCAACCTACCCGACTGAATGCCATCGTACTGGAGGAGATGATTGCTTATGGACAGCGGGTACAGACATTTCAATTGGAGGCCATGTTGAATGGCCGATATCAAACCATCTTTACCGGTACCACCATTGGAAGGAAAAAAATCGCAACTTTCCCGGCCATGGAGACCCAGGATATTCGCTTGACCATCACTGCTGCTAAAGCAGCACCGATTCTGCGCAATTTGTCTGCCTACTTCATAGAGGGGCGCTGAGAAAGTCTACCAAAATAAAAATGTTTAACTTGCAGTCAATACTGCAAACATGGATGCATCAAAACCACTCGTTGGAATCATCATGGGCAGCGACAGTGACCTGCCTGTGATGCAGGAAGCGGCTCATATTCTTCAGCAATTTTCTGTGCCTTTTGAATTAACAGTTGTATCGGCTCACCGAACACCTGAACGAATGATGGAGTATGCCGGCAGCGCTGCAGAAAGAGGACTGCGGGTTATCATTGCCGGAGCCGGCGGAGCTGCCCATTTACCCGGCATGGTCGCATCCAATACCATCTTACCTGTGATAGGCGTACCCATTTTATCTTCCAATTCAATAGATGGCTGGGATTCCGTGCTATCGATACTGCAGATGCCTTCCGGTGTTCCGGTGGCGACTGTTGCCCTCAATGGCTCGGTTAATGCAGCTTTACTGGCTGTTCAGATACTAGCCACTGCTCACCCCTCATTGGCTGAGCAATTATCGACCTACAAGAAAGAGTTGAAGTCAAAAGTGACTGACAAAGTGAAGGGACTGCAAGCTAAGTTCCCCAATCAGTTCGACGCAGCTGATGAATGATTGTCGTGAAAGGTGACGATTGTGAGTCCCTGGCTGATAGAGTCTGAATGTTCGAGTAGGGTGTTGATCCAGTCTTTTCCATATCGCGCATAGCCCAGTGCCATATTTTCCACGCGCTCTTGTAACTGACCATTCGGAAAAATGTTCTCCCGAATATGGGTGATTCGATATTCGCTCTCCTTGTATTTTCTTTTCTCTGCCCGCAACATTTTCTTTTCGAGTGCTTCCACTTTTTCAAGGGCTGCCTTTTGCAAAGCTTCCACATGTTGCAACAAGCTACCATCGACGGCAGCAGCTCGTTGCTGTAGTGTTTTATATAACGCCAACAGATCATTTTTTTCTTTCGTGAGCTCCAGCGACGAAGCAGCTTCTTTTTTGGCGAGTTGGGTAATGAGTTCGCCTACCGGTGTAAACATTTCATGCAACGAAAAACCTGTTTGCAGCCATTTGGTATTTTGTAGTTCACTGAACAGCAGGAAGGAATTCCGCAACAATAAAACCGGAAAGGGTTGTTTAGCTGAACGAAAAACGGGCAGCAATTCCAGCCAATAAGCCAATTCCCCTCCCCCACCAATGAAAGCAACATTGGGCAATAAGGTCTCCTGTAATACCCCTCGCAAGATGACGTTCGGACTAAATCGTTCGGGATGCGTTCGACATTCTTTCTCCATTTCGGCTTCTGTGAAACGCAACTGTAAGGCGGGGACAGTGAAATGATCGCCTTCCTTTTCGATTCGCTCTCTGCGATCATTCAGCAGGTAAAATAAATTAATATCTCTTCCTGCCGCCTGCGCTTTAAAGTGTTGCGACAAAGCGCTGATAGAGGTAGCTACAGCCTGATGAGAAAACTGTGTTGTCAATTCCTGCCATAAAGTAGGTATGAACGCAGCCTTCAGTCGGGGATGATCGGCATTGAAGACCACCAGTCCGTATGCGCCCATCAGGAGGTGAACCAGCTCATGGGTTGCCTGTGCAATGGTTTTCCCTTTTGTGAAACAAGTTCGCCACATGCCGGATAGTTCTTTCCCGAAGGGCTCCACCCCTGTTTGTCCCTCCATTTGTGCAATCATGTCGAGCAGTGGCTGATCAACCTTCATTCTTCCAACGGCACCCGTTTGTTTTGTCTGCCACACGAGTTTGATACCGCCGACAGTCAGTTGGCCGATCTCTTCCAGGTCTGCATCTTCAGAACCCATATAATATACCGGTACGAAATGCTGATTGGGGTGCCGCAATTGTAAGGCTTGTGCCAGTTTAACGGCATGGAGACATTTATAGATAAAATAGAGTGGTCCCGTGAAGAGATTGGGTTGGTGAGCGGTGCTGACCGTAAAAGTATTGGGCTGTGCCAACAGATCAATATTCTGCTGAACTGCGGCAATGGGGGAACAGGTTTGATATTGCTCTCGTAACACCTCGGTCAGCAGCTTTCTGTCTACGACACTTTCTTTTCTGGCAGCAATGGCTTTATCCAATCCCTCCCAGTCGGGAGCATATTGATAAAAGGGTTGTAGCAAGGGGTCACCTTGCAGATAGGAAATCACGATATCGGTAAAATATCCTGTATGCCGGTAAGCAATCTGCTGTGCAGTAGTGTGCATGATATACAAAAGTACAATTATGATGGGAACCGGCAGCTGAAACTATACCGATGGCGCATTAGTCATCTGAATCGATCGGGATGGAAGGGTTGCAGGTTGATGGCGGTAGGGGCATCGTTGATTAGGTCGGCAACAAGTTGACCGGTTCCTGCCCCCAGGCTCATTCCGATCATGGCATGGCCTGTCGCCACCACCAGGTTATTCCAGCGGGAAGTCTTACCGATATAGGGTAATCCATCTGCTGAGCAGGGACGGTAACCATACCAGATATCTTTGGTTGCAGGAAAGGGTATATCCATATCGGGGAAGAACTGTTTTACTGCCTGCAGTACCCCCTTCATGCGATTAAAATGAGGGGGCGTTTGGGTGTCTACAATTTCCATGGTTCCACCGATCCGCAGCTGCTGGTCTTTCATGGGTGTGAGTGCCACGCGACCTTCGACAAGAATAGCAGGATGCTGCAAACGATAGGGTTCATTATTTGTGGTGATGGAATAGCCTCTGCCAGCTACGAGCGGAAAGGCTAAATTCAGTTGATGTGCCAATTGAGCACTCCAGGAACCTGCTGCCAACACCACTGCGTCGGCTGCCACTTCTATGTTGCCATATTTTACTGCCTTCAATTCTTTTCCCGATGTTATGAAACCGGTTGCCTTACCTTTCATGATGTGCACACCGCGATCGATTAGTATCTGTTGCAATTGTATCATGAGTCGATTAGGAGACAAGTGTGCATCGCCGGGGAACCAGATTGCACCACGTGCGTCGATGCGTAAATTCGGCTCAAAAGCGAATAATTCTTCCTGCGTCAATAATCGAGTGCCTGTCAGTCCGATCTCTTTGGCTTTTTCAACGGTGTGTGCTGCATGTTGCTGTACCGAATTGGTTTGAAATATTTCCAGGAGTCCCTTCTTTTCATAACCAAAATCAAAGTCTGGCAGGCTCGCCCATTTCTCATACATGGATTGACTGTGCAGTGCTATATCCCGCAAGGGCAGGGCGGCGGCATTCACTTTTCGCTCATTGGCTGATCGAATGAAATGCCAACCCCAACGCATCAGGTCGATGTTCAAGCGGGGTTGAATGTAAAACGGACTTTCGCTGTTTAGCATCCAGCGGAGTCCTTGCTGAACGATGCCCGGTGTTGCCAGGGGAATGAAGTGACTCGGACAAACATATCCCGCATTACCATGGGAACAGTTGGTGATGGGGCCTGCTTCGTCGATGATGGTAACCTGATGACCGGACTGTTCCAGAAACCAGGCACTGCTAAGTCCGACGATACCACCTCCAATTACCACTACCTGCATATAGAATCATTTAAACTACCTGAAATCCGTGCGCATACGGATCATCATCGGGGTGAATGGTAATGATATTATGTCCGTACACTTTTGCCCAACCTTCGATGCCGGGCAGGATGGCTTCTTTTCCGGCGATGTTGGTTGTTCCTTCGATGGTGCCAATGAAAGTAGAACCGATGATGCTTTCATGTATGAATGCATCGCCGGGGTGAAGGCGACCTTGTGCAAACCACTGTGCCATGCGTGCAGAGGTGCCGGTACCACAGGGCGACCGATCAATGGCTTTATCACCATAGAAAACAGCATTGCGTGCATGGGAGCGGGCATCGAGCACCGATCCCGTCCATAAAATATGCGAACAACCATGGATGGTGGGATTCATGGGATGTACGAAACTATATTTCTCGTTGATGGCTGTTCGGAGTTGTCTTGACCATTGTATCAGATCACCTGCTGTAACCTTTTCGATGCCGGGAAAGGCAGGTTGTGGATCTACGATGGCATAAAAGTTACCGCCGTATGCCACATCGAGGGTGAGCTGACCTAAACCGGGGCAATCGACCGATAAAGCAGCTTTATCTAAAAAAGAGGGAACGTTGATGAGTTTCACGGAGCGCACTTTACTTCCCTCCATGGTATAAAAAACGGTGATGAGTCCGGCGGGCGTTTCAATGCGCAGGGTGCCGGGTGTGTTCGGTTCAATCAATCCTTCCTGCAGAGCGATGGTAACGGTTCCGATGGTACCGTGTCCACACATGGGGAGGCAACCGCTGGTTTCAATGAAGAGGATAGCCACGTCATTTTCCGGATCGTGGGGTGGATACAGGATGCTGCCACTCATCATATCGTGTCCTCGCGGCTCAAACATCAGTCCTTTCCTGATCCAGTCGAATTCCCGCATAAAATGTTGCCGTTTTTCGCTCATGTCTTTCCCCTCCAGGGCGGGTCCGCCGGCAGCAACAACCCGAACCGGATTGCCGCAGGTATGACCATCGATGCAGTAAAATGCTGGTGCGGCGAAGCGGGAAGGGATGGAAAAGGGGGTTGAAATGGGCAATGTGGGCATGCGGGGAGCGATGGGTTGTTTTATTGTTTAATTTTACAGGATAAGGAATTGAAATGGAAACTTACGGAAAAATATTATTGATTGCTATGCCCATTTTTTTGCTGCTGGTACTGGCAGAAAAATATTACGGGGTATTGCGTGGGAACGATACGGTGCGCAATATGGATATGATATCGAGTCTCAGTTCAGGTCTCACCAATGTTACCAAGGATGTTTTGGGATTAAGCATTGTATTGCTCTCCTATGAATGGATGGTGCAACATTGGGCGCTCCTGCAGATTCGCTCGGCTTTCTGGATGTATTTCGCAGCTTTTGTAGCGTTGGACTTCATGGGCTATTGGGTACATCGCATTCAGCATCGGGTGAATTTTTTCTGGAATGCTCATTTGGTGCACCACAGCAGTGAGGAATTTAATCTGGCCTGTGCATTGCGTCAAAGTATCTCATCGATCGTACGCATTTTTACTATCTTTTTATTGCCTGCGGCTTTGTTGGGTGTTCCTGCCAAAGTGATTGCGGTGGTAGCGCCCCTGCACTTGTTTGCCCAGTTCTGGTACCATACTCGGCATATAGGCAAAATGGGTTGGTTAGAGCACATCATAGTTACTCCTTCGCATCACCGGGTTCACCATGCCATTAATCCGGAGTATATGGACAAAAACTATAGTCAGATCTTTATCATCTGGGATAAGTTGTTTGGTACTTTTCAGGAAGAAATGGAAACCGTGCCTCCAGTATATGGCATTACCCGACCTGTTGCAACCTGGAATCCGATCAAGATCAATTTCATGCATGTCTGGCTGTTGATACAAGACGCCTGGCGCACCAAAAGCTGGAGAGATAAACTACGCATTTGGTTCATGCCCACCGGGTGGCGTCCGGAAGATGTCAGTAAACAGTTTCCTGTTTATAAGATTGAAGATGTGTTTCATTTTTCAAAATATGATACACCCGCTACGACGGCATTTTCTGCTTGGATATGGGTACAGATGATCACTTTATTGCTGTTGTTGGTTTATTTCTTTGGGAACATTGCAGCCATCGGAAATCCGGGCATCTTTTTATACGGAGGCTATATCTTTTTATCTGTCTATGCCTACACTGAGTTGATGGATAGGAATGCAAGGGCCTGGATCTGGGAAGCAGTTAGAACAGCTTATGTCGGCATCATTTTACTGCAAACAGGCGATTGGTTCGGGTTATCTGGATGGATACCTAATGTAGCTCCCCTGCTGATTATTTATCACCTGCTTTCGATTTTCATCAGTTATCGCTTCTCGGTTCAAACCGACGGTAAGCAAAAAGCATTTGCCAATAGGGCATCGTAAGTCACTTGAAAGTCTGTCTGAGCATAGGCTCTTCTTTATCCGGCTGGTTGACTGCGCAATGCTGCCGGTAGCCAATGTTCGGGAAAGTTTTGAAAAGCGACAGGGCGCAGCCACCGTTTAACAGATTGTATGCCTACAGCCGTAAAGCGACTATCGGTCGTCGCCGGAAAGGGACCACCATGTACCATGGCTTCACATACTTCCACGCCGGTTGGAACACCATTGTATATAATGCGACCAGCCACCGGAACAGCTGCCTGTAAAAACTGCGCATAGTCGATCCAGTCGGCTTCAGTTGCCATCATGGAAACGGTCAGTTGCCCCTGCACGGAGGCGAGTACTGCCATCATTTCAGTAGCATTGCTGCAGGTGACGAGTAAGGAGAAGGGACCGAAAACTTCCTCTCGCAAGCCTGGTTGTTGCAAAAAAATATCGGCTGAGACGCGTGCTAATATGGCATTAGCCTGGTCGTTCTCTATTGCATTTTTAGTTGAGGTAACTTTATTAACTCCACTGATTGACAATATATTAGATGACTTATTTACATAAGATTCACTGATGCCCTTGTGCAGCATGGTGGCTGGAACTGTAGCTGCCAATTGCCGGGAAAGCAGGTCGCTAAAGGTCTCCAGTCCCTCCCCTTCCATAGCAATCAGTAAACCCGGATTGGTACAGAATTGGCCTACTCCTAGGGTAATGGATCCTGCATAAAGTTCTGCCAACTTTTCGTATTGCGTACGCAGGTAATCGGGGAAGATCAATACGGGATTGATGCTGCCCATTTCAGCAAAAACGGGTATGGGGGAAGGTCTTGCCGCAGCATAATCCCACAGGGCTTTTCCGCCGGAAAAAGATCCGGTGAACCCAACGGCGGCTGTATGATGATGTTGTACCAATAATTTTCCTGCTTCAAAAGAACCCGCTTCCACGTGTTGAAAAACATGGGGTGGCATATCGGATGCAATGGCAGCTTGCTGAATGGCTGCTGCTACGAGACAAGATGTTTTCAGGTGCGCAGGGTGTGCTTTTACCACCACGGAACATCCTGCAGCAAGGGCACTGGCAGTATCGCCGCCAGCGGTTGAATAAGCAAAGGGAAAATTACTGGAGCCAAAAACCACTACCGGACCTAAAGGGAAAAGCATGCGTCGTATATCGGGGTGTGCGCCGGGATTTTCCTTCGGAGGAATGTGCAGGATGACTTCCTGCCAGTTGTTCCGCAACAGCATATCGGCCATTTGCTGCAACTGTAATAGGGTTCTACCCCGTTCATTCACCAATCGGGCAGGTGTTAAATTGGTTTCGGCAGTTGCTGTGGCGATCAATTCATCGCCCAAGGCAAGTATTTGCTCCCGGATGCTAAGTAGGAATTGTGCTCTTCGAGCAGCATCTATTTGTCGGTAGCTGTTGAAAGCGATGGCAGCTTGGTGCATCACCTGATCAATGGCAGCCGGTAAGGTTTGGTTTGATTCCATTTTTTAAATAATCAGAGCAGTGAATGATATTCCGGTAATACGGGACGGTTGTTGATGGCATCTTGAATGACCCGGGTGATGGCGTTCCGCTCCTCGCCTTTCAAAACCAAGCGAGGTGCTCGCACCCATTCGGTACCATAGCCACTCATTTGTCCGGCGAGTTTGATGTATTGCACCAGTTTTGGATGAATATCGAGTTCAAGTAAAGGCATGAACCAACGATAGATGGCAAGGGCTTCATGGATGCGTCCTGCTTTCACCAGTGCATAAATAGCCATGGTTTCTTCGGGAAAAGCACACACCAGTCCGGCCACCCAGCCCTTTGCGCCTGTCACCAATTCTTCCAGGGCCAGGGTATCGACCCCACAAAGGATGGAGAAGCGGTCACCGAAACGATTAATGAGTCGGGTAACATTGGTCACATCACGGGTAGATTCCTTGACAGCGCTAATATTGGCGCATTGCGCGAGCTCTTCGAACATATCGAGCGATACATTGATTTTATAATCGACCGGATTATTGTAGATCATCACGGGCAGTGCCGTAGCTTTAGCGAGCGTGGTAAAATAAGCAACTGTTTCAGCATCATCGGAACGGTAGCGCATCGGTGGCAGTAACATAAAGCCATTGGCACCCCATTTCTCGGCCAGCTGAATCTGTTCAATAGCAACAGTTGTATTGCCTTCGGCTATGTTCAGTATGACGGGAATTTTTCCTGCAGTTACCGAGCAGGCGGCATGAACGAGTTGTTCTTTTTCCGGTATCGTCAATACGCTGGCTTCGCCCAGTGAACCGCCAATAATAACACCTGTTGCTCCGGCACGAACCTGGCGGTCAACTTGCTGTATAAATAAATCCACATCAATGCAGTCATCAACCGTCAGGGGGGTTGTTAATGCAGGCATGACGCCTTTCCAGGTGAATGGCATAAGAATAAATGGTTTTGAACGAAAAGATAGTGAAAATTATGCTACCACTTCTGCCTCCAGATCATAATCGAAGGCACGTGTAATTCGGGCTTGCACAAATTGGCCGATGGGTAATTTTTTGTCGGAGCGTATGATGACTTCATTGTCGACTTCCACGCTGTCGAATTCAGTTCTTCCAATGTATCGTCCGGCTTCTTTTTTATCGATTAATACCGGAATGATCTGACCTACTCTTTCCTGATTTTTTTCGTAGCTGATCTCTTGCTGAACTTCCATGATGCGCTGGGCACGGGCTGTTTTTACAGC
>JBEIUM010000221.1:0-4489 GCA_040374385.1 Sediminibacterium sp. | reverse complement strand
TTTTCCTTTTTGTTCAGGCAGCTATTTCTCTTCTTTATTTTTTCAAGGGTAGTGGTGAACTAACTTTCAGTGAATTGGTGCTTTCTATGCGACTGAATGCTGGCAATAAAAATATTTATGCTGCCGCCATGGTAGTAAAAATTCCATTTATGCTGGCAGGCATCTTTTATTATAAAAATGTTTGGCGCATTTGGTATGCGCTGGTTTTTTTCCTGGCTGCAACTACAATATTCCTATTGAATTCAAGAACAGCACTGGTGGCCATCAGTGGCAGTGTGATAGCTTTTCTACTGATTTCTTTGATCACTTATTTCAAAGACAAGGCAACAGCAGCGCTGGGTGTTCGCCTTTTATTAGGGGTACTTCTGATTGGTTTATCGGTTGTTTCATCCAGGGTAGCCACCAATTATGCTAAGTATAAATATACGGACTCAAATTCTTCGGGTGAAAGTTATGGAACGGTCGATAAGCGCATTGGCGACATCGTTAATGTCAATGATGGTAGTACGCAGGCTCGCTTTATTTTGTGGGATGCGGCCTGGCAACATGCACGCAAGCACCCATTTACAGGCAGTGGGTTTGGGAACTGGAAACTGGCATCTATTCCTTACTCACGGGAACACAACGACGGACTTATCGTTCCTATACATGCCCACAACGATTTTTTGGAATACTTCGCTGAACTCGGTTTCTTAGGTGGGCTGCTTTTTATCTCCATTTTTCTATTTTTTATTTTCTACGGCCTAAAGGCTTATTGGAAGAGTGAGCAGCAACTTGTTTCGATGTTCAGCTTCTTTGCCCTGGTTGCAGTCATCGCCTTTGCCACCGATAGCGCTTTAAACTTCCCCAAAGAGGAACCTGTGAATCAGTTGCTGCTGGGAGTTGCCGGTATGGGTGTTTTACTGGGCTATACTTTATTGCCCGCCCGCACTTCTGAAAGTGCTCCTGCCAATAGTGGCCTCTCCTTGATCTATTCATTTCTGGTCGGACTCATCCTGTTACCGGTTATCTATATAGGCTTTCTCATCTGGCGCTCATCGATAGCTCAAAATCTTTATGTACAGGAACTTAATGCGGTTACACTCACAGCGCCTGTCGATCAGGTAGTCAACGCCTTCCCTGCATTGCCCAACCTTGTTTCCAATACGGTTCAGCCCATTGAAGGTATGCTGGGCATGTATCTCTGGCGCAACAAGCGGGAGGTGGAAGCTGAAATCTATCTCCGCCGCGGTGCAAAAGCCAATCCTTACATGATGTACGTAGAAAACATTCGTGCCAATATGTATTATGAAAAGCAGAATTGGGACAGTGCCGCTTATTTCGCACGGCTATGCTTTTTTGAGCGTCCTCGCAACCAAACTTATTATCAGACTTATATGGCTTGTGTTGCCAGAACCTATGATACGACAGGGTTACAAAAGGGATTTTCCCTGTACAATAAATATCACCCCAAAGATGCTTTCGCTTGGACACAGTATTTGAGTAACATGCTCAATGCCAGCCAGGGAGCAAACGCCAGCTTGAAACTGATGGCTGATAGTGCGCTTGCGATGTTTCCGCAAGACGAAGAAATCAAAAAGCGCCAAAAGGACATTGCTGATGCTTACGCCAGGCGTTGAGCATCAGGCATTCCGGTTGATGCAGTTCAGGTCTTCAAATGCAGTCTCCAATCGCTTGCTGAAAGATTCTTCTGCTTTACGCAACCAAACCCGTGGATCGTAGTATTTCTTATTGGGCTTGTCAGCTCCCTCCGGATTACCGAGTTGACCTTGCAGGTATGCCTCATTCTTTTGGTAGAAATGACGAACCCCATCCCAGAAAGCCCATTGCAAATCGGTGTCGATGTTCATCTTGATGGCGCCGTAACCAATCGCCTCTCTGATTTGGTGCTGAGGTGAACCACTACCACCGTGGAAAACAAAATAGACGGGCTTCTCACCGGTACCGAATTCCTTCTGAATGTACTCCTGGCTGTTGTGTAAAATCACCGGACGCAATTCTACGTTGCCGGGAGAATAAACACCATGCACATTACCGAATGCAGCAGCTACCGTAAACAGATTTCCAATGGCACTCAGTTCCCGATAGGCATAAGCTACGTGTTGGGGCTGTGTATATAATTTGTCGTTTTCAATTCCACTGTTGTCTACACCATCTTCTTCACCACCTGTTACACCCAACTCAATTTCAATGCTCATGCCCAGGGGCGCCATGCGGCGGAAGAAAGCCGCTGATGTTTCAATATTTTCTTCGAGTGGCTCTTCCGATAGATCGAGCATGTGTGAGCTGAACAGTGGACGTTTCTTTTCTTTGAAAAATTGCTCACCCTCATCCAATAATCCGCTGATCCAGGGCAACCATTTTTTCGCGGCATGATCGGTATGCACCACTACAGGCACACCATAATATTTCGCCAACTGATGAATATGGGTCGCTCCGGCGATGGCACCGGAGATATTTGCCTGCAACTGATCGTTCGGCATTCCCTTGCCCGCCATAAATTGTGCACCTCCATTGGAGAATTGAATGATGACTGGCGAATTTACCCGCGCAGCTGATTCCAGCACAGCGTTAATCGTGTTGCTGCCGGTGGTATTGATGGCAGGTAATGCAAATTGATTCTTTTTGGCATCTTCATATAATGCTGCTAACTCTTCACCGAACAATACGCCGGCACTGTATTTTCCCATAACTGTTTAGTTTATTGCAATGATTTGAGCAGCAATTTACTTCATTGGTAACAAACGGATGTTAGCATTGACAACCCAAACTACTGAGCCAGGGTTTGAATCACATCATACTTAGTAACGATGTGAAATTCACCCTTTTCATCTTTGGCGAGCACGGCACCATTTTCCTTATTGATGAGTTGACCTAGTTTTTCTACCGGGGTCTCGAATGGTACAACAGGGTAGGGGGCCTCTGCAACCGCAGCCAGTGATTCATGGCGGATATCAGGGTTGCTGAAAACTTTCTGGAAAAGTCCGTTCTCGCTTACCGCCCCACATATATGACCATCCTTTGTTAAAGGTATTTGCTCAATGTTGTACTTCTTCATCATCTCCACAGCATTGGAAACGGTTTCATTTACATCCAGTGTAAGTAATGCCTTCCCCCGGCGGCCGTTCACTATATCTTTGAATGTCTTCACTTCCAGAAAACCACGCTCCATCATCCACTGGTCATTGTAAATTTTGCCGATGTAGCGGGTGCCGTGGTCATGAAAAATACAAACAACGAGATCGTCTTTTTTCAACCTGTCTTTCAGCTGCATCAATCCTTGCAGACAACTGCCTGCACTATAACCGCAGAACAATCCCTCTTCCCGCGCTATGCGTCGGGCCATCACAGCTCCGTCTTTATCGGTTACCTGTTCGAAGTGATCGATGTAACGCATATCGTAATTGCCGGGAACAAAATCTTCCCCAAAACCCTCTGAAATATAGGGATGCACTTCGTTCATATCGATCTCACCGGTCTTGTAATATTTTGTGAGCAATGAACCATATACATCGATTGCCCAGATCTGAATGTTGGGATTTTTTTCCTTCAGGTACATGGCAGTGCCGGTGATGGTTCCGCCGGTGCCGGCAGTACATACCAGGTGGGTGATTTTACCTTCCGTCTGCTCCCAGATCTCCGGACCTGTACTTTCATAATGCGCCTGCCGGTTGGCGAGGTTATCGTACTGGTTCATGTACATGGAGTTGGGTATTTCCTGCGCCAGTCTTTTGGCTACACTGTAATAGCTGCGCGGATCCTGGGGTAATACGTTGGTCGGACAAACAATCACTTCTGCCCCCAGGGCTTTCAGGATATCTACTTTTTCTTTCGATTGCTTGTCGGTAGTTACGAAAATGCAGTGATACCCTTTTACGCAGGCGGCTAGGGCGAGTCCCATACCCGTGTTACCACTGGTACCTTCAATGATGGTGCCTCCGGGTTTTAATTTTCCTTCCTGTTCAGCCACTTCCACCATTTTCAATGCCATCCTGTCTTTAATGGAGTTGCCCGGATTGAAGTAATCTACTTTGGCTAATACGGTGCAGGGTAACTCTTTTCCCAGTTTGTTCAATCTGATGAGTGGGGTATTCCCGATGGTTTCCAGCACATTATTCAGCCACATAAACTAACACTTGTTTGTACAAAGTTAGTAGTTTGTAACCGGAAAGAAAAGGTAAAAGGGGGCTCAGGAAAGCAATTCCTGTGAGATTTTGCCACAGATATCGCGCTCAACCATCTTACATGCCAGGCGAATCATGTTGTTGAAGGCACGGGCATGACTGATGCCGTGGCCGATGATAACAGGTTTGGCAACACCTAAAACAGGTGTGCCACCATAATTTTCGTAATGAAATCGGTGGAAGTATTCATCTTCTATACCTCTTTTAATGGTCAGATCATAAACAGACTCGGCCATTTTTAGCAGAATATTGCCGGTGAAGCCATCGCAAACGATTACATCGGCTTTGTCGTTGAAAATATCTCT
>JBEIUM010000173.1:0-5840 GCA_040374385.1 Sediminibacterium sp. | reverse complement strand
TCATTCATCAGCCATACACTCAGCGGCACCCCCACCTGTGAATTATAACTGCGTGGACTTCGAACAATCACTTCATCTTCCTGCAAGAGCTGATAAAGCCACTCTTTGACAATGGTCTTTCCATTACTGCCCGTAATACCTATCACAGGAATGGAAAATTGCTGGCGGTGATGTGCTGCGAGTTGTTGCAAAGCCAGCAGTACATCCTTCACAACCAAAAAACAAATCTGCTCATGAACGATCGGCAACGGATGATTTTCCCGCACTACAAAAGCAGTTACCCCACGTGCCATCAACTCTTCTATGTAGGCGTGCCCATCTCTTCTTTCCCCGGGCAATGCAAAAAAAAGTGTAGCAGCAGGTGCCACCAAACGGCGGCTATCAGTCAGCAGAAATTGAATAGCCTGATTGCTATCAACAATATTTGTTGCACCAATGACAGCAGCAATATGTTGGGTAGTGTACAACAAGTGGACGATTTATTTCCCCTTGGCATCAGGAGGAAGACCTTGCCGGTTGACGAATATGGAATAAAAGATAGAACCTGAAATACAGAAAATAATTACAGTCAATGAAATGACCACCTGCACATTCTTAGGGAGCCACTGGTTGATATAATGCTCTCCCAACATCTTTATACCTATGAACATCAAAACAATGGCAATGCCCTGTTGGAGGAAGTCAAATTTTGAAACGGCAGTTCGCAATAGGAAGAAAAGGCTCCGTAAACCCAGTACAGCGAAAATATTAGAGGTGTAAATTACGAGTGGATCTTTGGAAATACCCATCACGGCCGGGATGGAGTCAAGCGCAAAAACCAGGTCAATGGCCGCCAATAAAAGTATAACCACAAATAGACTGGTATATACCCCCTTGCCATTTATTTTCATGTAGAATTTCCCGTCCCCATCTTCTTCAGTCAAAGGAAAGATTTTTTTGATCTGTAAATAGATCCAGCTGCGGTGCGGATCGAACTCCTCATCTTCCCCTGCAAAGAACATTTTATACCCGGTGTAAAGCAGAAAAACACCAAACACATATAGTATCCAGGTAAATTGATTCACCAGTGCTACGCCAACAGTGATAAAAAGAATTCGGAAAATGATGGCCATCAAAATCCCGATGAGTAACACACGGGGATAATGCTTTTGTTTCACCCGAAACGAATTGAATATAATGACGAACACGAAAATGTTGTCGATACTCAAGCTCCACTCCATCAAATAAGCACTGAGAAATTCTAATGCCAATTGAGAGGAAGCTGCAACTTCTTGCCCCGGCACCACTACATTTTCCATTGCCAGTGCGTGGCCCTCAATAAAAAGAAAAACAAAAAAGGCCAATGCCAGCAATACCCAAAAAAATGTTTGGTATAAAGCTGTTTTAATGGTGACTGTTGTATTTTTTTTACTCAATAATCCTAAATCCACTACCAAAGCCAGCACCAAAATGGCACTAAAAACTAGGTATACTATCTGATGTGTGGTCATGGTGAAGCTTATGTAGATGATTGGTTATTTGTAGCAGAAAATTTATGCTGACGGTACCTGGTTAACAACAACGCGGCAATAATGAGTATAAGTATGGGGCCCAATAAATTGATGAGTTGCCAGAACACTCTTTCCTCTTCTACCCTTTTCTTATCCAGCAGACGTAACACAAAATCTTTGTTGCGGCTCTCATACAGTTTTCTCTCACTGACCAGATAATCCAATGCATTCAATAAAAAATCACGATTAGCAAACCGGTAATTATCAAAGGGGAGTTGTCCCATGGATTGGGGACCGCCACCCGCCGTGACCGGATTGGTAACAATATTGGCATCTGACACTACGATCTGACTGGTGGGCTGAACACTAACCGGAGCAAATGGGTAACCACTGGCGCGCCGAACCGAATCTTTCAATCCATCGCCTGCCCTGCCGGCAAACAACGAGTTGAAATTTCCCTCCAATAATACGGCTACGGGCAAATAGCTTTTATTGAAACTTAGAAAGTCCTCATCAGAACGAACACTATTCAGGGTAACAAGTGCCGGTGAACTGATGCTTCGACTATTTGAGTCGGTAGCCAACAAAATGGTCTTCTGGATGCCCGGTGATTTAACCGTATCAATACCGGAAGGAAATATGGGTAGTACCCGATCGAGGTTGGCGGATATTGGATGGGGAGTACGCGCACTCAGGAAAGGATAATAGGGCCAGGGAATCCGCCGCATGATAGGACTACCATCCGGGTTCTTTCCAACAACCAATGGTATCTTGGCACAATTCAAATCTTGCAGGAGATCATTTCTGATGCGCACGCCATACCGAAATAAAATATCATCCAGTTCAAGCCCTCTGTCAAAAGCCGTATAGGCTGCCTGACTCCGCATCAAACTATCCAATTCTGCATGCAGTCTGTCGATACACCAGAGAATCTTCCCCCCCTGCATCACATACTGGTCGAGTTTCAATTTATCTTCTTCACTGAATGGCTGTGTTGGTTTTACAATGATCAGTGCTTGTATAAGTGCCGGATTGGGAAAACCCTGCTTCAGATCAAAAATGCCAAGTTGATAACGGTTCCTCAAAACTTCTACCAGATCGCTGACAGAATAATCGACCGGCTCACCGTTACCTGTGACATACGCTACCACTGGAATTCGTTGACGGGTCAGCTGATGAATGGCATCGGCAAATTTATATTCCAACAAGGCCTCCGCAGCATTTCTGGTAGCTTCTTCATCTTCCCGGGGCATTTCGTTGATGACATCAAATGGCTGAAATATTTTCCGACCACTACGCAGATCTATGGCAATAGGGGGCTGATCTGCCCGATAAGTAACCAGGGCAGAAGGTATGATCCGCTGGGTGACTTTTTTCTTTTTCCGATCTGTCACTTCCTGACTGGTCTCAAATACAACTCCTAGTCGAAGGAGGCTATCATACAAACGCGCCCGTAATGAATCATTTAAGTTCGATTCATCCGGCAATGAAAAGTTGACGCGCAGGTGTTTTCCGGAAACTGCTTTAAACTCATCGAGAAGTTCAGCAGTGGCTACCGACAATTTTTTATCATTGGCAGGTAAATCACCCGTCAACATCACCTGAATATGAATCGTACTATCAAGATCGGATAGCAGTTGTCGGGTTGAAGGAGAAAGGGTATATCTTTTTTCTGCCGTGAGGTCAATTCTAAAGTACCAGCCGGCTGTGCCCACTATGAGTAGTAGAAACAAGATGAACGCAAGCCATATCCCATATTTTTTTATCAGCAGGTTCTGCATAACCGGGATTAGCGTTTTTGAATTTGACGACGGGTGAGAAGAAGCAGTAAAACGGTCAGTCCGACAAAATAAAGGAGATCGCGGCTGTCGATTACACCTCTGCTCATAGCCCCCGCATGAAACTGAATGCCGAACATCTGCAAATAATATTCGCTTTCTACGGGCAATCCCGGTAATTGACTCAGTGAATCAAAACCTGCATATAGTAATAAACATACCAGCACACCTACCAAGAAAGCAACAACCGTATTGGAAGTTAGACTACTGGCAGCAATCCCCACAGCCGTAAATACAGCGCCTAATAATAGCAGTCCGATATAACTTCCGGTCACTCCGCCTATATCAATACCCCCTGTGATACTGAGTTGCTGGAGGGTAACGGCATATAGAATAGTTGGCAACAATGCAGCCCAAACGATCAATAGTGCGCCAAAGAATTTTCCCAATACCAGTTGCAGGGAAGACAAGGGTAAGGTTCGGAGCAATTCGAATGAACCTGAACGGTATTCATCTGCAAAACTGCGCATGGTGATAACTGGAATAAATACCAATAATACAAAAGGCACCCAGCGAAAGAAGGGGGTTAAAGTAGCATACCCGAAATCTAATAAGCTGGTGGCGGGGAAAATGAAAAACAATAAAGCATTGAGCAGATAAAAAGCGGCAAGTGCCAGATAGCCGGTAAGACTACTGAAAAACTGCCACCATTCCTTCTTGCAAATCATCCACATAGCTCAAAACTACTTTTTATTGATGAATCTTTGCTGCAACTGGGTTTGTTTAGGTGATTTCTCACAAAAATTTAAGGGTAGATAGCGCAAAATAAAAAGCCGCAGATACCCGCGGCTATATTTGTTTAGGGGGAATTGATCCCGTCATACTGCGAAACTTTCGCCGCAACCACAGCTTCTGCTGGCATTCGGATTATTGAAGAAGAATCCCTTCCCATTGAGTCCGTCAGAGAAGTCAAGTTCGGTATTTACCAGATACAGGAAACTCTTCAGGTCGGTTACAAGCTTGATGCCATTGTGCTCAAACGCTTGGTCCATCGGCTGAATTTCGTTGTCAAAATCCATTTTGTAGCTCAATCCGGAACAACCACCGCCTACCACCCCAACCCGCAGGAAATAGCCATCGTCTGGGGAAAGACCGGCATCCCCCATCAGACTGAGAATCTTGGTGCGAGCCTTGTCGCTGATATAAATACTATTTTCCGTATCAACCATAATCAAGTGCAGGTTCAGCCTGCGATGTATCAGTGAATTTTTTCTTCGAAAACCAGTTCTTCAAGACCGTTTTTCTTTCTGTAGTCGTTGATGGCAGATTTGATAGCATCTTCTGCCAACACGGAGCAGTGAATTTTAACTGGCGGCAGGTTCAATTCCTCTACCAGGTCCATGTTGTCGATTTGTACCGCCTGATCAACTGTTTTTCCCTTCAACCACTCTGTTGCCAGTGAAGAAGAAGCAATGGCAGATCCGCAACCAAAGGTTTTAAATTTGGCATCGGTGATCATTCCGGTTGTCTCATCTACCTCAATTTGTAAGCGCATCACGTCACCACACTCTGGTGCACCTACCAGACCGGTTCCTACATTCTTTTTCGCTTTGTCGAGGGTTCCTACGTTTTTCGGGTTGTTGTAATGGTCGATTACTTTTTCTGAATATGCCATGGTTATGAAAATTTGAAATAATTAAATGAATTAATGATGCGCCCATTCGATTTTATCCATGTCGACACCGTCTTTGAACATTTCCCAAAGAGGACTCATTTCCCTAAGTTTCAATACAGTGTCTGTAACCGCTTTGATGGTATAATCGATTTGCTCTTCTGTTGTAAATCTTCCAAGACCGAAGCGCAGTGAACTGTGAGCCAGGTCATCACCCAGGCCAAGCGCCTTCAACACATAACTGGGTTCAAGGGAGGCAGAGGTACAGGCAGAGCCGGAAGAAAGGGCTATGTTCTTATTGAAGCCCATCATCAGACCCTCACCTTCTACATACTTAAAGGAAATATTGGTCACATGTGGCAAACGATGCGCACGGCTACCATTCACATAAGACTCTTCTATTTGCAATAAAGCCTTTTCTAATTTATCACGTAACTGACTAAGACGGGCAGCATCTTTTTCCATGTCCTGACGTGCCAGTTCGCAAGCTTTTCCAAAACCAACAATACCCGGAACATTAAGGGTACCACTGCGCATACCACGCTCATGTCCACCACCGTCCATTTGAGCGGTTACTTTTACCCGTGGATTTTTGCGGCGTACATAAAGGGCGCCAATTCCTTTAGGACCATACATTTTATGCGCCGTAAATGCCATCAGATCGATGCCATCTTGTTGCACATTCACAGGAATTTTTCCTACAGCCTGCACTGCATCACTAAAAAGTAAGATGCCATTTTTCCGTGCCAGTTCACTGATTGCACGCATCGGTTGTATAACACCTACCTCATTGTTGGCATACATGATTGCAATCAAAATGGTGGTTGGGCGAATGGCTGCTTCAAGTGCTGCCAGATCGATCAGACCCTCGTTGTTCACCGGCAGGTAGGTAACTTCACC
>JBEIUM010000087.1:0-9843 GCA_040374385.1 Sediminibacterium sp. | reverse complement strand
GTTTCGAACAGGATATCGCTTGAAGCCCGATCCTACAAAATTCCCAATGCCTTTTGTTGCTTTTTATGATGAGATACTGATCGGTTTTGGTAAAAATGTCAATGTGAATATATTCGATCAGAATCGACTGGGATGTTTATTTGGCATGCGCTTAAATAAGAATTGGTCGTTGGAAGGTGGATACTTCAATCAGATCGTTCAGTTGTCGCGACTGATAGGCACACAACCTGTAGTTCAGTACAACCAGGGCTTCATACTGAATGCATGGCATACAGTTGATTGGCGAAAGAAAAAGAAATGATTCTACCCAATTAGGGATAGGATCTGCAGCATGCGTAGCATTTATTTTCTGGCCATCACTTTTTCGGCTGCTGCCACGATGTTCGGTGTATCTAACCCGTATTTTACCAGTAGCTCTGCGGGTTTGCCACTTTCTCCAAAGGTGTCGTTGGTGCCAATGAATTCGATTGGAACGGGGTGATGGCGGGCTGCTGTTTGAGCAACAGAATCGCCCATGCCCCCAATGACGTTGTGTTCTTCTATCGTTACCGCACAGCCCGTCTTGCGAATGGAGGCTACGATGGCTTCTGTATCGAGGGGTTTAATGGTATGCAGGTTGATCAATTCCACACGATAGCCTTTCTCTTCCAGTATTCTGCCGGCTTCAATGGCCTTCCATACCATGTGACCGCAGGCAAATAAAGTAACATCAGTTCCTTCACAGAGTATTTGTGCTTTCCCAATCACAAAATCTGCTCCGTTTTCGCTGGTAAAGTTGGGCCATTTGGGTCGGCCAAAGCGCAGATAAACGGGTCCTTTGTAATCTGCGATCATACGGGTAGCAGCTTTCGTTTGGTTGAAATCGCAGGGTACGATTACTGTCATGCCCGGCAGCATTTTCATGAGTCCGATGTCTTCCAGTATCTGGTGGGTAGCTCCATCTTCACCGAGGGTGAGTCCGGCATGGGAGGCACAAATTTTTACATTCTTATCGCTGTAAGCAATGCTCTGACGAATTTGGTCATACACTCTTCCGGTGCTGAAATTGGCAAAAGTGGTTGTATAAGGTATTTTACCTCCAACGGTCAATCCAGCAGCCATTCCCATCATATTTGCCTCTGCGATGCCGCACTGAAAAAAGCGTTCCGGAAAATCTTTCATGAAGGGACCTAATTTCAGTGAACCCGCCAAATCAGCGGTGAGTACCACTACCTGATCGTTGGCTTTACCTGCTTCGTAAATGCCCTCACCAAATCCGGCCCGGGTTTCTTTTTCATTGAGTACCTGAATTGCTTTTAATGACATGGAACAGATTTGAAGATGGGTTATAATTAAAAATGATGTTTCGGTGTGGAATGTGCTTTGTATCTACTTATTTAGTTTATACCATTTCTGCTTCATCCCTCGAAAGTGCTATAGAAATAGGGTGTTTTGGCCTCAAATTCAGCGCTGCAGGTGTCTACCATTTTATATACGCGCTTTATACCCAGTGCATTTCTCTTATTCAGTACATCTTCATCTGAGCAATTACCCTGCAGGATTCGTGCAATTTGTTCGTCGGCAAATCCATTGACTTTGGCCTCCCGCAGCAGGGCTTCGGGTAAGGTGTCGATTTGATAGGTGGCCAGTTCTTTTTCTATGCGGCAGAGCTGTTGAATCTGGTAGATGAACCAACGGTCGATACCGGTTGACTGAACAATTGACTTGATGGTAGTTCCCTGCAGCAATGCATCCTTGATGCGGAAGATGCGATCCCATTTCGGTGTTTTAATGTACTCGGTTAGCTCTTCATTTTTCATTAGACTCTTTCCGTAGTAACCAAGTCCCACCGCTTCATTTTCCAGACTTTGACAAGCTTTTTGGATGGCTTCTGTGAAGCTTCTGCCAATACCCATTACTTCTCCAACACTTTTCATCTGGAGTCCCAACGTATCATTGGCACCTTTGAACTTGTCGAAGTTCCAGCGTGGAATTTTCACGATCACATAATCCAGTGCCGGCTCAAAATAGGCAGAAGTAGTTTGCGTGATCTGGTTCTTCAATTCATCGAGGGTATATCCGATGGCCAGTTTGGCAGCGATCTTAGCGATGGGGTAACCGGTGGCTTTGGAAGCCAGTGCGGAGGAGCGGCTCACGCGGGGATTGATTTCTACAGCGATGAGTTCTTCTGTTTCGGGGTTTTGTGCGAATTGCACGTTACAGCCTCCGGCGAAATTGCCAAGTGAGCGCATCATCAGGATGGCCTTGTTTCGCATATCCTGGAAAGAGGTATCGCTCAATGTCATAGCCGGTGCCACCGTAATGGAATCTCCGGTGTGTACCCCCATTGGATCAAGGTTTTCTACGGTGCAAATGATCACTACATTATCTGCCTGGTCACGCAGCAATTCCAATTCAAATTCTTTCCAGCCCAATACCGCTTTTTCCACCAATACTTCGTGAATGGGGGAGGCGGTGAGACCACGCTCGAGGGCAGCGTCCAGATCTTCTTTTCCATGAACGAAACCGCCACCTGTTCCACCGAGCGTGAAAGAGGGGCGAATCACCAATGGGAAGCCGATTGCCTGGGCGAATTCTTTACCTTCCAGGAAGCTATTGGCAACCCGGCTGGGGGCAACTGAAATACCTATTTTGATCATCAGCTGACGGAATTTCTCCCGGTCTTCAGCTGTTTCTATGGCAGCGATGTCAACACCAATCAGTCGCACATGGTACTTTTCCCATATACCCAGTTCATCTGCTTCCATGCAAAGGTTCAGGGCTGTTTGTCCGCCCATGGTCGGAAGAACCGCATCAATCTTATTCTCCGATAAGATTTTTTCAATGCTATCGGTGGTAAGTGGCAGCAGGTAAACCTTATCTGCCATCATGGGGTCGGTCATGATGGTGGCAGGGTTACTATTGATTAGTATCACCTCAATGCCCTCTTCCCGTAAGCTGCGGGCGGCCTGGGAGCCGGAGTAATCAAATTCGCAGGCCTGGCCAATGATAATGGGACCGGAACCTATGATCAGTACGGAGCGGATGGAAGTGTCTTTGGGCATGGTGATTTGTAGTGAGGCAAATGTAAGAAGCTACTGCCAATCTCTCCCTGATTTTTGTGCCGGGAATGCGGTTTTCAACAAAAACCGTCCGGGGATGTTATTTACTTATTGATAAATGAATTAAAACGACATCTATGGCCGAATTAAAGGTAGGTAGTAAAGCCCCCGCATTCAAGGGCGTAGACCAGAATGGAGCACCCATTTCTCTGGCTGATTTTAAAGGGAAAAAAGTTATTCTGTATTTCTATCCAAAGGATGATACCCCGGGATGCACAGCCCAAGCCTGTAACCTGCGGGATAATTATAAGGCCCTGATCAAAAAGGGGTACCAGGTTATTGGCATCAGTACCGATGATGTTAAGAGCCACAAAAAGTTTGAAACCAAGTATGCGCTTCCTTTCCCGCTGGTATCGGATGCTGAAAAAACGATCGTCAATAAATATCAATTATGGGGCGAGAAGAAATTCATGGGTAGAACCTACATGGGCACCACCCGCACCACGTTTTTGATCAATGAGGAAGGCAAAATTGTGAAGATTATCAATAAGCCCGATACGGCCAATCACACGGAAGAAGTATTGGCAGCCTGGGCAGGAGTAAAATAAGCAAGGAAGTAGCTAGAAAAAAAAGAGCAATCCGACGTTGAGTGGATTGCTCTTTTTTTATGCTTTAAACGAAATTTATTTCTTCGTTTCCAGTAGTTTGAAGAATTGATCGAGTTGAGGTAAGATCACAATGCGGGTACGGCGGTTGGCAGCACGACCTTCCGGAGTGGTATTGTCCATCAAAGGCAGGTACTCACCACGACCGGCAGCAGTCATACGCTTAGGGTCAAGACCATAACTCTCCTGGAGCAATCTTACAACGGTCGTGGCTCTTTTCACGCTGAGGTCCCAGTTATCCTGTATACCGGTGCTGCTGATGGGCACGCTGTCTGTGTGGCCTTCCACCATAAATTCAATATCCGGTTGGGCATTGAGCACTTTGGCTACCTTTCCTAACACTTCCTTGGCTCTGTCGGTGATAGAGTAGCTACCACTTTTAAAGAGCAGTTTATCGGAGATATCTACATATACAACGCCTTTGTCAACCTTGATGTTGATGTCTTTGTCGTCGAGGTTACCTATGGCACCCTTCAGGTTCATGACAAGTGCCATGTTCAAAGAATCTTTTCTGGAGATGGATCCCTGAAGATCGCGGATGTAAATATCTTTCGCGCCGATGTTTTCCAGTGACTTTTTAATACTTTCTGCCTGTGAACCCGTTACAACAGAAAGATCTTTCAGTTGATTCAGTACGGTGTTGTTGTTGTCTCTCAGGTAGTCAATTTGCTTATTGAGGTCTGCAATTTGACCTTCGAGGATAGATTTTTTGCTGTTCAGATCTGCAACCTGACCATTTGATTTTTCAATCGCAAAATTGCATTTCTTCAATTCATCCTGCAGGTCTCTGTACTTTGCCTGCATCGCCAGGTAATCACCACTTAGCTGTGCATACTTAGCTTTCTCGGCATCCAGGGTTTTGGTACTCACGCAGGAAACGCCCAAAAAGGCGATCATTGTTACTGCTACTAATAAATTACGCTGTTTCATGTGCTATAGATTGGGTTCAAAATTACTGAAATTTGCACAATTCATGCCAATTGCTTCTCAGCGGCATGATTTTACCAATTTATTAAGAGGACAGTTTGACAAGGCAAACAATGTTGGCTGACCAAATTTTCATCACACCCCATGGTCACCGAAAGGATCGCTAAAATTTTATTGAGCCCAGATCACCTGCTTTTCTTCCTGACTCCAGGGCAAGTAATGCTCACCGAAAGAGGCGTCTACCGCTTTCCTTTTTATTTTCAGTGTTGGCGTAAGCAATCCGTTGGCAATGGTCCACTCTTCACCTACTACGATCACTTTCGATAATCGCTCGTGGTGTTCCAACTGGCTATTGGTTTGTTCCAGCAATTCTTGTAGTGCTGATGTTTGTGCTTCTGCGGGGGAAGATTTGATTGTTTCTGACAGGGTACAGATGGCCATCGCATTTGGTAATCCGGATCCAATCACACATACCTGAGAAAGCATGCCCGCTTGCAGCAGTTTTGATTCGATCACGGCCGGCATCACATATTTTCCCTTGCTGGTTTTAAACTGGTCTTTGATACGGCCGGTGATGGTCAGGTATCCTTCTGCATCTATCGAGCCCTCATCACCGGTCTTCAGGTAGCCATCTTCAAAAGAGGCTGCCGTTAGTTCGGGCTCTTTGTAATAGCCCAGCATAGATGCCTCACTTTTTACCTGCACTTCATTATCTTGCCCGAGTCTTACGGTCACGCCTTCATAAGAAGTTCCAACGGTACCGAATTTAACAGCATGCTTTCTGTTGGAATGTGATAGGGCCAGGTTTTCCGTCATGCCATAAGCTTCCTGAATGATAATGCCCAACTTTTGGAACCAGAACAGTAAGGCCGGATTGATGGGGGAAGCTCCTGTGAAAGCATGTTTGTAGCGGGAGAGGCCGAGTTTCTTTTTAATACTGTAGCGAATGAGAGAAGCAACACCGGGTATGGAAAGCAACCTGTTCAGTTTCTGTTGAGGCAATTTTTTCAGAATGCCCTCTTGTAGTTTTTCCCAGATGCGCGGAACGGCTAAAAAAATGGTGGGTTGCGTATGCGCCAGATTGGCTGAAAATGTGTCCATCGACTCAACGAAGTAGATGGTGCTGCCGGTGAAGATGGCACCACATTCTACCAGCATTCGTTCTGCAACGTGGCAGAGGGGCAAATAGGAGAAGAAGGTTTCCTTTTTTAAGTGTGGGTAGCTTTTTAAAAAGGCGTCGACAGCATAAGCAGTTGCTGCGTGGTTGTGCATCACCCCTTTGGGTTGACCAGTTGTACCGGAAGTATATACAATGCAGGCCAGTGCATCCGGATCAATAGCGGGGGCGCCCTCCAGCGGGGCATTGGCGGCCACCAGGTCATCCCAATTCAAACAACCTTCATTGGGATAAAATGGATACGTAATTTGAATCAATTCATCCGGCACTCCTTGTCTCAGATAAGCGGGATTGTCGAGTTTGCCAATGAAGATCGCTTTGCTTTCACTGTGCTCAATGATCTCCCGAATGGCTTCCGGGGTGATATTAGGATAAAGGGGCACACAAATACAGCCTGCTAAGGAAATAGCCAGGTCAGACATGACCCAATGCGCACAATTTTTACTGAGGATGCAAACTTTATCACCCTTACCCAGTCCCATCTTTCTCAGGGCTGCTGCTATGCTTCTGATTTCTCGTCCTGCAGCTTGCCAGGTAAATGTATGGTACACGCCCTGAACAGGTTCTGACAAAAAAAGGTCGCTGGGTTGTGTTGCTTCAAACTGACAAAATTTTTCTATTAGCAGCGGCAGATGCTGTTTCATATCAATAACATTTTAAGGTTGTAGAAGATGTGAAATACCGAGTGCAGGATTTTTACCCTGCATGGGTCCAAAAAATTGTATGATGTGTTGGAAGTCTTTATCTGTATCGCTGGTTTCGAAAGGCTCAGCTATAACCACCTCTCTTTTTCCAAAATCAAAACCAATCATTAACAGCGGCACTTTTGCCTGCCGGGCAATGTGGTAAAATCCGGTTTTCAGGCGATCTACTTTTTTGCGGGTTCCCTCCGGGGATAAAACCAATGAAAAAGATGTTTCGTTCTGAAAGCGTTCTACCACCTGTTCCACGAGGTTGTGTGCTGAGGATCTGTCTACCGGTATTCCGCCCAGCCAGCGGAAGAAGAACCCAAAGGGGCCATCGAATAGTTCCTTTTTTCCCAGGAATCGTACATGTCCGAGTCGAAGCTTGGAACGTACTGCCAGTCCGAGAAAAAAATCCCAGGCACTGGTGTGCGGCGCCACAATTATGACACATTTTTTAAGGTGATAAGGGTAGTTGCCACGAATTTTCCACCCTGTGACCCACAACAGGAAATTCCATATGAATCGCATATAGCAAGCAATGTTCTTAACGACAAGATAATAATTCCCCCTGAGAATTGATAAAATGTGGTAATAGAATCGGCCCCGGCAGCTTTTTCTTATACAAATTTCATTTTAAGACGCTGACAGAGAGGCAATAATGAGCAATTTTCTTATTCAAATCAGCGTTTATGTAAAAAACCAATCGAAAATGGCTACGCTTCGTTCACTGGTCGGTTCTGAGCTGATGCTTGTGAAACAGCACATTGCTGGAATTCGCCAAATCGTTCCTAATCACATTCGCTTGTCGGCTTCTGAGCGGAGAAGTTTGTTCAAACTCAATGCCAAGCGACAGGAATTTGTGCA
Organism: Sediminibacterium sp.; assembly: GCA_040374385.1. GTDB lineage: Bacteria > Bacteroidota > Bacteroidia > Chitinophagales > Chitinophagaceae > Sediminibacterium. The sequence continues at coordinate 2,483 of JBEIUM010000087.1, read as the reverse complement.
GAAGTCAATGCAACACATGCGCCAGCATTCGTCTGAGTTGCCCTCATTCATTGATATTGCTGCCTGCAATAATGATATACACCTCTACAACCAATGTGCGGAGGTTATCAAAGAATTGGAGCAGCTGCAATCTAAGTTGGAAGATGCCCGCGTTTTTCTTGGCAATCGAATCATGAAACAAACCCGTGGGTTTTTTCTGCATGCCCGCGGAGCAGCCGAATCGGGTCATGCCGGTTTTCAGAAAGTATATGATGATTTAAAGCCCCATTATGCCGTGGGCAGAAATACAAATAACCGCAGGATAAAAAAATAAGTGATATGGAATTGATATGTTATGCTAACCATAGCTGGTTGCCGCTGAAAGAAGCAGGTGTGTCTTTACAGGATCTGGGTTTGCGCAGGGGCTATGCCGTATTTGATTTTCTCAGGGTCGCCTCCGGCGTGCCTTTGTTCTTGACCCAACACATCGATCGCTTTTTCCAGAGTGCAAGAGAGATGCGGCTGAACTTGCCTTGTACTAAAACGGAGCTCAGTAACCTGGTATATGAGATTGTTCGCATCAACGGTCTGCAGGATTCGGGTGTCAGAATGATACTTACCGGGGGTAACTCGGCAGATGGCATCCACTTGGGCACACCGCAACTTTTTATCGTAAATGAGACCCTGGTACCGCCGCCTGCAACGATGCGCGCCGACGGATTCCAGCTGGTTTCCTATCCTTATCGCCGACATTTCCCACAGGTGAAAACGACCGACTATACTATGGAGTTGTGGCTGCGCCCAATGATCGAAGATCATCGCGCCAACGATGTATTATATCATCACCATGGCATCATCAGCGAATGTCCGCGCTCTAATTTTTTTGTGGTGAATGAATTAGGAAACCTGGTAACACCCGATAGCAATGTGTTGCAAGGGGTTACTAGAAATTCCATTATTGAGATCGCAAAGGAAATCGGTATTCTGGTGGAATTACGTGACCTGCATCTACATGAGATACCCTCAGCAAGGGAGGCATTTATCAGTAGCACCACCAAGCGCATCATTCCTGTTACCCGCATGGATGATGTATATCTACCCGCGAAAGGTCCGGTCACCACCTTGCTGTATCAGCGTTTTTATGAGCGCGAACAAGCTGAAATAGCCAATGGCGCACACGCTTAATCCATCTGCAGATTTCTTCAATCGTACTGCAGATGGCACACAAGTGCCTGTTGCGGTAGAGTGGCAGGGAGAGACGGCTTTTTCTTTGGTATGTCCACCCCACATTGACGAAACCACCCACAGGGCTATTCGTGCTATGTTCAATCAGTTGCAAGCAGCGGCTCTACCCTTTATTTCTGATATCATTCCCGCTTTTCATACCCTCACCATCTTATTTGATTTGGGTAAACTACCCCATCAGCTGCCTTCGTTCACTGCCGGCGAAATAGTATTGCAGCAGGTGCTGGAAGAGATGAAAAACATTCCCCCTTCCGAACAGGCAGATAGCCGCATCGTTAAGATTCCGGTTTGTTATGATCTATCACTGGCGCCGGATTTATTATCATTGTCGGAAATACTGCAACTATCGCCCGATGAAATCATCCACTTACATACAAGTCGTTCTTATCGGGTGTACATGTTGGGATTTTTACCCGGCTTCGCTTATATGGGACCGGTACACGAAAAGTTGGTGGCACCGAGACATGAACAACCCCGAAAAAAAGTGGCTGCAGGCAGTGTGGGTATTGCGGGTGCACAAACCGGTATTTACCCGGTTGATTCGCCTGGCGGATGGCAACTGATTGGTCAAACGCCCATTGCCATGTTTACACCTGATCAACTTCCGCCCTGCGTATTGATGCCGGGTGATGAAGTCGTCATGTATCCGATTTCACTGGAAACATTCAAGCATTGGTCTGCACGATGAGTATACAAGTAATCAAAAAGGGAACGCTGGATACAATCCAGGATCTTGGCAGAACCGGCTGGCAACACCTCGGCATATCTACCGGCGGTGTTATGGATCCGGTGTCAGCTCAGGTTGCCAATATGCTGATAGGCAATGGGCCGCAGGAAGCCGTACTAGAAATGTTTTTACCGGGACCTGTTCTTCAATTTGAGTCAGACGCATTGATCGCAATAACAGGTGCGGCCAGTGTAGTTACGACGGAGGGCTTGTCTGTTGAAACTGATCGCCCTGTCTGGATAAAAGCGGGCACTTCTATTTTATTTCAGCCATTGGCATCCGGAAGAATAGCTTACCTCGCTGTGCGGGGCGGTTTTAATTTGAAGCCATGGCTCAATAGTTACAGCACCTGCCAGGGAATAACTTCAAGCGGTTGGCAAGGAAGGGCATTACAAAAAGGCGATGTGCTTCCACTGCGTCAAACAATGTGTTTGCCTGACGAGGGGCAACAGTCATCTGTCATGTCATTGCCCTGGAAATATCCGGGTACACTTAGTCAATCTACCCTGCCAATTCGGTTGTTGCCCAATTC
>JBEIUM010000093.1:0-9565 GCA_040374385.1 Sediminibacterium sp. | reverse complement strand
TATATATTTATATATAATATGATTAGGAATTTTGATTGTTTTCGCTCAGGAGGTAAGTCCTGATTGGTTTTTCGCCAGCATATTTTCTTCCAGACGAAATGTTTTCGATTTTTTTATGTCTGCCAGACTGTTGGTATCTTAAAAAAACTATTCAGCGGCAAATACTACCTTTGTCCGCATCATGGAAATTACCGTTCAAACCGCTGCCGAATTACGACTGACAGAGGAAGAATTCCGGAGCATTTGTGAAAAACTCAACCGCACCCCCAATTTTACAGAACTCTGCGCCTTCAGTGGAATGTGGAGTGAACACTGCAGCTACAAGAATTCGATTCGCTGGCTGAAGACCCTTCCGCGAAGCGGCGGCAGAATGCTGGTAGCAGCAGGCGAAGAAAATGCCGGGCTCATGGATATGGGCAATGGGTATGGTGTGGTATTTAAAATCGAAAGTCATAACCACCCTTCCGCGATCGAGCCCTTTCAGGGGGCCGCCACCGGGGTAGGCGGTATCCAACGCGATATATTTACCATGGGCGCAAGACCTATCGCATCTCTGAACAGTCTTCGCTTCGGTCTTCCCGAAGATAAAAAAACCAAGCGACTGCTGAGTGGAGTTGTACACGGTATTGGACACTATGGCAACTGTTTTGGAGTACCCACCGTTGGTGGCGAAGTATATTTCGATGCCTGTTATCATACCAATCCTTTGGTGAACGCCATGAGTGTGGGAATTGTGCCTGTCAACAAAACAGTCAGTGCCATTGCACAAGGAACGGGCAACCCGGTATTTTTTGTGGGAAGTGCTACCGGTAAAGATGGTATAGGGGGTGCTTCCTTTGCCTCAGCCAACATTACCGAGGAAAGTACGGAAGAACTGCCCGCGGTGCAGGTAGGTGATCCCTTCCAGGAAAAGAAATTACTGGAAGCTTGCCTGGAAGTGATTGAAACAGGTGCCGTAGTAGGCATGCAAGACATGGGTGCTGCCGGTATCATTTGCTCCACCGCCGAAATGAGTGCCAAAGGCGGTGTGGGTATGCACATCGATCTTGAAAAAGTTCCTACCCGACAAAAGAACATGAAGGCCTGGGAACTTCTGCTCAGTGAGAGTCAAGAGCGAATGTTACTCGTTGCTGAAAAAGGTCGCGAGGCGGAAGTGATAAAAGTTTTTGAAAAGTGGGACTTGAGTTGCAACGAGATCGGACATGTAACCGATGATGGTCTGCTGCAGTTTTATATGCACGGTCAGCTGGAAGCATCCATACCGGCCCATGAATTGGTATTGGGTGGGGGCGCACCACAATATGAACGTTCATACACAGCGCCCGCATATTTAGAACAAATCAACGGTTTCAACATAGATGAGGTGGCTGATGTGACTGATTTGCGCACAACTGCTCATCAATTGAATCGATTGCCTAACATTGCCTCCAAGCGCTGGATATACACGCAATATGATAGCATGGTGGGTGCCGCTACCGTCACTACGAATGCCCCTTCCGATGCATCAGTAGTTGTTGCGAAAGGAACCGGTAAATCATTGGCCATGACGGTTGACTGTAACAGTCGTTACGTGCATGCAAATCCTTATACAGGTGCCATGATAGCAGTTGCGGAAGCTGCCAGAAACATCGTATGCAGCGGAGCAGAACCGATAGGCGTTACCAATTGCCTCAACTTCGGTAATCCATACGATCCCCAAGTTTATTATCAATTCGTCAATGCTATTCAGGGTATGGGAGATGCCTGCCGGGCATTCCAAACGCCTGTTACAGGTGGTAATGTGAGCTTCTATAATCAAAATCCGGATGGACCAGTGTTTCCAACACCGACCATCGGTATGGTTGGTATATTAGATGAATTCTCTCATCACCTGACGCTTCACTTCAAGCACTCGGGTGACCTGATTTTCTTGGTGGGAAAAGTGGTGAATGATATTGCCTGCTCAGAATATCTCTATCAATTAAAGAAAGTGACTTATTCGCCTGCCCCCTATTTCCAACTGGAAGAAGAAATGGCAGCGCAGGATTTCATTAAAGTAGCCAATCAGCAAAACATTTTGCAGAGTGCACACGATCTGAGTGAGGGTGGTTTGATTATCTCCTTACTCGAGTCAGGATATACAAAGCAATTGGGCTTTCAGGTAGCCGGAACACCCGCCGCCTTCCGCACGGATGCTTTTTGGTTGGGCGAGGCCCAGGGAAGAATACTGATCAGCATTTCTCCCAACCAGAAAAAAGCGCTCGTTCAGCTAGCCTCTGAGAAGGGCATACCCTTACTGGAGTTGGGCGTCGTTTCCGGAACTGATGTAATCATCGGAAATGATAACTGGGGAAATATCGCTGATTGGAAAAACGAATACGATACTGCCATTGAAACCATCATGCAAAGTAATACGCTATGAGTTCAGAATCGGTATCTGACCAACTTCATGCATCCTGTATCGTTGTTACCGGTGCGGCCGGCTTTATTGGTTCTTGTGTAGTCAAGTGGCTCAATGAAAATGGTTTCTCCCATTTATTACTGGTAGATGATTTTGGAGAGGAAGAGAAAAGAAAAAACTGGGAATCTACACAGTACACCCGCATCATTGAAAGGCAAGCTTTCTTTGACTGGGTGCAAGAAAATAATCCGCCGATACAACTGATCATTCACCTGGGTGCACGAACCGATACAACCGAGTTCGACTATGCGGTACACGAAGCCTTGAATGTGAAATACTCTGAGGATATCTGGCAGGTCGCAACTGAACGGAACATACCACTGATTTATGCTTCATCTGCTGCTACCTATGGCGCCGGTGAACAAGGTTATAGTGATGACCACAGCATGCCCGAGAAATTGATGCCGCTGAACCCTTATGGCGTAAGCAAAAATGAATTTGATAAATGGGCACTGCAACAGCCGGAAAATAAACGCCCACCCTACTGGACTGGATTAAAGTTTTTCAACGTCTACGGACCAAATGAATATCACAAGCACCGAATGGCGAGTGTAATATGGCATGCAGTGAACCAGATAGAACAACGCGGTTATGTGCAATTATTCCGCAGTCACAAGGAAGGATTCAAAGATGGGGAACAACTGCGTGATTTTATTTATGTAAAAGACATCGAACTGGTGATCGGATGGATGGCTGAAAAGATGTTACAAAAATCTTGGACTACCGGTCACAATGGTTTATATAACCTGGGAACTGGGAAGGCACGCTCCTTCAACGATCTGGTGAATGCCTGTTTTGATGCCTTGCACCTGCCGGTGAAGATTGACTACATTGATATGCCGGAAGATATCCGCGATAAGTATCAGTATTTCACGCAGGCGGATATGCACAAATTACACGAAGCGGGTTATCAGCAGCCTATGTTTTCCCTTGAAGCAGGTGTGCAGGATTATGTAACGAATTATCTGCATCCCATCCGCTATCGATGAGATGGATACCTTTTGAATATCGATTTATTTATGCATAAAACTATTGCTATTATTGGTGGTGGCAACCTGGGCCTATCTATGGCCGAAGGATTATTGAACAGTGGCTTCATTTCGCCCGATCGGTTAACAGTTACCCGACGTAATTTAGAGGCGTTGCACGCACTCAGTGAACGGGGGGTCACCATAACTTCCGACAACCATGCCGCAGTTGCCTCAGCCGACTATATTATACTTGCCGTTAAGCCATTTCAGGTAACTGATGTATTGTCACAATTACGTGCTGTACTCGATCCACAGCGACAGGTGCTGATTAGTGTGGTGACCGGTGTATGGATCAGTGAAATTCGGGAAGTGCTTGGGCCAGATCTGCCCATACCCCTATTTAGGGCTATGCCCAACACGGCCATTGCCATACAGGAAAGTATGACCTGTATTTGTTCCTCTGCTGCCAGCGCTGCACAAAGTGATTTTGTAAATGACCTGTTTCAGCAACTTGGTAAAACCGTGACAATTGAAGAGAAACTAATGGATGCTGCTACCGTATTAGGGGCCTGTGGAACTGCATTTGCCATGCGTTATATTCGGGCCAATATCCAGGGTGGCATTGAAATTGGTTTTAGCGCCGCCACCGCCTCCCTCATAGCTGCTCAAACGGTAAAAGGCGCTGCTGAATTATTGCTGACCAAAAAAACACACCCAGAGCAGGAGATCGATAAGGTAACTACTCCCAAAGGTTGTACCATTGCCGGACTGAATGAGATGGAACACCGCGGCTTCAGTTCCTCGCTCATTAAAGGCGTTGTCACCAGCTACCGTAAGATACAAGACGACATGTAAGGTAGCTACTGAGGGCAGTCCGCCGATTCACTATTTCATGCGTTCCCTCAGAAATGCCAGTGCTTTTTTGCGAGCGTCAGCTGTTGCAACCTGATCAAAAGCAGGATTACTGGGGTTGGCAAAACCGTGGCCAGCGTCATAAAAATGAAGACTCAAGTTTTTGCCGGTCACTCGCATATCTTCTTCAAACTTTCGCACTATTTCCGGTGAAGGACTTCTGTCTTTACTGCCGAAAATACCCAGCACATCACATTGAAGCGTTTTCAGTTTTTCAAGATTGTTTTCCGGGCGCCCATAATACATCACACATCCGGCAGCCTGTTGACCGGCGAGTAAACTACTTTGCAGGCTCCACATGCCTCCGAAGCACCAGCCAATCGTAAAAATTCTGGCGGAACTACCGGCATGACTGATTCCGGCACGAACAATTTTTTCCAGCCGATCTCTGGTAGCCCCCTGCACGAGTTTCATGGCACTATCGGGTGTAGCAGCTACTTTGCCATCATACATATCTAAAGCAAGTACATTGACATTTCCTAATTCAGCAGCCAGTTCCTCTGCCTCGCGAATGATATTCTCATTCATACCCCACCATTCCTGAATGACAAAAATCCAGTTTTGGGTAGGGCGCTTACTCTTGATTTCATAACCATAGGCTTCCGTGCCATCGCTTGCCTGGAAACGAATCCTTTCCCCCTTCGGCTGCTGCACCTTGTATTTTCTTGGTAGGGGGTGGAGAGCTGCAAAGGCCGGTGACATGGCTTCCATACGAAAGCCATCTGTGACTTCTGTGGTGAAACAACTGACATAACAATCAGGTGTCAGCAGATCGGGCCTATAGTGTGCCGGCTGATGACTCACCAGCAAGGTGGAAAACAGGATGACTGCAGAAAATAAGCTTATTTTTTTCATGGGGTGGTATTCAAGTAAGGATCAAAGTGGGAACACAAAAAGATGTACACGTTAAATTAACACTTTATCCTGCCGAAAGTATCATTTTACCGGTCTTATTTTTTTGCTTCCGCTTTTTGGTTTAGGTTTGTACGACCTCCGAAATATTCTATTTCCGAACATTTCCTCTGGTCATCCGTACCAGCTTCCCGCGCAGCGAAATTCTTGGCCTTGTGCCTATTATGGAGGAAGTAACCTATGGATTTATTGTAAGTATCTCGTTCATTTATATAAAATGATATGGCTAAGTTTATTTTTGTTACCGGCGGTGTTACCAGCAGTCTCGGAAAAGGCATCATTGCCGCATCGTTGGCCAAGTTATTACAGTCCCGTGGTCTTCGCGTCACCATCCAGAAATTTGATCCCTACATCAATGTCGACCCGGGTACGCTCAACCCTTACGAACATGGCGAATGCTATGTAACCGAAGATGGTGCAGAAACCGATTTGGATCTCGGGCACTACGAACGTTTTTTAGGTATCTATACCAGTCAAGCCAATAACGTTACTACCGGAAGAATCTATCAAACAGTCATCAATAAGGAGAGGGCAGGTGATTTTTTAGGTAAAACAGTGCAGGTGGTACCGCACATTACCGACGAAATCAAACGCAGAATGCGGTTGCTGGGGGAATCTGATCAATATGATATTATCTTAACGGAAATCGGCGGAACAGTCGGTGACATTGAGAGTTTACCTTTTATTGAGGCAGTGCGTCAATTGCAATGGGAATTACCGGAAGAAGATGTGATGGTCGTTCACCTGACTTTGATACCTTACCTCAAGGCAGCCAAAGAACTCAAGACCAAACCAACGCAGCACAGTGTTAAGATGCTGTCTGAGACCGGGGTTCACCCGGATATCATTGTTTGTCGCACGGAAGAGCCGCTCAACAATGACATCAAGCGAAAAATCGCCCTTTTCTGTAATGTTAAGCAGGAGGCTGTGATTGAAGCACTGGATGCTTCCACTATTTATGAAGTGCCGCTGCTGATGTTGCGCGAAAAATTAGATCTCATTTGTCTGAAAAAATTACAAGTTTCCGGCTATCAGGAGCCCGATTTGAATAAGTGGATAGGGTTTCTCGACAAACTGAAATATCCGCGGAGCAAAGTAACGGTAGGTCTGATTGGGAAATACATTGAATTACAAGATGCGTACAAGTCGATACTGGAGAGTTTTGTTCATGCCGGTGCGGTCAATGAGGTAAAGGTAGAAGTGGTTAATGTGCACAGTGAGTTCATCACCAAGGAAAATGTTGCCGAGAAGCTGAGCCATTTCGATGGATTGCTGGTGGCACCGGGTTTTGGGCACAGGGGTATTGAAGGAAAAATCATTGCAGTAGAATATGCCCGTACACAAGGTTTGCCATTCTTCGGTATTTGTCTGGGTATGCAGATGGCCGTTATTGAATTTGCGCGAAATGTGTTAGGACTTTCGGCCGCCCACTCAACAGAGATGGATCCCGATACGAACCATGCTGTGATCAATATGATGGAGGAGCAAAAGAAGATCAGTATGATGGGGGGCACCATGCGCCTGGGTTCCTATCCCTGTGCCATCCAGCCCAATACATTAGCGCACAGTATATATGGGGAAACACTGATACATGAAAGACATCGACATCGCTACGAATTCAATAATAGTTATCTGGAAGATTTTCTCCAGAAAGGTATGGTGGCCAGTGGTGTTAATCCGGAAAGCGGTTTGGTGGAAATTATGGAGTTGCCGGGGCATCCTTTCTTCATTGGTGTGCAATATCACCCTGAACTGAAGAGTACAGTTGAGCGGCCGGCCCCACTTTTTGTAAGCTTTATTGCAGCTGCCCGAAAGTTCAATGAGCAAAAGGCCGGGGGTAAGTCTCCCTCCGCCGGACTGACAGCTCGACGCCCCGGCTAATCCTGATACGACCGGATTAGCTGTCATTTTTTGAAAAAATGGCTGTTTTCAGTCCGGAAACGGTAAAGTTCCCCGTTGTATCTTACCGCCAAATACTAACTTTGCCGCTCAACAACCCCCTGTATGAATACAGATAAGAATACGGTCATCGGTTTTATATTATTAGGTATTCTGTTTTTTGTCTATTTCTGGTACACCAGTAAGCAGAGTAATGAATGGCAGGCTATTCGTCAGCGTCAAGAAGACTCTGTACGGAATGCCCAGGCCAAGTTGCGTATACCTGCCGATCCTAATCTGGCACGCATCGATTCATTGCGCCGCGATTCTGTCAGTCGCATAACTGCTGCCGGCAATTTTGCCAGCAATGCTTTGGCTGCTGAAACAGAAGTGGTATTGGAGAATGAGTTGGTGAAAGTTACCCTGAGTAGTAAAGGCGCTCAGGTGAAGAAGGTAGAATTAAAAAAATATAAAACTGCCAATGGTCAGTTGGTGGTTCTCGGGGAACAAGGAAAAATGGCATATACAGTGAATACTGCTTCCAATGTATCTGCCCCCACTACCGATTTGAATTTTACGGCTTTACCGGTAAAGAATACCGCCACGGGTGGTCAATCTGTTACTTTTGAATTGACCAATGCAGATGGCAGATCGTTGCGCCATCAGTTTACACTCGAAAAGAATGAATATCATATTGACTGGAACATTGATATCGCAGGTGCCGGACAATTGCTCAACAATGGTACTGTTCAGATGCAATGGCGTGGAGCCAGCTTTCAGCAGGAAAGAACAACTGAATATGAGCGACAGATGTCGAATATGTGCTTTTCCGAGGGGAATCAGTTTGATTTTATTTCTGCCAAAAATGAATGGACCTTTTCTCAGCCGGTGCAGTGGGTGAGTATGGTTCAACAATTCTTCAATGTTACTTTGATAAATCAGCAATCTTTCAAAGGCGGTGAAATCAAATGGGAACGGAAGACTGATTCTTCTCTTCAGTTAGCTTCTGCTGATGTAGTGCTGCAAACAACTCCTTCCGCCAATGCCACCCTCAACTTACCTCTTCGTCTTTATTATGGTCCCAACGACTTCTACATTTTGCAAAAGGAAGCTCCTGAAATGGAGAAAATCGTGGATCTCGGACGTAATATGTATGCATTTGTTCGTCCCATCAACAAGTACATCATCATGCCGGTGTTCAATTTCTTCTCCAGTTGGGTGGCCAATTTTGGCTGGGTGGTTTTATTGCTCACGCTTTTCATTCGACTGGTGACCTCACCGCTTACCTATAGCAGCTATCTCAGTGGTGCTAAAATGAAGGCATTGCGTCCTGAGCTGGATGGGTTAAAGAAGAAATTTGGTGAAGACCAGCAAGGCTTTGCAATGGAGCAGATGAAGCTCTTCCGTGAAGCCGGTGTAAATCCACTGGGCGGTTGCATACCTGCTGCGCTGCAGATCCCCATCTTCTTTGCATTGTATAGTTTCTTTAATTCCAATATTGACCTGCGCGGACAATCATTCTTGTGGAGCAATGATCTTTCCTCGTATGACTCGATTTTTTCGCTGCCATTTTCTATCCCGGGGTATGGTGCACATGTGAGTTTATTCACCATAACAGCGGTATTGACCAGCTTTTTGATTTCTATTTACAACATGGCCATGACACCCACCCAGGATAATCCGGCCCTGAAGTATATGCCGTATATCTTCCCGTTCATGTTGTTATTTATTTTCAATAGGCTCCCTTCTGCACTTACCTGGTATTATACCGTATCCAATATCATTACACTTGGTCTGCAGTTTGTTATACAGCATTATATCATTAACCATGATAAGATTTTGGCTGAAATTGACTTGAAGCGAAAAACGCCTAAAACGAAGAGTAAGTTTCAGCAGCGTTATGAGCAAATGTTGGAAAGTCAGAAAAAGCTGCAGGATCTTAAATCAAAAACAGAGGGTAAGAAAAAATAATCCGGCGCAGCTGTTATGGTTGTATCTGCCGGATCAAACATTCATCCATGCGACGTCTGATACATCTAGTAGGTTTTCTTGCTGTATTTTTTTCTACTGCAGTAGCTGCCCAGCGCATTGTCGCGGAGTGTACGGTCGATTATCGTGTTAATCCGGATAGTAGCTGGACAGATAACGGTTCAGTAGCTTTTAATGGAATCAAACGGGTTTTTATCAAGGGCAATGATATGCGGACGGATATGGAGAGTGCCGGATTTCTTCAATCCCTGATTTATGACAAGTCGAATCAGCAGGCAACTGTTCTCCGTGTGATCGGTACAAATAAATTCATCACAAAGCTTGCGGGCGATGCGTGGCAGCAGGAAATAAAAAAGTATGATAGCATACAGGTTACTTTTCTGAATGCTTACAAGACCATCATTGGATATGATTGTAAAAGTCTGCTGCTTACTTTAAAAGATGGCACTGAATACACGATCTT
>JBEIUM010000209.1:0-4907 GCA_040374385.1 Sediminibacterium sp. | reverse complement strand
TTCCCTACACGACGCCCGATCTCCTGTTACAGAAGCTTGGTGTGGTTCGGACTTTTTATAGAAAATTTCTCCATTAATCTCGACGCCACTTTCAAATGATTTCTTGGCATTATCCCAAGCACCACCCGCGTTATTCTGGAACATACCCATCAATACACCACTCACTGTAGCACCGGCAAGGAATCCACCTAATACTTCAGCTCCCAGGGAGAAACCAATCACCAGCGGACTGATAATCGCGATGGCGCCGGGTAACAACATTTTTTTGAGGGATGCTTCGGTAGAGATGGCAACACATTTATCGTATTCCGGCTTGCCGGTACCCTCCATAATGCCAGGAATCTCGCGGAACTGACGACGCACTTCTTCCACCATCGACATGGCCGCTTCCCCAACAGCACGAATGGCCAGCGAGGAAAAAAGATAAGGAATCATACCACCAACGAATAAACCGGCAAGTACATCAGCATGATAAATATCGATGCCGGAAATACCTGCAATACCTACGAAGGCAGCGAATAGTGCCAGAGCTGTCAGGGCTGCTGATGCAATAGCGAAACCTTTACCTGTTGCAGCAGTGGTATTACCAACCGCATCTAAAATATCTGTTTTTTCACGCACATCTTTAGGTAATTCACTCATCTCAGCAATACCACCGGCATTGTCAGCGATCGGACCGAAAGCATCAATGGCTAATTGCATAGCAGTAGTTGCCATCATACCGGCAGCTGCAATGGCTACACCATATAAACCTGCGAAATAGTAAGAACCATAAATTCCTCCTGCCAATACCAGTATCGGTAAAAAGGTTGATTCCATTCCAATGGCAAGTCCGCCAATAATATTGGTCGCATGACCGGTAGAAGATTGTTTGATGATGCTGTTTACCGGACGCTTACCCATCGCCGTATAATATTCCGTGATGATACTCATCAGCGTTCCAACAGCAAGTCCCACCAATATAGCGGCAAAAACATCCAGGGGGGTGAAAGGAAACCCACGTAATACCATCGTATCGGGCAGGATGTTGATTACCAGAAAATAACAGGCAATCGCTGTGAGGATTATGGATCCCCAGTTACCCATGTTCAGGGCTTTTTGAACGCCGGAAGTATTCACACCGGCACTGTCAGATATGCGTACAAAGAAAGTAGCAACAATAGAGAAGAGGATACCAACACCTGCAATCATCATAGGTAATAAGATGGCAGATATACCGCTGAATTGATCAGCCAGTGGCAGTAGGTTAGCACCAGTTACTTCGCGACCAAGTACCATGGTAGCCAATACCGTAGCAACATAACTTCCAAAAAGGTCGGCACCCATACCTGCTACGTCACCTACATTATCACCTACGTTGTCGGCGATAGTAGCAGGGTTGCGGGGATCATCTTCCGGGATACCGGCTTCAACTTTACCCACCAGGTCGGCGCCTACGTCTGCGGCTTTGGTATAAATACCACCGCCTACACGGGCAAAAAGGGCGATGCTTTCAGCACCTAATGAAAAACCGGTGAGCACTTCTATGGCTCTTTTCATTTCTTCGCTGTCAACAGTTGCTCCCGGGGCCAGTAACTGGCGTATAATGATGAACAATCCACCCAGTCCCAAAACTGCTAAACCTGCCACTCCCATACCCATCACTGAGCCGCCGGTGAAGGATACTTGAAGCGCTTTGCTTAAGCTGGTACGGGCAGCCTGAGCAGTCCGTACATTGGCGCGGGTGGCTATTTTCATTCCGATGAAACCAGCCAGGGCACTGAAGAGGGCTCCAATGATAAAGGAAACTGCGATGCTCCAGTGACTATTTTTATCAGAATAACCCATCACACCCAATAAAAGGGCGACGATGATCACGAAGTAAGTGAGGATCTTGTACTCTGCTTTCAGGAAAGCCATAGCGCCTTCGGCTATGTAATTACTGATCTCTTTCATCCGGTCGGTACCGGCATCCTGGCGGGAAACCCAGTTAAACTTAATCAAGGTATACAGCAGTCCGATAATACCCATAACCGGAACCGCGTAAATGAATAGCTGCGTCATAAGCAATAGTATGTCTGGTCTATTTTAAAAGTCTGCAAAAATAAGGGAATTGGTTAAAAAACCCCTTGGAAAAGGGACCTGATTCAGCCTTAGTTAGAACTAATCTTCCAGCAGGGTCGTATCAGTTATGCCGCTGAATACGGAGCTTAATTTTCCTGCTGCCCATATATTCCGGTTGAATTTGTTACCCAGGATGATGACCACCGCATCGTTGCTGACCATGCGCTTGAAAACGGTGTTATTACCATGCCACCAGCCATTGTGATAGATTACCGGGGCCTCATTGGGGGGGAAATACAGGTGCCAGCCCAGTCCATAGTTCCGATTGCCTTTAGTTTCGTGGCTGTACGGCTGGTAGGCCAGGTTTTGAAGGGTACGTAGGCTCACAAATCGCCCTTTTTTCAAGGCTTCATCCCATTTTAGGAGGTCTCGAACCGTGCTATAAACATTTTTATCACCATATACCACGTCCATCGTTTCCAGGGGGTAAGGGGCATTTCGGTAGTTATAGGAAGGTACATAGCTTCCCGTATCACGCAGGCTGAAGACAAAGCTGTTTTGCATACCGAGGGGGGTGAAAAGACTATCTTTCAGGTAGTCTGGATAGGATCTGCCGGTCACTTTTTCGATCACCATGGCGAGTAGCGCATAGTTGGTATTGCAATACTGATAGCGGGAATCGGGTGAAGCTACCGGTTGAATCTTATGGCGAATCATATAATCCAGTATGTCCCGGTTGGTGGCTAAGCCTTTAAATCGGTTGGGATCTCGGAAATACACTTTTTTATAGATCCACTTACCCCGCTTGTTTTTTACGCGTACCAGTCGGGTACCTGTATCGTTCATGAAGTGCTCATATTTTGGTAATCCACTCCGGTGATTCAAAAGTAATTGAATACGAATGCCCTTATAGGGGAAGCCAGGGATATAGGTCTCTACGGGATCATTCAGGTTCAACTTACCCTGTTCATAAAGACGTAGGATGGCGGAAGCAGTAAATGTTTTGGAAATGGATGCCAGGTGAAAAGTGCTGTTCGAGTCAATGGATTGACGGGTCGAGCGATTGTAAAGTCCCTGATAATCTTCGAAGATGATTTCTCCATTTTTTGCCAATAAGATGCCACCACTGAATCCTGTGTTTAACAGCATCGATTGATACATGGGTAGTATCGCCTTACGGTAATTTTCTTTTTCTTCCGGGCTGATCCCGGCAGAACGAGTAGCAGTCGTGATGTTATCTTTCCCCGTGGTATCAGTCCCCGGGTCACAGGATAACAGCAGCATCGTAGTAAGGGCCAATAGCATATAACGGTGCATTCTAAAAGAGAATGTAATAATTACAAATATAATCCAGTGCCACCCAGTTCAGCAGCAAGGTGGATAAGTAGATGTTTCTTTTAGAGATATTTACATTTATTTTTGAAGTCATGACGCAGCCATCTATTACCAGTTTTCCAAAAGAACGCATCCATATTCTTTTTTTAGAGAACATCAGTGATGCGGCTATCCGTCTTTTCAAACAAAACGGGTATACAAATGTTCGCAAAATATCAGGTGCCCTCGGTGAGCAAGAGCTCATTCGGGAGTTGAAAGATGTGCACCTGCTGGGCATTCGATCGAAGACACGCATTACGAAGAAAGTACTGGCGGCTGCTCCTAAATTACAGGCAATAGGTTGTTTTTGCATTGGCGTAAACCAGGTAGACCTTGAAGCCGCCACCGACGCGGGTGTTGTGGTTTTCAATGCACCTTACAGCAATACCCGCAGTGTGGCTGAACTCGTTATGGGGGCGGCCATTATGCTGATACGTCGCATTCCCGATAAAAACAAGGCGGCCCATGAAGGTATTTGGATGAAAGATGCGCGGGGCAGTTTTGAATTGAGGGGAAAGACGATGGGCATCATTGGTTATGGAAACATCGGCTCACAAGTGAGTGTATTGGCAGAATCACTCGGCATGAAGGTTTTGTTCTATGACATTGAAACACGTTTGCCACTCGGTAATGCCATGGCGGCGAAGAGCCTGAAAGACCTGATGGGTCGTTCTGATATCATCTCATTGCATGTGCCGGAGACACCACAAACCAAGCACATGATCAATCGCTCGGTACTAAAATCAGCCAAACAGGGTGCTATTCTGATCAATTATGCACGCGGCGAAGTCGTAGATCTGGATGCCCTCGCAGTGGCGTTGGTTCAGGAGGCGATCGGAGGTGCTGCCATCGATGTTTATCCTTTCGAACCGGAAAAAAATGGCGATACATTTGATTGTCCGCTGCAAGGCTTACCCAATGTTTTGTTGACACCTCATATCGGCGGCAGCACACAGGAAGCACAAGAGAACATAGGGGCCGATGTGAGCATGAAAATGTTTCAATACCTCGAACGTGGCATCACTGCGGGCTCCCATTCAGTGCCGGCGCTGGCACTGCCTCCGGTAGAAAATGCCCATCGTATCTTACATATCCATAAAAATGTGCCGGGCGTTCTAACTGCCATCAATGCAGCTTTGTCAGGAAACCACATCAATATTGTTGGACAATACCTAACTACCAATCCCCGCATTGGCTATGTAGTGCTGGATGTAGATAAGCGACTTTCGCAAAAGGCGATGGGCTTGCTGCGCGAAGTGAAGCATACCATAAAGGTTAGGGTTTTATATTAATATTTAATTAGCTGATAGGCATTTAGTTAATTGGATCATTTGGGAAGTCGTTCCCTTCATTGTACCTTTGTGTTTTGAAAGAAGCCATGGAAATACTTACTGAAATACCCGTTCAATTGACACCAGGCGCCATTGCCGAGATCAAGCGACTCATGGCCGAACCTGGATTCGACACCCAGCAGCGCCTGCGCATAGGGA
>JBEIUM010000282.1:0-2872 GCA_040374385.1 Sediminibacterium sp. | reverse complement strand
GGGTTTGGCTTTGTGTTCACAAAAGTAACAAAAAGATTTGGAGAAATCCATTTTTAACCTACAACATAGTTTTTCACATACTGTGCATTGCTTTTCATTCATTGAGTTAAGTTGTGTCGGTTAATGTCCGAAATATCATTCAATGGGTTTACATTCCGGGTCGGGGATGATTTGGATGATAACGCTGGGCATCGGATTCTCCGGATCATTGCTCACCTGCATCGGTATTAGTTTGGATGCAAGTCGGTAAAATTCGGTTGGGTTGGATTGCGCCCATTGGTGCAGGTTAGCTGTGTCCGATTCTTGGAGCAGGTTGAAAGCATGGGCGAAATGCTCCCTAACCGTCTTTGTGGCCTTGTTTGGTGTACCCTTCGGTCTGCCATGTGGGTTGTTCGTATGTCCTTTCTTATGCGGCAATCTGAATCAATTTGTAGTTTACAAAGTTACCGCTATCCCATCCAAACTACCAAAATTGCACAAAATTGCAGATAATTGCACCAAAATTGCACGTAACTCATTGATTGTCAGGGAAAATTGCAAAATTGCAGTAAAATTGCATTTCCCCTATTCCTATATTAGCCTAAAAATATAAAGAGATATTATTATTATTATCTTAGAAAATTGCGCAATTATGCAATTATTGGCAGTTACGCTATGAATATCAATAGGTTATAAAATTGCAGTGGCTGCAATTATCGCAATTTTGACGCAATTATTGCAGCATAATTGCACCTCACATGGAATAAAAAACCCCAGTGTAGAAACACCGGGGGTCGGATTTGTCTATCGAAAATCTTTATATCAGTTTCTCATACTGACCGTGCGCGATGCGTTTGAAGTGCCTGGCAAAGTCAGGTCTGCGCATGGAATCAATGAATCGTTTTGGCCGGACATTGAGCCGGATGCAAAGTGCTTCGGCTTCCTTTGTGGTGAATTTAGCCGGTAAATTATCCATAAGTAGCCGTAAATCAGCCGGCAGTCCTGATTCATTCTCGGTGTATATCCCTGCAAGGATATTAACCGTTGATTCCGCATACCACCGATACAGCCGCCATGCAAGTTCAGCCACTTGGGTATTGATGATCGGCATGAATGAATTGTTGGCGATGGCGATGAGTTGGCAGAAACGAAAGTAATACGCTGACATCTTCGCCTCTGTTCCCATAACATAGTCCTCTGCCTTGTTTTCGTGCCGCTTGTTGGCATCTTTACGCTGCTGCTGATAGTACTTATCCAGTATGGGCCGTGCTTCATCGGTGATGACAATCTTGATTGGTGCCGTATCGCCTTTGCAGTATTCTTTATTTCGCTTGTAGAGTTCGATAAGGATGTCTTTCCACTCCTGGCACATTTGCCGGGTTTCTGCGAAAGCGGAAACATCTTCTTTCAGTTTAAGGTAATCGGTTTGTACGAGCAGGAACCTGGATGCAAACCCCGACTGGATGCGATCTGCCCCGAATAGGTTTTTCAGCCGTGATGGTTGTGTACCCATTAGCAGCGACATATTAAGGGATTTTACTACACGTTCCTTTGTCCGGTCGGCTCTGATTTGCGTGTACCGCCCACCGCTGAACGCTTGGGTAAAGAATGAAATGGCATCGTTATTGGCTTTGTGCGCCCCTGCATTAAGGATTGTTTCTGCTTCATCGTGATAGATACCCATACCGGCTGACTGATCCTGCATTAGCCCGATATACCCCTCTGTGGTGCCGTCAACTGCAAATGGGATGAACCGCTTGGGATGTGCTTTGTTGAATGGCTGCTTGTTAGCGTTGGCATCGGCACGTTCTTTTGTCCATTGCTGTACATCGGATTCATATTCTTTATCCTCCCTTGCCATCAGGTCTTTGAGTGGGTTTTCGCACATTGCACGAAATGCCGGTGTTTTACCTACTGATACCGGGGCAATCATTATGGCAAAGATGATATTTTTTGTTTCATCGGGCAGGTCGGATACGTAGCAGTTACCGGCAAGTGACGCTATGGTAAATAGTCCAGCGGTGAAAAGAAATTCGGGGTGTAGTGATTTTTCGGCTGCAACTTCCCTTATAGACTTTTCAACACTCTGTGGAAAAATACCCATTGGGTAGCCGTTGGCTGCATCTTCAATGCCTATTCTTTTAAGTACTGCTTTCCAATCCCTGTTCAGTTGATAGAATAGCAGAAATGATGGCGGTAGCGACCATACGGGGTATTCATGTCGGTTGTGCCAGTTCGGGAAGGTGTGCAATGATGCGCTGAATATCATCACCCTGCGTGATTGATAGTACACCTTTGCGGATATACCGGCTGATTCGCTTCCTGTGCGCCTGTAGGCGGTGAATTTATCCTTCTTTGAGTAACGGTATGTATCTACCGGGAATAGTCCTATTTCGTGCAGAATTGCATCGAAATCATCATCGGACAGATGTCCGTCATATTCGGACAACTGCTGCTCATATCCGACTGGATAGCTTACTGCTTTCCTACTTGGGTCATACTTTGCTTCATACTCGTTAAAGTATTGTGAAACTTCAATAAGGTAGTTGAATTGCCCTTCGTTTAGTTCCTCCACATCAGCCATAGACTGATGCCATTCGGTATAACCAGGTGTTGGGTAGGTATAAACTACCGGCCCGTTGGAGTATAGGGCAATGACTTCACTTCCTTCGGGTGATTCTGCCAGGGCGGTCTTTGTCGGTAGGTTAGCGTACTTCATCCATACATGATACCCTTTGTTCCTTGTTTGCTCTATAAATAGGTTATTGAGTATGTCGGGTGCTTCATTGCTGATTATACCCATCCATTTGTTGAATATTTCTTTGTCCTTCGTGTTCTTAAGATCAAAGTCCAAACATCCGTAACCGTTGCCGGTCTTTATCATTATGCCGTT
>JBEIUM010000226.1:0-4442 GCA_040374385.1 Sediminibacterium sp. | reverse complement strand
TATTTTTCAATGATTTCATCTACCGGCAATTCATCATCCAAATCATCGGGCATGGAAGCGTCCAAATCGCCACTTCGGGTACGTTCAATGAATTTGCGTCTTGAGTACTTTGCATTGAAGTAGTAATAGATTTCATCTTTTACATACTTGTTTTGCTCCAACGGGTCGGCAATATTGATAGAGGTTTGGCATAGCCTTACCATATCATCAATGGCCTGTAAACGTTTTTCTTTGATTTTGCCGTAGATAAAATCTGTCAGGTATTCGAGGCACTTACTGATAACCGTTGCTTTCCCCGCTTTTATTTCTTTGCTGGCAGCCTTCTTCAGTTTCTCAATTTCCCTTTTAGCCACATTTTTAGAAGTGTATCGGGAAATCAATTCTTCGAGTGAACGGTAATAATCCGGGTCAGTCTTTTTGGTGAATTGGATGGTGTATAGCTTATTCTGATAGTCAATGGTATATGAACCAATGATGCCAATAGATACCAAGCGGTAAATGGCTTTGGCGGTATCGTCCTGACTACGGGGAATAAAATAAGCCCGTTGTAGTTCCAATGACTGCTCATCTTCCAAATTCAGGAGCCTCTGCTTTGCCTGTTCATTTGCTATGTTCAATGATTCAACAAAGTCGGGATAATCCAAGCCATCAAAAACTGCATCCTTCAACAATCCGCCTACAGAAGCGGGTGAAGTAAGGTTTGCGGCAATCAGTTGCTGAATAGCGGCTGTAGCCACCACTTTTTGCAAATGTTCCTGATTGAGGTTGAAGTACATTTTAGACTTTGCCCTCTTGGAATAGAAACGGTTGGTAAAGGGAACAGGTAGTGATTTTGTATCACCTGTAGCCATGTCAGCCAACATTCTTTCCAAGCCCATTTGGTGCTGTGTATTCACTACCACCTGATCGAGCCATGACCGAATACTATCAACCCCAACAATTGCAGTGAAAGGCAGATTTGTTTTTAACCAGTCTACCAGTTGGTAACAGAATGCATCGTTTCCGAAATCGTGGTATATGCCTGTGTTTTGATTATCGAGAAAAACATAGCCGATGCTTGTGCCGGTGATAGTATTAATGAAAATGCGGTTGCGATGATTGGGACCGCCTAATTTGATGGCAAATTGCACATCATCTGTTCCAAACAGGTCATTGAGTTGGTCAATGAGCATTTGTAGGTTATTGGTATTCGGGTAAGTTATTCTGCTTCTCAGTTCATGAATCATTACCCTTTCTTTCACCTGACCTTTAAAGGAGTTCTTATGGAAGTACATGAGTACATCCTTATCCAAATGATAGGGATCTTTAGGTTTGGATGTAATGCGTAACTGGTCGTTGTTAAACAGAATAACGGAGGCTGAAACCTTACCATCACGACCGGCACGACCTGCTTCCTGCACAAATGATTCAATGGACTGTGGGATATTGATGTGAATGGTAATTCGCACATTCGGCTTGTCTATACCCATGCCAAACGCTTTAGTAGCCACCATTACCGATTCCTCATTATCCTTGAATAGTTCGAGGTGATGGAATGATTCTTCATCCACCTTATCGGCATTATCATCATCGCCACTTCCCATGAAGTAGCCTAAGGTTTCAGAATTGTAAAAATGTATTGCCTTTTGATCGTCCTGTTCAATCAATACATATCCCGGATTATCAAATACACCATGCGAATTGTAACCATTTCGTATGCCTAACCAACCTTGCCTGTGTGGCATGAATACAATCATCCCATATTGATATAGGGTTGTTTCATCCTTCTTTTGCACAGCAAAAGCATCTGTGGAAATATGGAGTTTATTAAACAGTATGCCTTCATATTGTTTCAGGGCTTCGGTTTCGCTACCTGCCTTTTGCAGCCATTCCTGCCTTGTGGTAATGGGCAAATAGCTTTTAAAGGAGTGCTCAATTATTTCTTGAATTGCCGGTGGCTGATTAAATGTTTGCAGAACCGTTTGCTTATCGCCTATTAAACCAAAAATGGCATCCTGTTTCTTTTTGCCAATACCCTCCCTGATGGCTTTCTCGGTCAGATTGTCTAACCCTTCGTAGGTGTTGGTTACTTCCTTTACAAGGTAGTTGATTTCATCTCTTACGCTGTTTTCAAAACGAACCACTGCGTTGCCATCATCTTCCTTTATGTTCAACTCTCTTTCAATATCCGCCAACACATCAAAAGATGCAGTAGCAGTTAATCCAAACAGCGGAATTGAATTGCCGCTGTAGGTAAGGCAATATTCCTGAGCATTGTCGCCAAGGTTTAAGTAAGGTGTTCTGAAATCATGCCCCCACTCAGAAACACAATGCACTTCATCAATCACCGCATAAGCAAAACAATGTCCGTCTTTCCGTGCATTGTCAAGTGCTTTCCTGAAATCATCAATTACAAAACGTTCAGGCGAAACGAATAAGAACTGCAACTGGCCTTTCGCCAATAATTCATGTTGATTGAAATTCCTTTCGGCAGTAGTCAGGGTAGAGTTTATGAACTCACACTTATCAATGCTTAGTTCTTTCAAACCATTGTACTGGTCAATCATCAAGGAACGAATCGGATCAATGACAATGGTTGTGCCGGGTTGCAGCATGGCAGCCAACTGATAGGTAAGTGATTTACCGCCACCCGTTGGTAACAAACCAATGACCGATTTAAGTTGTACTGCCCGATTGAGGATAGGAAGTTGTCCTACCCGGAAATCGAGTTTACGGAATATGTCCTGCAATAATTTTTTAAGTAGTTCAGATGTTTCAGCAATAGGCTCAAAAACTTCATTCTGCAATTGGTTTACCAATGGCCTGTATAGTACCGAAGGTGCTGATACTACTCCTGTATTGGTTTTGTAGTGTATGTAATGAGCATTGCGACTAACAATTGTATTATGCGAAGGCGGAAAATCATCTTTAAAAACAGACAATCTCCGCAATACCGAAATATCAATAACAAGGTCGAAATCCGCAGCGTTCAAAGCAGTAAGAGGAGCTACTGATTTGCCATTATGCAGTGGATGGTCCATAAATTCAGGCGAAGTGAAAACTTGCACCTCGAATGCAGGGATATGAATTTGTGTTTGAGCTAAATCATTGAGGGTATGCAGCAATAGCGAAAGGTCATCAAATGCCGCTATTGCACAAGGCAGGTCTCTTTCTGCAACAGCAATTTTTATCTTTTGCTTGGTGATTGCAGCATCATAATGAGCCATTAAATATTGCAGTACCACCCTTTGAAGCCTTGCCATACCGAAGGGGGCAAGACATAAGGAAGTAAGACTGCTCAATAAATAATCATCGTTGCTGTAGTTATCCTGTGCCTGCTGTATAAAATCTTCCGCTTCAATTGTGCGAATAAATTCTTCTACATCTTTGTACACCCTGTCTTCTGTGATATGGCTGATGTTTCGTGACAGCTGAGCAATTTCAAAATCTTTCAGGTCGTCCAATAAATCCGTGTGGTACTTTTTGCCATCCACCTCAATCACATAAGTCTTGTGATGCTTAATCTGCACCTGACTGTTATAACGGTTGGTTCTGCTCTTTTTAAAATCGTAAGGTATTTCCAGGCTAAAATCTACCCTTCCCTGATTATTGTCACGGGTGAAAGAACTACGGGTTCTTTGCTTTTCTAAAAGCTGAGCCAGAAATGCCTGTTTTTCGGGCAATAGTTTTAGCAGAAAGCTGCGTTCAAAACTGCTGTCAACATCACTTACTTTGAGGTACTGGCTTCTGTTCTTTGCTCTTGGGTCTATTGTGTGTAATGCCTTGAAAAGTGACTGGCCGTGTTCATTATCTTCATCCACATTCATGAAAGGAAAAGCAACTTTCCCTCTGGCTGTATTATCCTGCCTTTGTGTTACAGCTAATTTATAAGCAAAGTATTCTTCCAGATGCACACTTGCCAAAGTGGGCAATCCTCTTGTTATAATATTCGATGCAACAGCAAATATGGATGGTGGATTAGCCGGTGTTTCAAGATTAATACCGGTTTGCACTTCAAATGTGCTTAGTGACCTTAACAATCCATGCAATGCAGGTAACTTCTCATGCCGCTTTGCATAAGCGTTGAGTGCATCTCGAACTGATTCTAATATGTAGCCAGCTTGTAATTGCATGTTTTATTTCATGGGTTTAGATGGGGTCAGCGATATTTAAAGGGTTACGGTCAGTAAGTTGATAAGCAGCGTTAAAACTATTAGTTGATGCCAAATGAAAGTCAGGACAATCAATTAATGCAGCCTTAACTACAGGAACAGAATCAAACACTTTGAGCCATACAGAAAAAAAGCCTGTATTTTTTGCATTAGCAACAATTGCTGGTACTGTAGCTAATTGTGGCACTCCAGTATATTCAATTAAGCGATCAATTGCTTGCTTATATGCCTCGAGGCGTTCCAGTAAACGATCATCAGAGTTGCCTTGTGCTGTAACCGTTTTATCAAGAC